>JAGWBD010000057.1 GCA_021296065.1 Anaerolineae bacterium
TGCCCACGGTGATCTACACGGCCACCAGCGGCCCTGGCAGCCAGGTGCAGGTGCAGGCCCTGGCGACCGGCAGCGGCGAGGACCTGGTGCACTGGGTGCGGCACCCGGCCAACCCGGTGCTCAGCGAGGTGCCGGCAATTTCCGGCCAGCAGCGCGACTTCCGCGATCCCTTCGTGTGGCGCGAGGACGACGGCTGGTACATGGTGCTCGGCTGCCGCATCGAGGGCAACGGCGGCATGATCCCGCTCTACCGCTCGCCGGACCTGGTGGACTGGGAGTACCTGGGGCCGATGATTACCGGCGACGTGGACAAACATGGCCGGATGTGGGAGTGCCCGAACTTTTTCAAACTGGGCGACAAGTGGGTGCTGTATTTCTCGTCCATTCATGACGACCGGACCAACACGGTTTACTGGATCAGCGGCGACTTTGACGGCCGCCGTTTCCATCCGGAGACGGACGGCGTGCTGGATTACGGTTACTACTACGCGCCGCTGTGCATCGAGGACAGCCAGGGGCGACGGCTGATGTGGGGCTGGCTGCGCGAGGGACGCAGTATCTCCGAGCAGGTGAACGCCAACTGGTCCGGCGTGCAGGCCATCCCGCGCGTGCTCAGCCTGGACAGTCAGCAGCGCCTGGTGATGGAGACCGTTGCGGAGTTGGCCGGCATTCGCGGCGCGCACACACAATTGGGCGCGCAAGACTTAAACGGAGAAATCCCGTTGGACTGCGGCAGTCTGTCGCTGGAACTGCGCGCCAGCTTCGCGGCACAGGGTCAGGTCGCTTTGGGGCTGGCCCAGGCGGCCGACGGCAGCTATGGCGCGGATATCAGTTGGGACGCGGCGACGCAGGAACTGACGGTGACGCGGCGGGACAACAGCCTGTTCAACGACAGCGAACCCTGCGTGGCCCCGCACGAACTGGCGGCGGACGAGACTTTGGACCTGCTGGTCCTGCTGGACGGCTCGGTGCTGGAGATCATCGCCAACGGGCGCAGCAGTATCACCAGTCGCATCTATCCACCGGATGCCGGTTGTACGGGTCTGGCGCTGACGGGCGCCGGCGCGCGAATGAATTCGCTGGACGTCTGGCAAATGCAGCCGATATTTCCCTGAGTTGTCGCGGCCGGAACCCGGCCCGGTCACGGCGGCGGCGTTACCGATCTGACTGACCGACTTCTTCACGCGCCATTCCAGCCTGGCGGTGCAGCTGGAACAGTAGCCACAGGACGCGCTGAACAACATGCAGGCGGCCGTGGAGGATCGTGGAGGATCTCTACGCGCGCCACGCCTGGAGACTATTCCTGCCTGGCGCAAGCCAATCATTCTCCCCCACTCCCCGTGGGAGAGGGGGTGGGGTGAGGGCTCCTGCGCATTTCGGGATGAGTCCAATTCGGGGACGTTTCGGCAAGGGCCTTGTGGCGGAGCGGTGACCTCACGGTCAAAATATGCGTTGCGCCGGCGCGGACAGGAGCGGGCTGCTGCTGCTCCAGGCCGTGTGCGGTTGCAAAAATGATGGTGGAATATAGGGGGAACTTGAAATGGGCACTTTAAGTCGGAGAGAAATGTTACAGGCGAGCGGGGCCGGTGTGGCCGGGGTCGCCGCCACCGCGTTGCCGGGGAGCGTGTCGCTGGCCTCGGCGCCATCGCAGGATGCGGTCACCATTCGGCTGCAGGCCGATCCGAAAGATTATCAGGAAGTCATTGACGCCTACGCCGGCGTCGCGCCCAACGTCACGGTCGAGGTGGTCAGCGTGACCGGCATCGACCACGCGGAGGTGGCGACCAAGATTCTGGCCTCGCTGGCGGCCGGCACGCCGGTGGACATCGGCTTCGCGGCCACCGAAGCGACCCAGCTCTATGCGGGCGAGGGCCTGGCGCTGGGCATGAAGGAGCGCCTGCTGGACCAGGCCGACGACTTTAAGGAATATTTCTCGGATGTCAGTCCGGTGCTGGTCGAAACTGACCTCTATGAAGACGATCTGTATCAGCTGCCGCGCGACTTCAATGCCGCCAATATGTGGCTGAACACCAAACTGATAGCGGAAGCCGGCCTTGAAGTACCTGGCGAGGAGTGGACGAAGGATGACTTTAACGAATATGCCCAGGCGCTGACCGGGCTGGGGCCGGAAGGCGACTCTTTCGGTTATGCCTGGAACAACGGGCTCTGGGGCGGCTGGCTGCCATGGATTTTCGTCAACGACAGCAATCTGCTGACCGAGGAGCGCGTGGCGGGTGGCGAGTGGCTGTGGGACACCTTCTACGCCGATGACCCCAACGCCGCCGGGCGTGGCGGTGGCTTCCGATGGCCGGAACCGCAGGCCAACAATCCATTGAATGTCGAGGCGCTGGAGCACGTCGTCGCGCTGACGAGGGACGGTTACGCGCCTTCGGTAGAGCGCGGCTTCGCCGAGAATCTGTCGGGCTTTTTTGCCGGCGACAAGATCGGTATGTACCCGGGCGGGGGCTTCTTCACCGGCTTCCTGCAGGACGCGGGCATGGAACCGGGCACTTACGATGCCCAGTTCTGGCCGAATTGGCAGTCGCAACGGCACCAGCTGGGCGTGGGCGCCCTGTGGATCCTGATCGGCGGTCATGAAGATGCGGCCTGGGACTTCGTCAAGTGGCATACAGGCCGTGACGTGATGGAGATGATCGGCTTCTTCAGGGTGACGCGCACGACGCCGGCGCGGCGCTCAATGTGCACGGCAGAGCGTTTTCCGAACGTGAACAACTGGAACATTTTCTACGATACGGTGGACGCCCGGCCGGACACAGGGCCGATTCCGGCGCCGGTCTTCTCAATCGAACTGACGAACATTTTCACGCGCTACACGGAACTGGCCGTCAGCCTCGAGCAGTCGCCGCAGGAAACTCTGGACAACATGCAGGCGGAACTGGAGGACCTCTACGCGCGCAACGCGTAAGGGTTCGCAAGGCAATTGCGGGTAGTGGCCCGGTGCGGCCCTCACCCCCTGACCCCCTCTCCTTCAGGGAGAGGGGTTTTTTTGGGGCCGGAGCAAACCGTTCGTCAGCAAATACCCAACTCCAGTCCCAATGTCCGCCATGGTGGCAATTGCCTCGCCGCGACGTCGCGCCAGCCTCGCGGGGTGAGGGGGATTTAACCCGGGGCGGGGCGGTGAACGGCGTTTCGCCGGCCCCATTGTTAAGTCCAACCTGGGCAAAGTTGGATAAATGGTCTTGCGGCGGGGTAGTGACAAGGCGATAACATTTGACCTGTGTGCCTGCGCGGGGCAATCGCGCCGGTCGGAGGCGGGAACGGGCTTGTGCTGACCCAACCCAAAAACGGCCACCTTTCATTTATTTAGCAGAAAGCAGGCAGGGAGATTGAAATGGGCCATTTAAGTCGGAGAGAAATGTTACAGGCGAGCGCGGCCGGCGTGGCCGGGGTCGCCGCCACCGCGTTGCCGGGGAGCGTGTCGCTGGCCTCGGCGCCATCGCAAGACAATGTCACGTTGCGTTATCAGGTCGCCTGGCCGTCGGATTACGAAGCTGTGTTGGCAGCCTACAGTGAAGCCAGGCCGAACGTCACACTGGAAATTATCAGTGTGACGGGGACGGACCACCAGGAAGTGGCGACCAAGATTCTGGCCTCGCTGGCGGCCGGCACGCCGATCGACATTGGCTTCGCCTGTACCGAGGCCACGCAACTCTACGCCGGTGAGGGTCTGGCGGCGCCGCTGAAGGATCGCCTGTTGGACAATGCGGACGATTTCAAGGAGTATTTCGCCGATATCAGTCCAGTGCTGTCGGAAACGATGCTCTTCGAAGGCGAATACTATCAGTTGATGGTTGACTGGAACGCCGCCAACATGTTCCTCAATGTCAACCTGCTCAACGAGGCAGGTCTGGAGGTACCGGAGGAGACCTGGACCCTCGAAGACTTTGTCGGTTACGCACGGGCCATGACCGGCCTCGGCGAGGCTGGCGATTCCTTCGGCTTTGCCTGGCCGAACCGGCTCTGGGGCGGCTGGATGCCCTGGATCTTCGTTAACGAGACCAACATCCTGACCGAGGAGCGGGCGCCGGGCGGCGAATGGTTTTGGGACACCTTCTATGCCGATGATCCGAAGGCCGAGGGTCGCGGCGGCGGCTATCGCTGGCCGGAACCCCAGGCCAACAACCCGGCGGTGGTCGAGGCGCTGGAATTCGTCGTCTCAATGACGGCCGAAGGTGTGGCGCCAACGGCCGAGCTTGGTTTCAGCGAGAACATGGCCGGGTTCTTCACCAACAACAAGATCGGCATGTACCCGGCGGGCGGGTTCTTCACCGGCTTCCTGCTGGAAAACGGCATGGAAATGGGTGACTTCGACGTGCAGTACTGGCCGAAGTGGGCCTCGCAGCGGCATCAGCTGGGCGTCTGCGGTCCCTGGCTCTTCAACGGTGGCGCGAATGAAGATCTGGCCTGGGACTTCGCCAATTTCAGCAAGCAACGCGAGGTGATGGAGTTACTGGCATTCTTCAGCGGCACGACGCGCACGACGCCGATACGGCGCTCGATGAACAACGCCGAGCGTTTTGCCAACACCGGCCCGGCCAACTGGCATGTCTTTTACGGCACAGCGGACGAGCGCCCCGACACAGGGCCCATCCCTGCGCCGGTGTTCTCGGTGGAGTTGAGCAACATCTTCACACGCTACACCAGTCTGGCAGTCAGTCAGGAGCGGTCCCCGCAAGAGGCGCTTGACGGAATGCAGGCGGAACTGGAGGACCTCTACGCGCGCAACGCGTAGGGGTTGCAGGGACACAATACGGGGCAACGGCCAGAGGTCGTTGCCCCTTGTTGTTCCCGCTTGAGTCCAATGCAGGGAATTGTTGCCTGCCCCTTGTTGCGCAGTGAGCAGCAGGTGGATAGACTTTGGTCTGCGCAATTGCGCTGACTTGACCGCAACGGGCTGGCCAAAGGGCCCGGGGTTCTGCTGCCCCGACCCGCAGTCGGCCGCAATATTGTTGGAGGGAATAGGGAGAACATGAAATGGGCAACTTAAGTCGGAGGGAAATGTTACAGGCGAGCGCGGCCGGCGTGGCCGGGGCCGCCGCCGCCGCATTGCCGGGGAGCGTGACGCTGGCCTCGGCGCCATCGCAGGACCAGATTAACATGCGCTATCAGGTCTTTAACGTGGATAACGTCCAGCACATGCTCAGCACCTACATGGAGTTGAACCCGCACGTGAACATCGAGGCCATTTCCGTCACCGGCGTCGATCATCAGGAAGTCGCCACCAAAATTCTGGCGACCCTTGCCGCCGGCAACCCGGTGGACGTCGGCTTCGCCTGCACCGAGGTGACTCACCTCTACGCCGGTGAGGGGCTGGCGCAGCCGCTGACGCCGCGCCTGATGGACGACGCGGACGAATTCATGGAGTACTACGCCGACACCAGCGCGGCGCTGTCGGAGACCATGCTCTACGAGGGCGACGTCTACCAGCTGATGGACAACTTCAACGCGGCCAACATGTTCTTCAACAAGAATCTGCTGGCCGAGGCCGGGCTGGAAATGCCGGGCAAGGAATGGACAAAGGACGACTTCTACGGCATGGCGCAGGCCATGACCGGCATCGACGGCTCATTCGGCTATGGCTGGATCAACCGCTTCTGGGGCAGCTGGATGCCCTGGATCTTCGTCAATGACACCAACGTGCTAGAGGAAGAGCGGGCGCCCGGCGGCGAGTGGTTCTGGGACACCTTCTATGCGGGTGACGAGCGGGCCGTGGGGCGCGGTGGTGGCTGGCGCTGGCCGGCGCCGCAGGCCAACAATCCGAAGATGGTCGAGGCGCTGGAGTTTGTGGTCTCGCTGACGCAGGAGGGACTGACGCCGGCGGTGGAAATCGGCGGTGGCACCACCCTGCTGGGCTTCTTCAGCGGCAACAAACTGGGCATGACGCCGGCGGGCGGCTTCTGGGCCGGCGGGCTGATCAACTCCGGCCTGGAACCGGGCTCCTTCGACACGCAGTTCTGGCCGGAGTGGAAGTCGCAACGGCATCAGCTGGGCGTTTGCGGCCCGTGGATTCTGGATGGCGGCGGCCAGGAAGACCAGTGCTGGGACTTCCTCAAGCACTACAAGAAGCGTGAGATTCAGGACGCCCTGGGTCACTTCACGCCCCTGCCCCTGACGACGCCGACACGGCGTTCGCTGAACACGGAAGAGCGCTTCGGCCAGACGGGCGTGGAGAACTGGCGCGTGTTCTACGACACAATCGACGAGCGGCCGGACACGGGTCCGATCGCGCAACCGGTATTTGTGGTGGAACTGACCAACATCTTCACGCGTTACACCGGGCTGGCGACCAACGGCGAGCAGACGCCGCAGGAAGCGCTGGACAACATGCAGGCGGAGATGGAAGACCTCTACGCGCGCAACGCGTAGTCCATTGAAGCAGGCGAACGCGACTGTGCAGTTGCCTGCGTTGCCGCTGCACAGTCGCCAGTCCTCAAGATAAACGACCAACGGGAGGGCCCGGCGTGGCTTCCGAGACGACCCTGGGCAGCGGTCGACGCAACTGGCTGCCCGCCTGGCTGGCCGGTGATACGGTGCAGGGCATCCGACGCCAGCGGATGGTGCTGGGCGTTCTGTTCCTGCTGCCTACGCTGATCGGTCTGATTGTTTTCGTGCTGGCCCCGATCGTGGTGGCAGTCGCGTTGGGATTCATGAAATGGAACGTATTCCGGCCACCGGAATTTTATGGCCTGAAAAATTTCACACGTCTGTTTCAACATGAACTGGTAGGAAACAGCTTCAGCAACACCTTCGTCATGATGGCGATGACGGTGGGCATGCTGGAGGTCTTCGCCATCTCACTGGCGCTGTCGGTGCACCGCTTCGCGCGCAGTCGCCTGGCGTACATCTTTCGGACGGTCTGGTTCCTGCCGGTGCTGCTGTCGGGAGTATCGGTGGCCGTCACCCTGTCCTATCTGTTCCACACGGACTTCGGCGTCGTTAACTATTATCTTGGCGTCCTTGGTATCGACAAGGTGCCCTGGCTGGTTTCCAGCGACATCGTGCGTTTCAGCGTCTCGCTGGCGACGGTCTGGCGTAACCTGGGCTTCACCTTCATCATTTATCTGGGCGGCGTGAGCGCGCTGCCGCAGGAGATCCTGGAAGCCGCCACGGTGGACGGGGCGCGCGGGTTGAAGCGGCTGTGGCTGATCACGCTGCCGCTGTTGAGCCCGACAATTCTGTTTGCGACGGTGATCGACGTCATCCGCCTGCTGCAATTCTTCGACGAGCCCTACGTGATGACGCGCGGCGGACCAGGCGACTCGAGCCGCACGACCGTGATGATGGTCTACGACACGGCCTTTGCCAACCTTGAGTTCGGATACGCCTCCAGTATTTCCGTGATCCTGTTCCTGATCATTCTGGCGGTGACCGGTTTCCAGTTCCTGCTCAGCAAACGCTGGGTCTTCTACCAGTAGGCGAGGAGAGACGATCATGACGGTCATCAACCGACTCTCTACCCGTCGCCGCGGTGATGAGGACGTCGTCGAGCGCATTCCGGACTGGATGCCGCGCAGCGCCGCGGACTGGCTGGCGATGGTATTCATGCTGATCATCGGCATATTGACGATCATGCCGATCGTCTGGGTTGTTACCACGTCGTTGCGCACGCCGGCGGAATCCTTCACGGTGCCGCCGGAATGGATTCCGAGGGACCTGTATTTTGGCAACTATCTGCAGGTCTTCGATGAGATCCCCTTCGTTTATCAGATGGGCAACAGTTTCTTCGTGACCCTGTCGACAGTCGTCGGGCAATTGACCACGGCCACCCTGGCGGGTTACACCTTCGCCCGGCGCTACTTACCGGGGCGTGACGGTTTGTTCTGGGTGGTGCTGGCGACGCTGATGATCCCTTATCAGGCGACGCTGATCCCGCTCTTCATCATCATTTCCAGGGTATTCGGCCTGGCGGACACCCTGTGGTCGCTGATTTTGACGGCCCTGCCGACGGCCTTCGGCACCTTTCTGCTGCGTCAGTACTTCCTGCAGATCCCGGGGGAATACGAGGAAGCGGCGATGATGGACGGGGCCAACCAGTTCCAGATTTTCCGTCGCGTCTACCTGCCGATGGTGGCGCCGGGCATGGCGATCCTGGCGGTGCTGGCTTTCAACGGCAAGTGGAACGACTTCCTGACGCCGCTGATCTTCATGAACACCACGTCGAGGTTCCCGATCACGCTGGGCATCAACGACCTGCAGCGCTACATGATGACCGGCAGCATCTCGGTGGTGCTGGCGGCGATCGTGATGGCCACCTTGCCGGTGGTTTTGGTCTACGTCTTCGGCCAGCGTTATCTGATCGAGGGCCTGATGGTGGGCGGCCTGAAGGGCTGATTGACTCGCGAGGCCCTCGCCCAGATCCTGACTGCCTCACCCAAACTCCATTCCCGCTCAGTCGCGGGAGCCCTTCCCTCAGGGTGAGGGGCTTCAATTTGTGGTATTGGATGGTCCTGCGGTGGCGAGCGGGATCATCTCGCGGTCGGCGCGCAGGAAGTCGATGTCATGTCGCGTTGAGCCTTGCAGGGCGAGGTCGGCCAGGATTTCACCGACGACGCTGGCGAACTTGAAGCCGTGACCGCTGAAGCCGGCGGCGAAGCAGACCTGTTCGTGCTGCGGGTGGTGGTCGATGATGAAGTGTTCGTCGGGCGTGTTGGTGAACATGCAGACCTTGTAGAGCAGGGCAGGGCCGGCGCCCGTCGGGAAATAGCGCTGCGCGAACTGGAGCAGGACCCGTTTATCCGCTGCGCTGATCCGCTCACGATCGAGTGTGTCGGGGTCGGCGGGCTCGTCGAGATGGTGATAGCGACCAAACTTGAATCCCTGACCGGCGAAATCCGGAAATCCGTAGTAGCGGCCCTCGTCAACCAGGCAGTTGAAGACCGGAAAGCGTTCCGCCTTGAAGTGCGCCGGTTCCTGCGGCTGCAGCCATACGAGCACCTGGCGTTCGGGAATGGCTACCGTATCCAGTTCCGGCAAGAATTGTCCGGCCCAGGCGCCGGCGCTGATGACCAGGCGCTGCGCAAGGTAGGCCGCATCGTCCGTCCGCAGCTCCACCAGCCCGCCTGGACGGACCTGCCATTCCCGCACGCGAACGTCGGTGTGCAGTTCCGCGCCAGAAGCCTGGGCAGCGTTCACGTGGGCGCGAATGCAGGCTTCCGGTAGCAGGAAGCCGCCTTCCGGCTGGAACAGCCCCATGGTGTCCGCCGGGAAACGATAGGCCGGCCAGCGCGCGCTGATTTCCGCATTGCCCAGGGCTTCATGCTCAAGGCCATGCTCAATGCAGGACTGCAGGGAAGCGGTAAAGATCTCGTCATTGGCCGGCCCGCAATCCAGCGAGCCACAGATGTGGAGCAGCTGCTCACCGGCTCCGCTTTCCAGTTCGCGCCAGAGTTCGTAACTGCGGCACAACAGGGGCACGTAGGCCGGGTCTTCGTAGTAGGCCAGGCGGATGATGCGGGTCAGGCCGTGGGAGGAACCCATCTCGTGGGCGATGCCGAACTGTTCAAGGCCGAGGACGCGTTGGCCGCGACGGGCGAGGTGGTAGAGCGCGGCGCTGCCCATCCCGCCGACGCCAAGCACGATGACATCCCAGGGTTTCGCTTTCATGGTCCTGCGCTCCTCCATCTACGAATGCCGTGATGCTTCCGGGCAGCGGAGGACTGCCTTGCCGGCCGGAGTGATCCTGGCGCTCAGGCGGTGACGTCGGGAGCGGTGGCGGCGCTGTTGAGGTCCAGTTCCTCGGCGAAATGACAGGCCGACCAGTGGCCCGGGCGCGTCTCGCGCAGCAGGGGCGTTTCCGTCTTGCAGCGATCACGGGCATGGATACAGCGAGGGTGAAAGTAGCAGCCGCCGGGCGGGTTGGAAGGGTCGGCGACTTCGCCCTGCAGGCGCACGTTGCTGCGTTTGACGCGCGGGTCCGGCGTGGGCGCGGAGGCGAGCAAGGCCTCGGTGTAAGGGTGCTGCGTCTCGTTGAAGAGCTCGTCGGTGTCGCTGATCTCGACGATTTTGCCGACGTACATGACTGCCACCCGGTCGCAGAGGTGACGCACGACGCTCAGGTCGTGGGAGATGAAGAGGTAGGTCAACTCGAATTCCTGCTGCAGGTCCTTGAGCAGGTTGAGGATTTGCGCCTGAATGGAGACGTCGAGGGCGGAGACCGGCTCATCACAGATGAGCAATTGGGGGTTGAGGGCGAGGGCGCGCGCGATGCCAATGCGCTGGCGCTGGCCGCCGCTGAAGGCGTGCGGATAGCGAGACATGACCTCCGGCCGCAGCCCGACGAGCCGCAGCAATTCCGCCACGCGGTCGCGCAGGGCGCTGCCTTCAAGCACGTTGTAGTTGCGCAGCGGTTCGCTGACGATTTGCTCCAGCGTCATGCGCGGGTTGAGCGAGGAGTAGGGGTCCTGGAAGATGAGCTGGATGTTTTGCCAGACGGGTTGCAACTGGTCGCGGTCAAGTTGCGCGAGGTCGATTTCTTCCTGCTCGCTGCGGGTGAAGAGGATTTCGCCGCCGGTTGGTGTGTCGGCCCGCAGGATGACGCGGCCGGTCGTGGTCTTGCCGCAGCCGGATTCACCAACCAGACCCAGCACCTCGCCGCGCGCGATGTCGAAGCTGACGCCATCCACGGCGCGGACCTGGCCGGTGACATGGCGGGCAAAGACGCCACGCTTCCAGATGGGGAAAAACTTGCGCAAGTCGCGGACGCGCAACAACTTGCCGTTTTCAGCAATCATGCGTTCGTCCTTTCGCCGGAGGCGGGCAGGATTTCATGCACCCGCGCGCACAGCGCCCACTGGTCGCGTCCGACCTCAACCAGTTCCGGGTTGCCGCACTGCGCCGGCACGTAGTGATTGCAGCGTGGGTGGAAGGCGCAACCGCGCGGGATGTTGTAGGGGTCGGGCACGTTGCCGACGATCGATTCGAGTCGCTCGGTGACGACGTCATGACGCGGGATGGAGCGCAGCAGGGCCTGGGTGTAGGGGTGGGCAGCCTGGTGAAAGATGGTATCCACGTCGGCGATTTCAACTTCCTTGCCGAGGTACATGACGGCCACGTCGTCGGCCATTTCGGCGATGACGCCCAGGTCGTGGGTGATGAAAAGGATGGCCATGCCGAATTCATCCTGCAGGTCACGCATCAGGTCGAGGATTTGCGACTGGGTGGTGACATCGAGGGCGGTGGTGGGCTCATCGGCGATCAGCAAGCGCGGGCTGCAGGTGAGGGCCATGGCGATCATGACCCGCTGGCGCATGCCGCCGCTGAGTTCGTGGCGGTAGGCGTCCAGCAGGCGCGTTGGCTGCGACAGACCGACGCGGTTCAGAAACTCGATGGACTGTTCGGTGGCTTCTGCCTCGGTGGCGTTGTGGTGCAGGCGAATGGCCTCGATCATCTGGTTGCCAATGCTGTGCACCGGGCTGAGCGAAGTCATCGGCTCCTGGAAGATCATGGCGATTTCGCCCCAGCGAAGATCGCGAATTTCAGGCCCCCGCGAATCGAGTTGGGCGATGTCACCCGGATGTTCCGGGTCGCCATACCAGAGAATCTCGCCCTGGTCGATGCGTCCCGGCCGTTGCACCATGTTGAGGATGGCGCGCGCCGTTACGCTCTTGCCACAGCCACTTTCGCCGACGACGCCCAGTGTCTTGCCAGGACGCAGGTTGAGATTGACTCCCGAGACGGCGCGCACGATTCCTTCGGTCAAATAGAAGCTGACGTGCAGGTCGCGGACCTCCAGCAGCAGATCGCTCATGGCTGGCTCCCGTGGCAACTCATCGACTGAAAGGATCGGCGGCGTCGCGCAGGCCGTCGCCAAGGAAGTTGAATGCCAGCACGGAGATGACCACGGCCAGGCCAGGTAACAGGAGCCAGGGCGCCAGGGCGACGGTGCGGACGTTTTGGGCCTCCTGCAACAACACACCCCAGCTGATGACTGGCTGCTTGAGGCCAAGGCCGAGGAAGCTGAGCGCGGTCTCGGCGAGGATGATGCCGGGGATGGAGAGGGTCAGGGAGGCGATGAGGTGACTGGTGAAGGAAGGCACCATGTGGCGCAGGATAATGCGCCGGTCGCTGGCGCCGCCGAGTCGGGCCGCGAGGACGAAGTCTTCGGTGCGCAGGGCGAGGAAGCGACCGCGCACCTGGCGCGCCAGACCGGTCCAGCCAATGGCGGAGAGGATGATGGTGATGCCAAAGTAGCGCCACTCCAGCGGCCATTCAGGGGGCAGGGCGGCGCTGAGCCCCATCCAGAGCGGGATGGAGGGGATGGAGCGGATGAATTCGATGATGCGCTGGATGACGTTGTCCATCTGGCCGCCATAGTAGCCCGAGATTCCGCCCAGTATGATGCCCAGAATCAGGCTGAGAAAGACGCTGACCAGGCCAATGGACAGGGAAATACGGCCGCCGGTGACGATACGCGAAAACATGTCGCGGCCAAGGCGGTCTGAACCCAACGGAAAATAGGAGGCTCCGGGGTCGGCGTCGGGGCCGAGGCCGAAGAGGTGGATGTCGGTGTCGAAGAACCCCCAAAGTTTG
>JAGWBD010000166.1 GCA_021296065.1 Anaerolineae bacterium
GGTACTTCTCGGTCTCCGCGCTGTGGTACTGGCTGCGCCCTTTCGCACTGAGCCATTCAGCCAGTGTGTTGGTCAATTGCTCAACCGGGAAAAGCACCGTGGCTGACAAGCCCGACATGTATTGGGTGAAAGTCAACAGGTCCAGGTCTGTTGGGGGGAGAAATTCGACGTCGCCATCCCCGTTTTCGCCGGTGAAAGCCTGCAGCAACTGGCGCATGCGATCCGCGCGGAAGTTGTAAAAGAGCAGGCAATCGCCGTCCTGAATGCTGTGGTCGTCGTCGCCAATGGCCGTCGCTGTGATGAATTCATCGCCTTCCCCGCGGCTTCTGGCGGCCTCCAGGGCTTCAACTGCGCTGCCCGCCCTGAGACCCCTGCGATGGACCATGGCATCGAAGGCCTGTTGTGTGCGGTCCCAACGCCTGTCGCGGTCCATGGCAAAGTAACGCCCCGCAACAGAGGCGATTTTCCCGGCTCCTTTCGCCTGGATCGCATTATCCAGATCGGCGAGATAGCCCCGACTGCCGTCCGGCGGCGTATCCCGACCGTCGGTGATGACGTGCAGCAGGGGGCTGACGCCGGCGGTAGCGGCAATGGCCAACAGGGCGTGCAAATGGTTTTGGTGGCTGTGGACGCCGCCGGGGCCCAGCAATCCGATCAGATGCAGGTTGCGCGCTTCAGCGCGAACGCGGGTCAAGGCGGCCTGCAAGGCCGGGTGTCGCGCCAGACTGTCATCGGCAATGGCGCGGTCAATGCGGCTGATGTCCTGGTAGACTACGCGCCCGGCGCCCAGGTTGAGGTGGCCGACTTCCGAGTTGCCCATTTGCCCCGGCACAAGCCCGACGGCCTCGCCGGAACTCTGCAAAATGGAACGTTCATATTGTTGTAGCCAGGTGTCGTGTCGTGGCGTTTTCGCCAGGGCAATGGCGTTCCCCTCGCGCATGGCGCGGATGCCCCAGCCATCAAGAATGAGCAACATCACGGGGGCTGGCATCGGCTTTCCTGACAAATGCTGGCAAGCAAGTGCAGCATATCCCGGAGACTGTCATGTGTCCACGCTTGAAGAACGGGCATCACCTTGCTACACTGCTCGTGGAAAGCTCGGGAGCCAGGCATGGACATTCAGGCTGCGCTGCAAATTGCAGCGGTCATCATCTCGATTTTGTTGATTGTGCTGATTCTCCTGCAGGTCAAGGGTGGCGGCCTCGGTTCGCTGCTGGGCGGCGACGCCGGAGGCGGGATCGCGCGGACGCGGCGCGGACTCGAAAAGACGCTTTTCCAGATCACGATCATCATCGCGGTCCTGTTCCTCGCCATATCTATCGTCGCGGTGCTGGT
This sequence comes from Anaerolineae bacterium, assembly GCA_021296065.1. Taxonomy (GTDB): domain Bacteria; phylum Chloroflexota; class Anaerolineae; order Aggregatilineales; family Phototrophicaceae; genus JAGWBD01. The sequence continues at coordinate 1,336 of JAGWBD010000166.1, forward strand.
ATTCCAGTAGATAACAACTGGCAAGCATTCAGGTAGAAGCAATGCTGCGCGGCTGTCGCTGGCAGGTATTGCTGTTCCTGCTGGCGAGTCTTTCGTTGGCAGCAGGTCTCGTCTGGCGCGCAACTGTCAGGACCGGTCCCGACCAACAAAACGGTGGCAACAGCGCCACGCCTGCAGGAACCATATCCTCACGGGACCACGTCGCGGAAACCGCAACGTCCGGCAATGTGGCAGTTGTCGACGCAGGCATCCCCACGTTTCGCGAGGGGTTGGTTGGCTCGCTGCTGCATGTCAACCCCTTGCTGGCCGCACCGGGTTCGCTGGAAGCGGAAGTTGGCGGACTGGTATTCGAAGGACTGATGCGACTGGATAACCAGGGCGAGCCAGTGCCGGCCCTGGCGGCCGACATGGCTGTAACCGCCAGCGGGCTGGAGTATGTCGTCACCCTGCGCGAGGACGTGCTCTGGCAAGATGGCGTGCCCTTCACTGCCACAGACGTGAAGTTCACCCTGTCGCTGTTGCAGGCGCAGGATTTTCCGGGGGACCCGGACAGCGCGCGCTTTTGGCGGACTGTTGAAGTCGATGTCCTGGCAGCGAATGCCTTGCGATTCCGCCTGTCACAGCCACTGGGAAGTTTTCGGGACCGCCTGACACTTCCCATTCTTCCCTGGCATGCCCTGCAGGGGACGCCCCCGGCGCGCCTGACGGAACACCCCTTCAACTGGTCGCCGGTTGGCACGGGGCGCTGGCAACTGGAAGCGCTGCGTCCCGGAGAGAATGAAGGACCGGGACAGGTGGATTTGCGTCTGGCGCCGACCTGGCAGGAACGGACTGGGGGGACAGGCATCCCTGCGGGCAGTCGTCTACGTTTTGTGTTGTTTCGCAGTTTCGATGAGGCGCTGGAAGCCCTGGCGGGTGGCGCCATTGATGGCCTCGCAGCCCGTAACTGGCAGCAACAGAAAGCCCTGCTGGCAAGGGCCAACCAGAGCGACCTGC
>JAGWBD010000167.1:0-2727 GCA_021296065.1 Anaerolineae bacterium
GCTACAAAGACGGCTTCATTTGCCCAAAACCGAGTCTCTGGGCCTGTTGCTGGTGCTGGTCGCGCTTGTCCTGGTGCCTTTGACCTACTCAGGTCTCAATGACATCAGGGCCGAGGGAGGCGAACGGCGCGAACTTTACCATCTGGCAGATGGACTGCGTCAGACCTCTGACGATCTGACACGAATGGTACGTCTATACGCGGCTACTGGTGATCCAGTCTATCGAGACTACTTTGAAGAAATCCTGGACATTCGCAACGGGATTGCGCCGAGACCGGAGCAATACTACGAAATACCTTATTGGGACATCACACTGGCTACAGGTGAGCGGCCCGTGGCTCCTGGCGCGCCAGCGTCCATCCAGTCTCTGATGCAGCAGGCAGGTCTGCGGGCGCGTGAGCAGACCCAGTCCAACCTTCTTGCGAAGCTGGTAGAAGAAGTCATGGACGTGATTGCGGCCAATACCAGCGATGAAGGCCCTGTATTTGAGGGCGAATCGCTGGATGCACTGCAGCGACTGCATGGCCAGGAGTACCACGACGCCAAGGCGTTGGTCATGCAGCCTTTGGTGGAACTCGTGACGGGCTCTGGCCTTGACGCCCTGATCGTGGAAGGCAGCGCACACAATTTCCTGCAACAACGGGTAGACATTTTGCTGGTACTGACAGTTGTCGCCGCCGTAGCGCTTGTCCTGGCGGTGGACCGGCAGAACCCGAGGGAGTCCATTTTGCCTTCCCTTGCGTTGCTGCTGGTGCTGGCATCAATCTTTCTGGGACGGCAAAGCCTTGCCAGCAATGACGCCACCAGCCTGAATACTGCCAGACGTCAAAGTGAGATTTTCCTGGCCGACGGCTTGCGTCAAACATCCGATGACCTGACACGCATGGCACGTCTCTACGCCGTCACGGGAAAAGCCAGGTATCGGGAGCACTTCGACGAAGTCCTGGCGATCCGCAATGGCGAGGCCCCGAGGCCCAGCCTGTACTTTGAGGTCCCTTACTGGGACTTCGTGCTGGCCACCAACCACCGTCTGGGTGAGCCTGGAGATTCAGTCGCAATCAAGACTCTCCTTGAAAGGGCCGGGGTTGGCTCCGCGAGTTTGTCTCTGCTGGGCGAGGCCGAAGACCAGTCCAACGCCCTTGCCGTGCTGGAAAACGAGGTCATGGACATCGTGTCAGCCAGCGCCGGGAACGGTTACCGGCTGGAAGGTGATGCACTGGAAGGCATGTTGCGTTTGCATGGTGCTGAATATCATGAAGCAAAGGCCCGCATCATGCAGCCACTGGTGGAACTGGCACGCCAGCTGGAACAGGACCTTGCACAGGAAGAGCAAGCGGGCCGAGATGAGTTCAACAATCTGATGAATTTGTTGGCGGGGTCGCTGTTGCTGTCAGCGCTTGTGCTGGTCGCTTCCCTTTATCGCGGCCGACATCCGGAGGCGCAGGACTAACCAGAGGGCCGGTTGCAGGGTGCATCCCTGATTTTCCCTGTGGCCGGCCCACTTGCGTCCCTGTCATGCAACCCTTGCATGGCCCACACTTGCAACCGGAGGACGCAACGATGAAACTCCTGAACAGGTTCAAAGACTCGTCCGCAGTTTCGTTTCTCGTCTTGCTGGCCGTTCTGGTCAGCATGCTGGGCATGGCAAATTACATGAACGAGCGAGAGTCAGTTCAGGGATTCTGGCGATCTCGCATGGCTGCGCTCTCCCTGTCTGACAGATTGCGACAGACTTCTGATGACCTGACAAGGATGGTTCGCCTTTATGCCGTTACCGGGGACCCGGTTTACAGGGAATATTTCGACGAGATTCTGGCCATCCGCAATGGCGAGGCACCGCGCCCTGTCAATTATTTCACAACGCCCTACTGGGATATTGTGCTGAATTCAAATGAACGCTTTGGTGAACCGGGTCCGGCGATACCGATCCGGACCCTGGCCGCCAGGGCCGGAATGCTGGAAGAAGAGAACGCCCTGTTGCAGCAGGCAGAGGACGCATCCAACGCCCTGGCCGTGATTGAAAACGAAATCATGGAGGTGATTGCTGCAGGCATTGAGGCCGCCGACGGAGACTACCTGCTCGAGGGCGACACCCTTGTGGCCATGCAGCGCCTGCACAGCCAGGAATACCATGGTGCGAAGGCTGAGGTGATGTCCAATTTGGCAGAATTGGGCACAAACGTCAGGGCAACTTTCGGAGAAGCACGGCAAAGGCTCGTTGCACTCTCCACCAGCAGTATGAGAGACAACATCGTCCTGCTGGCCTTGACTCTGGCGCTGGTTGCCGTTGATCTTTGGGTTCAGTGGCGTCGCAAGGGATTGAAGGCGGCACTGGAAAGTCGCGCCAGGGGAATTGGTCTGGTTGCTGCCGTGCTGGCCTTTGCCTTAATTGTGTTGAGTCTTTCGTTGTTCACAAACTTCCTTAGGGATCAACCTGCCGTCAGCAGGACCATCTCCGAGCGCGTTGCCGCACGTGAATTCTCGGACTCACTGCGGCAGACCTCGGACGATCTGACAAGAATGGCACGATTGTATGCCGTCACTGGAGAAGCGCGATATCGGGAATACTTTGACGAGATTCTGGACATAAGGAACGGCATTGCTCCGCGACCGCCAGGGTACTTCGATTTGCCTTACTGGGACATTGTGCTTGACACTGGTGCAAGGCCGGCAGGCGAGGGGGGCCAGACTGTGGCAATCCGGGCCCTCGCCAACAATGCAGGTTTG
>JAGWBD010000167.1:2785-3119 GCA_021296065.1 Anaerolineae bacterium
TCGAGAATGAAGTGATGGACGTCGTCGACATTGCCCTGGTCTCCGGTGATGGTGAATACGTGCTGGAAGGTGAATCGCTTGATGCCATGCTGCGCCTTCACGGCGCGGAGTACCATGCCGCCAAGGCGCTGGTCATGCAGCCACTGGTCGAGCTGGAGCGCCTGGTTCAGGAGCAGTATGACTCCTGGATAAACGACACAATCAATTTTGTCACCCGGTCAATCTTCACAGGCTACCATGCAATCATTGCGGCTTTTCTGTTGCGCGCTGTGAGCATCTGGCAAAGTCGGAGGTGAGAAGGTGCATTTTCCCTGGGTAGACCGCTGCGGATAGT
>JAGWBD010000168.1 GCA_021296065.1 Anaerolineae bacterium
GCAAGCGGACGAGGGAAGTGATGGCCCCAGTGGTTCGCATGGTCGGCGTGCAACGCCGCCAGGGCGAGCGCGAAAATCATGCCCTGCGTCCGCAGCGCCTGGGCGATGTCATCGGTCAACAACGGGTGCGGGAAAACCTGCGCATCCTTGTGGAGGCGGCCCAGGGGCGTGGCGAAGCGGTTGATCACATACTTTTTTACGGCCCGCCGGGGCTGGGCAAAACATCCCTGGCCCACGTCGTCGCCAATGAAATGAACTGCAACATTCGCATCACGGCCGGGCCTTCGGTGGAACGTGCCGGCGATCTGGCCGCCATCCTGACCCACATGCGTGAAAACGACATTCTTTTCATCGACGAAGTGCACCGGCTCGGCCGGGCGATTGAGGAAGTGCTCTATCCGGCCATGGAGGAATATGCGCTTGACATCGTCATCGGGAAGGGGCCGGCCGCAAAAAACGTGCGGCTGAACCTGCCCCGTTTCACGGTCATTGGCGCCACAACCCGCCTTTCTCTTTTGGCCAGCCCACTGCGAGACAGGTTTGGGGCGAGCTTCCGACTGGACTATTACGATCTGGAGGCAATACGTCACATCATCGCTCGTGCGGCCCGCATGCAGGACATTCACATCGAGCCCGGCGGCAGGGAGGAAATTGCAGGCAGGGCCCGCGGCACGCCTCGGGTCGCGCTGCGATTGCTGCTGCGGGTCCGTGATTTTGCCCAGGTGAGGGCGGAAGGCGTCATCACAGCCGACGTCGCTGTGGATGCACTTGGCCTGATGGAAGTCGATGCCCTCGGGCTGGACGACGTCGACCGGCGCATTCTGTCAGCCATCATTAACAAGTACGACGGTGGACCCGTTGGTCTGGAAACAATAGCAGCCTCTATCAGCGAAGACAGCAGCACGATCATGGATGTGTATGAACCCTATTTGCTCCAGTTGGGTTTCCTGGAAAGAACGCCACGGGGCCGCGTCGCCACGCAAGGCGCCATGCGGCATCTTGGTGTGGAACAATCACGCCAGGGGCAGGACTTGCAGGAACGCCTGCCAGGCGTTTGACTGCCTTACCACTGCATGAATCTCGCGGACTTTGATTACGAACTGCCACGGGAGCGAATAGCGCAGCATCCCGTGGAACCGCGAGACCACGCCCGTCTCATGCTGCTGGACAGCGCAAGCGGCACCATCGCCCATCACCACTTCCATGAACTGGAACGCATTCTTCACCCCGGCGACGTTCTGGTCCTGAACGACACACGCGTGTTACCGGCGCGCCTGTTGGCGACAAAGAGGGCGACCGGCGGCAGGGCGGAAATCCTGCTGCTCCGTCAACTTGACGAAACACTGTGGCTGGGCCTGGTGCGAGGCAAGGGGCTGCGAACCGGCGCAAGCCTTCAACTGAACGACAGTGACATTGGGGTCACCGTTCGCGGCGAGCGGGGAAAGGGCGAACGACTTCTTCAGTTCAGTCAAAGCATCAACGCAGAACTGGAAACGCTGGGTCTCACCCCCCTGCCCCCGTACATCCGGCAGCACTTGACCGACAACGAGCGCTATCAGACTGTTTACAGTCGCCATGCCGGCTCTGCGGCGGCGCCGACCGCAGGCCTGCACTTTACAAACAGCTTGCTGGCGCAATTGAAACAAAACGGCGTTCAAATTGCCTTTTGCACGCTGCACATCGGTCTGGACACCTTTCAGGCGATTCAGGCAGAGAAGGCGGGCGACCATCGCATGCACAGTGAAGAAGCCAGGCTGGACCCCGCTGCCGCCGAAACAATTAACAGGGCCGCGCAATCGGGCGGGCGTATCGTTGCCGTAGGGACGACTTCGGCCCGCACGCTGGAGAGTGCCGCCGCCTGCGCCACCCCCGGCGACAAGGTCGGGGCTTTTGCAGGCAACACTTCGCTGTTCATTACGCCGGGTTACGGCTGGCGCGCGGTCGACGGGCTCATCACGAATTTACACCTGCCCCGATCAACGCTGCTGCTGATGGTCAGTGCACTCGCCGGCAGGGAGAATGTGTTGCATGCCTACGAAGTCGCCCGCGACGCTGGCTATCGTTTTTTTTCCTTCGGCGACGCCATGTTCATTGGTTCGCAAACAGACTGTTGACCGGCCTTGCTCCGGTCGCTATACTTCGCGCGCCCTGAAGGGCAACAGTGGTGCCAGATTTCCCCGCCGCAGCCGGAACAGTAAAGGGCCGGCCGGCGGAGGCAAGTGAAGCCTGGAGACACCCAGGTATGCTGGAATTCGGACTGGCGGTCGCCAGGTTCGCGCGGAAATCGG
>JAGWBD010000009.1 GCA_021296065.1 Anaerolineae bacterium
TTTCTTCGTAGAAATGTTGAATTACGTTGCCTTCTTCAATGTACAGCCATTTTGCTCGCGGCGGATTGTATGGCTTCAATTCTTTATCCTGAGCTCGTTGTTTCCATTCGTAAGCAACAAGAAGCAATTCTTTAACTTGCTCGGCAGTGCATGTAGATAAATACACAAGATCAGAATTCGGGATTATTCCCCAATGGTCCAACAGGAACACATAGGTGTCTTCATTGGCGGATACTGTCCAGTTTGCTTGAGTGTCGTCATCAACGACTTTTACCTCCCATCTGCCGTTCATTTTTGGAATAGATGCAAAATAGCTGCAAATCTTCTTAATAAGTGACTCACCCCAATTGTATGGGTAGTTGAGTGAAAATAATGTATCAGTTGGTATCCAGGGGGCAGGGCGTTCTCTGTGCAGCCAAACAACTTTCCCGTTGGGTAAGCGTCTTCGATTTCTGGCAGTGGATCCTTTCGCTGGCACCAGGCGATGGACTTTCACATCGTCTATCCCGTGATCTTGAAATATCCTCTGAATGTCATCTGATATTTTCCCGTAAGGGTAAGTCCCTATCGTCCCGTTTAACTCCTTATGACACCATAAAATCATCAATTTCTCTTTGTCATTTTGTTCGTTTGTCCCGCCAATTGACTCGTGCATGTCAGCCCGCCCTTGCGCCCGGCCCGGCCCGGGCTTGATTCAGCCGACCCGTCGCCCTGGCGACCAGCCACCACAGCCCGTAGAAGACGAAGACCAGGCCGTATTCGATCAGCGGGATGCGAATCACCTCGTTGACCTGGAAGGGCTCGCGCAGCAGCGTGTAGGTCAGCAGCACACAGAGCAGAAAGGCGGCCGTGAAGACCTGCTGCTGCCAGCGTTTCAGGTTCAGGCCCTGCATCTGCGTGGCGATGAAGATGAAGATGAAGCCGTAGAGGAACATGTAGACCAGGCCGCCGCCCTGGTTCATGGCCACCAGCGCCGCGTGTGGCAGCACCAGAATCTCCAGCAGGAAGGTCCAGCGCCGGTTGAGATGCGCACGGGTGAACATCAGCGAGCCCTGCAGCATCACCAGCATCACGTGCGCGAAGCCCAGCAAATGGCCCCAGGTGTTCACCATCGGGTGGAACCAGAAGGTGTAGATCACGGCGAAGCTGAAGACGTAGCCGTGGTTGTCGACGATCCAGCGGTAAAACTCCTTGCGCAGCTTCACCTTGCGCCCGGCGAAGAGGCCGCGACGCCGGTTCTCCAGCGCCAGGATGAAGACCAGCATGACGATGACCGCGTACTGCGCCGTCCAGCTGGGGATGTCCTGGGCGATGCCGTCGTAGAAAAAGGCTGTCTGCGCGTAGTGCAGCAGGATGAAGACGGCGTTGATGCCCAGCGCCCACCAGTTGGCCGGTCGCAGGCGATCGCTGTACCTGTCGTAGTTGGCGCGGGCGTGACGGATGGTCAGCCAGATGGCGACCTGGTGCAGCATGAAGCCCAGCCAGGGCGTGGCGCGCGTCCAGAAGTCGGGTTCAGCCAACTTCCATTCGTAGAAAAAGCCGGGGTCGCCGGCGGGCGGGGTGGCGAGTTCGAAACGGATCAGCCAAAAGCCCAGCAGCACGATAGCCACGCAGACCGCCAGAGAAAACAGCAGGCCGACGTCCAGCACGCGCCCAGCAGGTAGCGAAGAGAATCTGTTCATACTGAAAACCTGGAGTCTCATGTCTATCCCAACTCACTGGCGGCCAGTTTCTGCGCCTGGTCGCGCGTGGACAGTTCGTCGATAAATTCGTCGAGGCGCCCGTTGAGTACGCCCGGCAGGTTGTGGCTACTCAGGCCGATGCGGTGGTCGGTGACGCGGTTCTGCGGGTAGTTGTAGGTGCGAATCTTCTCCGAGCGGTCGCCGGTGCCGATCTGGCCGCGCCGCTCGTCCTCCTGCTCGCGCCGCTGCCGCTCCAGTTCCACCTCATAGAGCCGCGCCGCCAGCACCTGGCGCGCCCGCTCGCGGTTCTGCAACTGGCTGCGCTCGTCCTGCATCTCGACCACGATGCCCGTCGGCAGATGCGTCATGCGCACGGCCGAGTCGGTGGTGTTGACCGACTGACCGCCGGCGCCCTGACTGCGGAAGACGTCGACGCGCACGTCGTTCATATTGAGCTCGACGTCGACCGGGTCGACCTCCGCCAGCACGGCCACCGTGACGGTGCTGGTGTGGATGCGCCCCTGGCTCTCGGTCTCCGGTACGCGCTGCACGCGGTGCACGCCGCTCTCGTATTTCAGTTGGCTGTAGGCGCCCGCGCCGCGAATCTCGCAGGTCAGGCTACGCAGGCCGCCGACGCCGGTAACGTTCTGGCCCAGCACGTCGACCTTCCAGCGCCGGTCTTCGGCGTAGAGGCTGTACATGCGGAAGAGGTCCGCGGCGAAGAGGCCGGCCTCCTCGCCGCCGGCGCCGGCGCGGATCTCCATGATGACGTTGCGTTCGTCGCGCGGGTCCTTCGGCAGCAGAAGTAAACGCAGCCGTTCCTCCAGTGCCTGAAGGCTGGCCTGCAGCGTCTCGCACTCCTCGGCGGCGAGGGCGCGCAGTTCGGCGTCGGTCTCTTCCTGCTGCATGACGCGCGCCTCGGCCAGTTGCTGCGAGCAACTGCGGTGCTTGCGCGCCACCTCCACCAGTTCTTCAAGGCCGGCGCGCTCCTTCGAGAGCGGCGCAATGCGCTGGTAGTCGGCCAGCGTGGCGGGGTCGCCCAGCATGTGGCCGAGCTCCTCGTAGCGCGCCTCCACGTCCCGCAATCTGTCCAGCATCCCTGGTCCCGCAGCCTGTCTTCGATCCTCACCGGGCAGGGCTATGGTAGCATGGCGCTCCATTGCGGTACAGTGTCCCCGGTTTTGCGTAACGGTGTGAGGGAGCGTCTCCATGCGCGATGACATCAGCCAGCAACAGATCGATTTCTACCAGGAAAACGGCTTCATCATCATCGAGGACTTTCTCTCGCCGGAGGAGCTGGAGGAGTGGCGGCGCTGCGTCGACGAGGCGGTCGCACAGCGCGGTGACCTCCGGCTGGCGCGTGGCGGCGATAAGAGCCGCGACTCTGACAGTGACAGCTACTACAACAACGTCTTCATCCAGCGCATCAACCTGTGGATGGACCACGAGGGCATGCGCCAGTTGATGCTCGACGAGCGCATCGGCCGTATGGCGACCCTGCTGGCCTGCGCCGGGGGCATGCGCATCTGGCACGACCAGGCGCTGCTCAAGCCGCCCTGGGGCAACCCCACCGCATGGCACCTCGACGTGCCCTACTGGTCCTTCTCCTCGCGTCGGGCGATCAGCCTCTGGGTCGCGCTCGACGACTCCACGCGCGACAATGGCTGCCTTTACTTTCTGCCGGGCACGCACAAGACCGCCACCTTCGACAACGTCGGCATCGGCGAAAACCAGGGCGACCTCTTCCGCGTCTACCCGCAATGGGCGGAAGTGAAGTCGGTGGCCGCGCCGATGCGCGCCGGTTCCTGCTCCTTCCACAACGGGCTCTGCGCCCACGGCGCCGCGGCCAACATGACGCCCGGCTGGCGCCGCGCCATGACCTGCGGCTACATGCCCGATGGCAGCGTTTTCAACGGCCAGGAGAACGTCCTGCCGCCGCACATGATGGAGCGCCTGCAGATCGGCGACCTGCTCGACGAGGACAATCAGAATCCCCTGCTCTGGCGTCGGGACTGAATACACGGGAGGGCGGCATGCCGGACCGCACGATGATCGTCGGGGCCCTTGGTTCGCTCGGCGCCCTGCTGCTGGTGCTGGAACTGGTGCGGCGCCGTCACCTGCGTGAGGAGTACGCGCTGCTCTGGCTGGCGACCGGGGTGGTCCTGTTGCTGCTCAGTCTCTCACGTCCGCTGCTGGACTTTCTGGCAGGACTAACCGGCATCTTTTACCCGCCCAGCGCGCTCTTTCTGGTGGCCCTGCTCTTTGTACTAACCATCCTGCTGCACTTCTCGGTCATCCTCACGCGCCTGACGCAACAAAACCGCGAACTGGCGCAACAACTGGCCCTGTTGCGGCACGACCTGGAGCAAAGGGCGTCAGTTGACGAGGGTCACCAGCACGACGACGAGGGCGACGTAGGCGACGGCGTAGAGTGAAGCCAGCCACCAGCCGCTACTGAATGGATTGCCGTCGCGCAGGACCGCGACGCCTGCCAGCGTCGGGTGCGGTTGCGGCCGGTAGACCGGGCCGATGGCCCAGGCCAGCGCCAGGCCGCCCGCCAGACCGCCCAGGTGGGCCCAGTTGTCGATGCGCATGGCGCCGGCGCCGGTTGAACTGAGCAGGCCGATCGCCAGATTGAGGCCCAGAATCAGCAGCAGGCTGCGTAACTGACGCCTGGCCGCCACGCCCGGCAGTTGTCGATGCCGGTAAAGCCAGACCATCTCCGCGCCGAAGATGGCGAAAACCGCGCCCGACGCGCCCACCGAGGGCGCGCTCAGCCAGGGGTTGGTTGAGCCCAGCGCCACACTCAGCAGCGAACCGGTCAGGCCGCCCAGCAGGTAGATGAGCAGGAAGCGCGCGTGGCCGAAGAGGCCTTCCACGCCGCGCCCGATGATGTAGAGCGCGTACATGTTGAAGAACAAATGCATCAGGCTGGCGTGCAGGAACATGGCCGTGAAGAGACGCTGCACCTCACCCTGCACCAGCACCTCGTAAGTGCGGCTGGCGCCGGCGAGGAAGAATTGCCGGCCTGCAAATGGCAACAGCGTGCCCAGGGCATACACGGCGACGTTGATGGCCAGCAGCGCCAGGGTGAGACGCGGCGGCCTCAATGGCAGTCGCGGACCCGGCCGTCGCGCTGGCTGTTGACGCGGCGATACCGTCACCGGGGAGGGCGGGTTGCGCCACTCCAGCGGGTGCCGGTCACGCTCCGGACCTGGATTGTCTTGCATCAATGCTCCCGCAAGCCTGCTGACTAGTATACGCCGGACGCGCCGCTTTCGCGGTATTCTGGTGAGGGGTCTTCATTTCACGCTCATTTTGGGGATGACCGTGCCGGATTACGACTTTCGCTGCGAGGACTGCGAGCGACGCCTGTTGCTGCACTGGCGCAGCGTCGCGGACTATGCCACCGCCACGCCCCGCTGTCCGCATTGCGGCAGCGACGCGCTCACCCGTCTGATTGGCAGGGTCGGTGTTTCCGGCGGCGAGCGCGATTACGCCTCCATGTCCAGCGCGGACATGCTCTCGGTGCTGGAAGGCGAGGACCCCGGCGAGGTGCAGGCGATGCAGCGCCAGGTGCATGAAAGCGGCGACAACAACCGGTTGGACTGAACGGTACGCCATTGCTGTCAGGCCAGCAACTTGAGGCCGCTGCCGGTCAAGGGGATGACGATGCGCCCTGTCAGCGCCAACTGGCCACTCAACAAGGCCGCCACTGGCACGGCGCTGGTCGGCTCTGCCAGCAGCCCCTGGCGCCACAGCAATTGCTGCGCGGCCAATATCTGCTCGTCGTTAACGCGCAGGGCCGCGCCGCCCGTTTCGCGCAGCACGCGCAGTATTTCCGCGCCATGCACCGGCTGCGCCACCGCAATGCCGTCGGCGACGCTGGCTGCGGGGGTCATGGCTGACGTCTCATCCAGGCCGCTTTCCCAGGCGCGCACCAGCGGGTCGCAGCCTGCCGCCTGGGCGACGACCATGCGCGGCAGGCGTTCGATCCGCCCCGCGTCCTGCAGGGCCCGAAAGCCGCGCGCCAGACCGCTGAAGAGCCCGCCGTGTCCCGCGCAGCAGAGAACGACGTCGGGCGCGCCAACCTGCTCGCAAATTTCCCAGGCACAGGTCATCTGACCCGCCACGAAGAAGGGGCTCCAGGCGTGGCTGGCGTAGACCGCCGTCTCTGCCGCGGCCAGACAGGCGTCGGCAGCCGCCTGGCGCGGGCCGGGCACCGTCACCAGGTCGGCGCCGTAGGCACGGATGTGCGCCAGCTTGGCGGCGGGGGCACTGGCCGGGGCGAAGATGCGCGCCTGTATCCCGGCCGCCGCGCAGTACGCGGCCAGTGAAGCGCCCGCGTTGCCCGAGGAATCCTCGACGAGCGCATCGGCACCCTGCGCCAGAAAGTGGTTGACCATCAGTTCCGTGCCGCGGTCCTTGAAGGATCCGGTCGGGTTGCAGTATTCCAGCTTGGCATGGAAAGCATGGCCTGCAAGCGTCACCGGCACCAGCGGCGTGCCGCCCGCCCCCAGGGAAATGCGACGGGTGGCCGGTAACATGGCCGCAAAACGCCACAGACCCCAGGTCTGCCGGTCTCGCAATGCATGGTCGTATGGTGGCAGATTGGCGATGCGCAGGCGCGCGCCCTCGCAGTGCCAGTCAAGCGGGTCACAGACCTTGCCGCAGCTCTCGCAGGCCAGTTCTGGCCTCATGTCGCCTCATCCAGATGTTTGCGCAGACCTTGCAGGTCATGGCGGTACTGCGCCTCGCTCTGCCGCGTCATCAGGGTGCGCCAGCCATAGTCCACCACTTCGCCGATATCCCAGGCCACCTGGTACAGACGCAGCAGGTCGCAGTCCGCCTTGAAGGCAGGATAACGGCGTTGATACGCTTCCAGCGCCGCCGGCCACAGATGCAGGTGAAAGAGATCGCGCTCGCGCGGGGCCCAGGCGGGCGCGTCCAGGTCGACCAGCACCAGAATCCCGTCCGGCCTGACCAACACGTTGCCGCTGGAGGGATCGCCGTGGCAGAAGACGCAGGGGTGTCCGGCAGCGCGAACCCGCCATTCAAGCGCGTGGTAGTCCCCGATCCAGCGCGCCATGTACGGCCCGGCCTCACGCACCAGGTCCGCCACGGCCCGCTGCGTCGGGCTCCAGTCCATCGGCGGCGCAGCCAGCGCGTCCTGCAGCGCGGGCCAGTCGCGCAGTTCCATGGCCGAATGGTCCTCGTCGAGCGGGCGTTGCGTCGGGGTGAAACTGTGAATGGCCGCGATCAGTTCGCCCAGCTGGTGTTGCTGCGCCGCGTCCGGCCCGCCGGGAAGGTCCATGAAGGCCACGCCCTCCACCCAGGGCTGCAGGCGCGCCTGATACGCATCGACAGTCTCCAGAAAGCGCCCGCGCCGGGAACGCCTGGCCGCCACGATGCGCTGGTGGTCCAACGCTCGCGCCAGTTCATCGGCGGCCACCAGATTCTGCTCGCATGGCACAGTGCCGCAGACCCGCGGCTGCGACAGCTTGAGGAACAGGCGCGCGCCGGCGACCGTCTCAAGGCGGTAACCCCAGGAACATTCGCCACCAGGCGTCACAAACTTCAGGGCAGTGACCTGCAGGCCCCAGAGACACTTAACGGCGTCGCAAATGTTGTCATGCGTCAGTGCGGGTTCGCCGAGCATATCCGTCCTGCGGGCGGTCGCCTTGCCAGAGTACCCGCCAACCTGTAGACTGAATTTGTCACTGTACCCGAAAACTGCCGGCGTGTTCATGCCTGAAGACCGATTCAACCGTCCCCTGCGTGACCTGCGCATCTCGGTCACCGACCGCTGCAACTTCCGTTGCGGCTACTGCATGCCGGCCGAAGTCTTTGGCGAGGGCTATCGTTTCCTGGGGCGGAAAGAGCTGCTGGACTTCGAGGAAATCACGCGTCTGGTGGGCGTCATTGTGCGCCTTGGCGCGCTCAAGCTGCGCCTGACTGGCGGCGAACCGCTGGTGCGCCCCGGCCTCACGCAACTGGTGCAGTTGCTGGCGCAGTATGACGCGGTCGAGGACTTCGCCATGACCACCAACGCCTGGCACCTGGCGGAGCACGCTCCCGCGCTGAAGGAAGCCGGCCTGCGCCGCGTGACGGTCAGTCTCGACACGCTCGACGAGGACATCTTCCTGCGCATGAGCGGCGGACGTGGCCGCGTGGGACGTGTGCTGGAGGGCATCCGCGCCGCCGACGAGGCGGGGTTGGGCCCGATCAAGATCAACGCCGTGGTGCAACGCGGTCTCAACGACCATAGCCTGGTCGATCTCGCGCGTTACGGCCGCGAGCAGGGCCACATCATACGCTTCATCGAATACATGGACGTGGGCACGATGAACGGCTGGCGCATGGACGACGTCGTGCCGGCGGCGGAAATCGTGGCCCGCATAGACGCCGAATTGCCACTGGAGCCGCTGGGCCGCAACTACTACGGCGAGGTGGCCCGTCGTTACCGTTACCGCGACGGTGGCGGCGAAATCGGCCTGATCACCTCGGTCACACAACCCTTCTGCGGCGCCTGCACCCGGCTGCGGCTCTCACCGGAAGGGCGACTCTTCACCTGCCTTTTCGCCAGCGAGGGTATCGATCTGCGTGGGCCGCTGCGGGCCGGCGCCAGCGATGACGAACTGGAAGCCATCGTGCGCGGCACCTGGCGCAAGCGCGAGGACCGTTATTCCGAGGAGCGCTTCGCGCTGGCGCAACCGCGCGAGCACAAGGTGGAGATGTACCACATCGGTGGCTGAGCCGGTATGACCGTCCGCAACGAGGCGGAACTGGCCGCCCTGCTGCGCATCGGCCGCATCGTCGGTCTGACGCTGCAGCACATGTCTGCGGCCATCGAACCCGGTACAAGCACCGGCGAACTGGACGCCATCGGCGCCCGTTGCCTGAAGCAACATGGCGCGCGTTCCGCGCCCATCCTGACCTACAACTTCCCCGGCCACACCTGCATCAGCATCAACGACGAGGCCGCCCACGGCATCCCCGGCCAGCGCATCATCCAGCCCGGCGACCTGGTCAACATCGACGTCTCTGCCGAGCTGGACGGCTTCTACGCCGACAGCGGCAGCAGTTTCGGCGTGCCGCCGATTTCGTCTCCGCAGAGCAGGATGCTGGAGACCGGCCGCCAGGCGCTGGACGCCGCCATCTCTGCGGCGCGCGCCGGTCGCCGCCTCTCGGCCATTGGCAAGGCCGTCGAGCGCGTGACGCGGCCCGCCGGTTACCGCGTCATCCGCGAACTGGGCGGGCATGGCGTGGGCCGCGGTCTGCACGAGCCACCGCACGCCATCCCTCATTACTTCAACCGCGCTGCGCGCGAGAAATTGAAAGAGGGCATGGTATTGACCCTCGAGCCCTTCCTGACAAGCGGCAAACCGCACATCCGCAAGGCCGCCGACGGCTGGACCCTGCGCACCATCGACGGCGCGCTGGCGGTGCAATTCGAGCATACCGTCGTCATCACCCGCGGCGCGCCCGTGCTGGTCACCGCCATCTGAAGCGCGTCATGAGCGAACGGCGCTGGGACAGCGCGCTCTACGAGGCGCATCACGGCTATGTCTCGCGCCTGGGTGAGGGCCTGCTTTGCCTGCTGGCGCCACAACCCGGCGAACGCATCCTTGACCTGGGTTGCGGCACCGGGCACCTGACGCAGCAGATCGCGCAGTCGGGCGCCTGCGTCACAGGGCTGGACAGCGACGCGGCCATGCTGCGTCAGGCGCGCGCCAACTATCCGCAACTGCGCTTCATCCAGGCGGACGGCCAGGACTTTCAGATTGACGCGCCCTGCGATGCCATTTTCTCCAACGCTGCCCTGCACTGGATGCCGAATGCCCGCGGCGCAGCCGCCTGCATGGCACGCGCGCTGCGGCCGGGCGGCCGCCTGGTCGCCGAGTTCGGCGGCGCGGGCAACGTCCAGACGCTCTACGACGGCTTTTGCGCCGCCCTGCGCGAATTTGGCCAGCCCTTGCCAGCCAGCTTCCCCTGGTATTTCCCTGCCGCAGAAGATTACAGCGCCCTGCTGGAAGCGCAGGGCTTTCAGGTGCTGGCGGCGCAGGTGTTCGCGCGACCCACGCCACTGGAGGGTGAAGATGGCCTGCGCCAGTGGTACACCATGTTCCTGGGCGAACACCTGGAGCGACTCGATCCGGGCGGGCGGGAGCGGGTGCTTGCCGCCAGCGAACGCCGTCTGCGCCCGACGCAGTGGCAGGACGACCATTGGGTGGCGGATTACACCCGCCTGCGGGTCGTCGCCCGACTGCGGGAGGCGCCATGAGCGATTATCCGCTGGAACTGGCGGGCGGCGGTGCGTCGTCGCCGCCCCTTCTGCTGGCCCCGGCCAACGGCTTCCCGCCCCGCTGCTACGACCCCCTGCTGACGCCGCTGGCGCGCGACTGGCGCCTGCTGAGTCTGCCGCCGCGCGCCATGTGGCCCGACAGCGGTCCGGCGCCCACAACGCCCGGCAGCTGGGATTCACTGGCCGACGACCTGCTGGCCGGTATGGCGCAGCACGACCTGCAGAGAGTTGTCGCCCTGGGCCATTCGCTGGGGGCCGTCGTGTTGCTGCAGGCTGCCTTGCGCGAGCCGCAACGTTTTCGCGCCCTGGCTCTGCTGGATCCCGCCATCCTGACGGAAGAACGCCTGCAATTGCTGCGGGGCCTGCGCGCTCGTGGTGAACTGGACCAGATGCCCCTGGCGCAGGGCGCGCTGGAGCGCCAGCATCGCTTCGCCTCGCAGGAGGCCGCCTTTCGCTACTGGCGTCCCAAGCCGCTCTTCGCCGACTGGAGCGACGCGGCGCTGTGGGCCTACACGCGCAGCATGACTCGCCCTGCCCGCGACGGCGCCGGTCTCGAACTCAGCTGGCGTCGCGACTGGGAGGCCTGGTACTACACGTCGGTGGAGCTGGAGCCCTGGCGCGCGCTGGCGCGTCTGGAAGGGCAAATGCCCACACTGCTGCTGCAGGGCGCGGCCACCGAGACCTTCCCCGGCGACTCGCTGGAGCGCGCCCGGGCGCTGTTGCCATCGGGCAGTGCGGCCAGCATTCCTGCCTGCGGGCACCTCTTCCCGTTGAGCCACGCGAAAGCCACCCGGCCCATCCTCAAGGCCTGGCTGGAGAGCCTGGGTTAGAAGCCGATGGTGGCCGCCGGATTCTGCGGCGTATCCAGATAGCGAATTTCGAAATGCAAATGCGGGCCGGTGGAGTTGCCGCTGTTGCCGAGGCCGCCGATCACCTGGCCGGCGCTGACCAGCTGGCGGCAGCGCACGTCAATGCGGCTCAGATGACCGTAAACGGTCGTGAAGGGTCCGTGTGACAAGACGACGGTGTAGCCATAGCCATAGGTGTTCCAGCCGGAGAAGATGACCACGCCGCCGTTGGCTGCGCGCACCGGCGCGCCCACCACACCGGCCAAATCAATGCCGCTGTGGTAGATCGAGAAGCCCTGGGTGAAGGTGTAGCTGGTCATGGGGTTGGTCCAGAAGCTGCCGCTGGCATTCTGGACGCGGCCGCAACTGCCGGGTTGACCGACGGCGAAAGAAACATAGCTGCCGCCGCTGCTGCTGACGCCGCCCTCGCGCTGCACGCGCGGGGTCCAGGCGATCTGTTCCGCCTCGCCGCCAGGGATCAGGATGCGCGTGCCGCTGGGCAGCACCGAATCCGGCGTCGCGCCGAACAACTGGTTGAATTCTGAATCGATCACCAGCCAGGGATCATGCACATGGTAAGTCTGCGCGATTTCGTTGATGTTGCGACTGCCAATGACCGTGTGGTAGACGCCATCCACAGGCGGGATGTTCAGCACCCGGCCCGGCCGCAGACTCTGGATGATCGAGCGTTCATTGGACCAGGCGATGGTGTTCGGCTGCAAGCCAAAGCGTTCCGCGATGCCGATGACCGTATCGCCCTTCTCGATGGTGTACTGGATGACCTCGCTGCGCTGACGTTCCGGAATGACGGTGAAGGGATCGTAGACGTTCCTCTCCAGCAGGATCAGGTCCTTCAGGGGCGGACCAGGAACGATGGACTGTTGCAGCAGGGCATCCCGCTGTGCCGGGCTGAGGGTGGGAAGATTGACGACGCTGTCAGACGCTGCGGGCCGGATTTCGGAGGGCGTTGGTTGGGCAGTTGGCGCCGCCACGAAGGTGGCCGGCGCTGCCATATCATCCGCGGGCAGCAGGTCGGTCAGCACCAGCGCTCCGGTTGCCACGAAGAGCAGAAGGGCGCCCAGCAGCAGCAGCCAGCCGGTCAGGCGACGCCACAGGGGCAAGGGGCCCCCTCGTGTTGCCTGGCGTCTCATCCCTGGCTGCGGCGCCAGGCTTCGTATTCCTCGCGGGCATCTTCCCGCAGCGGATAATACTTGCGCAGGTCGCCGCCCTCGGCCAGTTTCATGCGCGAGAAGATTTCCCAGTCGGCATGCTCACCGGCGGTTTGGATCAGCTGTTCGGCCAGGGCGACGGGCACGTTGACCGCGCCGTCGTCGTCCGCGACGATGATGTCGCCAGGCATGACCAGGGTGTCGCCGCAGGCGATTGGCTGGTTCACGGCAAAGGGCATGATGTTGGTCTGGGTGTGGAAGTTGGGCGTGGCGCCGCGCAACCACAGGCCCAGCTCCAGCGTACGCGCGTGGCCGAAATCGCGAATGCAGCCATCGATGACCACGCCAATGCCGCCGCGGCCCTGGAAGTAGGTCAGCATCATCTCGCCGAAGACGCCGCTGGCCATGTCGCCGCGCGCGTCCACCACCACCACGTCACCTGGCTGCGTGTGGAACAGCACGTGGCGATGCAACTGACGCTGCGGGTCCACGTACTCGTCAGTGCCGATCATGTCTTCGCGCCGCGGCATGCACTGCAACGTCAGCGCCGGCCCGACGACGGAGGCCCCCGGCGTCATGGCCACGGGGCCGCGAATCTGCGCGTCGAGTATGCCCAGCTTGCTGAGCTCGGCGGAGGCAGTGGCGCTGCCGATTTCCTTCAGTCCTTCGATGAGATGGGCCGTCGGCCTTTGAATGTCTTCGGTAACCACTGGCGGTCTTTGGTCGCTCATGGCTGGACCTTTCGTTTCGCTAGCCAAGGTTGCCGTCATGCGCTGCGCAGTATGCCAGTTTGTCCTGGTCGATTTCCACTCCCAGCCCGGGCCTGTCCAGCGGTTCCAGCACCTGGCTCTGCGGTTCATAGGGTTCGGCCAGCAAGGTGTCGGTCATGTCGGAGAAACCGGCGGGCCAGCGCGCGATGCGCGTGCTGGCGGCCAGGTGCGCGGCTGCGGCGGCCATGATGTCAAAATAGGGCGCGACCGAAATCTCCAGGCCGGCGGCTTCGGCGATGGCGTTCATCTTCTGCCCCGGCAGGATGCCGCCATACTTTTCCAGTTTGTAATGCAGCACGTGCGCCGCGTCATTGCGGGCGATCTCGTAGATACTGCGCGGACCGAGCGTCAACTCGTCCGCCTGCAGCGGCGTATTCAGGCGTTTGGCCAGGGCGGCCATCTCGTCCAGAAAGCGCACAGGCTGCTCAAACAGCGCCACGCCACCGATCCGTTCCATTTGCGAGAGCGACTCGACGGCCTGGCCGAGGGTGTAGCCGGTGTTTCCATCCAGTTGAAAACGGGCCCGCTCGTCGGCCATCTCGCGCAACTGCGCATACCAGTTGACGTCTTCCTGCACGTCAAAGCCGATTTTGGTCTTGAACCAGGTCCAGCCTTCATCCACGCGCTGCTGGATGCTCTCGGCCATCAGTTCCGGGTCGTCACGGTCGGCGAAGGCGTGCAGGGGCGCACCGGCGTTGCAGCGCCCGCCCAGCAGTTCGTAGACCGGCACGCCCAGCGCCCTGCCCTTGAGGTCCCAGAGGGCCATTTCGATGGCGGTGATAGCGTAATTGCCGACGCTCAGTTTCACCATGTCCGCGAAGAGTTGCTCAATGGCGAAGGGGTTTCTGCCAAGCATCGCCGGCGCCAGGTAAGTCTCGATGCCCGCCTGGATGACCTCCACCGAATCGCCATAGAAAGGCGCCGGCGCGATCGTCTGGCCGATGCCGGTGATGCCCTCGTCGCTCACAACTTCCGCGACCACGGTGGCCGTGTCCGGCGATTCGCCGTAGTAGGTGAGCAGCGCCCGCCGCCTCGGGATACGAACGATGGTCGAACGCACTTCCGTGATTTTCATGGCCGTTCTCCCGCTCCAGTTCCGGTCAATGGGCTCGCGTCAGCTGCAGCAAGCGGCCGACGTCGTCCAGTTCCTCCAGGCGCGCGCAGGTTTCAATGAGCCCGACAATTTGCGCTTCGGACAGCAGGTCGCCTGTCAAGTGGCGAAACTTGCCTTCGAATGCCGCCTCATCCAGCATGTTCTCCGGCTCACCGAGGGCGTATTCCACCCGTCCGCGGTATTGACCGCCGTCGCAGGTGCGGACCCGCACTTCGCAGCCATTGCGGTCGGCGGCCACCAGCGCCTCGTCGAGGCCGATTTTCACCAGGCGCCGCAGCCGACGCGTCAGGGGCTCGTCCCAGCAGGCCTCGATGTCCGCGCGGTACCAGCTGCCCCGCTGCAGCACGACGGCGACCGTCACCGGCAGACTGTAGCCGGCCTGTTCGGCCGTCCGCGGCTCCGGATTGACGCGATTGTCGGGCGTGATCGCCAGGGGATAGCTGTCGATCTCGATGGCGGCAACCGCATCCAGGTCCAGGTCGCCATTGCTCTTCAGCAGGGCCTGGGTGGCGTCCACGCAGGCGTGCACGTGACGGCAACCGGCGTGCGGCTTGAAGCCCGTCTGCGCCAACCCCTGATGCTCCCCCAGGTCCGCCAGATACGCCGGATCGTAACCCGGGCCGAAGGCGTGAAAGTAGCCGTAGGGGCCGTCCAGCGCGCCGGGCGGACCCTGAAAGCCAAATGCCGCCAGGCGCGCGGCGAAGACACCGTTGCGCGCGCCCAGGCCGGCCAGCAGGTCCTTGCTGTCGCAGTAGCCGGCGTCGAACACGTATTGCTCGGTGCCGCTGGCCATGTCCATCGCCAGCGCCAACGCGTTGCCGATCCGTCCCTGGTCCAGCCCCATGGCGAGCGCCGCCGTCACCGCGGCGGCCATCGAGCCCACCTGACTCTTGTGGTCCAGCCCGCGCTCGCGCTGCCAGTCCCACACCGCCGGCTGGATGGCGTCGAAGACATCGTAGCCGACCGCGAGGGCCGTGATCAGCTGGCGGCCATTCAGCTGCAAATGCTCGCCCGTCGCCAGCACGACCGGCACCAGTTCCGAAGCCACGTGCCCCGACAATCGGCTGGTGTCGTCCATGCCCAGGATCTTGCTCATGGTGGCGTTGGCCCAGGCCGCGCCCTCGACCGTCGCGGCGCGCCCATCCGCCACCAGCGTGGCCTCGTCGCCCGGATAGCGATACGCGGCGAAGTCCGCCGTCAGTCGGCCCAGGCGAGTCTGGTAGCCGCCCAGGGTCGTGCCGAGCGTGTCCAGCAGCACCTGGCGCGCGCGCGTGATCGTGCCCTCGCCCAGGTCTTCGTAGCGTCGCTGCGCGGCATGCGCGGCGATGATGTCGACGGCGTTTCCGGCCTGGTCCGATCTCATTGCCGGGTCTTTCCGCCTTCCCTGACCCGGCGGGTCGCTGTGGCGAACACAGCTCAGACCCGGACGCCCGCAGTGGTCAGGCGCAGCAAGCGGCCCACGTCGTCCAGTTCCTCAAGGCGGGCGCAGGCGTCGATCAGGGCGACGATACCCTCTTCCGGCAGCAGATCGCCGCTCAACTTGCGGAACTTGCCCTCGAACTCCGCATCGCTCATCATGTTTTCCGGTTCGCCGCGGGCGTACTCCACCCGTCCGCGATGTTGCCGGCCATCGTTCATGGTGATTCGCACTTCACAGCCGTTCCTGCCGGCGTTTTCCAGCTCCTCTTCCAGACCGACCTTGACCAGGCGCCGCAAACGACGAACCTGCGGGTCATCCCAGGCCTGGATGTCCGCCTTGTAGAAACTGCCGCGCTGCAGCGTGACGGCCACCGTCACCGGCAGGCTGTAGCAGGCCTGGTAGGCGTTATCCGGCTCGGGATCGACGCGGAAAAAGGGCGTGATCGCGTTCCGGTAGCCGTCAATCTCAATGGCGGCGATATTGTCCAGGTCGAGGTTGCCATTGCTGTTGCACAGCGCCTGGGTCGCGTCCACGCAGGAGTGGACGTGGCGGCAGCCGGCGTGCGGCTTGAAACCCGTCTCGGCCAGGGCCTGGCGCGTCCCCAGAGATTCGAGTGCGGCCGGGTCATAGCCAGGGCCAAAGGCGTGGAAATAGCCGTAGGGTCCGTCCAGCGCACCCGGCGGCCCCCTGAATCCGAATGCCGCCATGCGCGCCGCATTGATGCCGTTGCGCGCCCCGATGCCCGACAGCAGCGTATCGCAAACGAAACCATCGTAGACGTACTGTTCCGTGCCGCTGGCCATGTCCATCGCCAGCGCCAACGCGTTGCCGATCTGTTCCTCATCCAGGCCCATGGCGACCGCGGCAGTCACCGCGCTGGCCATCGAGCCCACCTGACTCTTGTGGTCCAGCCCGCGTTCGCGTTGCCAGTCCCTGACCGTCGGTTGTATGGCTTCAAACACATCGTAGCCGACCGCCAGCGCCGTGATCAGTTGGCGCCCGCTGAGTTGCAGCTGCTCGCCCAACACCAGCAGCAGGGGCACCAGCTCCGCCGCCACGTGCCCCGCCAGTCGGCTGGTATCGTCCATGCCCAGGGCGTGGGCCATGACGCCGTTGGCCAGGGCAGCGCCCTCGGCCGTGCAACTGCGACCGTCGGCGATCAGCGTCGCCTCCTCGCCAGCATAATGCCGCGCGGCGAAGTCCGCCATCATCCGGCCCCGACGCGTCTGGTAGCCGCCCAGCGAGGTGCCGAGGGTGTCCAGAAACACCTGGCGGGCGCGCACAATCGTCTTTTCACCCAGGTCTTCGTAGCGCAGGTTGGCAGCGTGGGCAGCGATGATGTCGACAGCGTTTTCGTTCCTGGTCGCACTCATGGGAGCGCCTTTCTGCTCTCAGCCAGCGGGCAGGTGCGCCGTCACGGGTGAGCGACGACGCGCAGGGTTGTTGCTTCCACGCTTCAGACCCGGACCGGGGCCAGGGTCAGACGCAGCAAGTCGCCGACGTCCTCCAGCTGCTCCAGACGGGCGCAGGTTTCAACAAGCGCTGCAATGCGTGCTTCCGGCAGCAACTCGCCTGCAAGATAGCGGAACTTGCTTTCGAATTCTTCGTCCGTCAGCATGTTTTCCGGCTCGCCGCGCGCGTATTCCACGCGGCCCCGGAAGCTGCCGCCGTCGCGCGTGGTGATGCGCACCTCGCAGCCGTTCCTGCCGGCCGCTTCAATGTCTTCCGCCAGGCCAACCTTGACCAGCTGGCGCAGGCGACGCGTTTCCGGATCGTCCCAGGTCTCGATGTCCTCGCGGTACCAGCTGCCGCGCTGCAGCACGACGGCGACCGTCACCGGCAGGCTGAAGCCGGCCTGGCCATAGGTGGCCGGGTCCGGGTTGACGCGAAAGTCTGGCGTCACCGCGCGCAGGTAACTGTCGACCTCGATGGCGGCGATGGCGTCCGGTTCCAGACCGCCGTTCCTGCTCATCAGGTCCTGCGTGGCGTCGACGCAGGCGTGTACGTGACGGCAGCCGGCGTGCGGTTTGAAGCCCGTGCCCGCCAGGCCCTTGCCCGGGGACAAATCCGCCAGAAAGGCCGGATCGTAGCCGGGGCCGAAAGCGTGGAAGTAGCCATAGGGGCCGTCCAGCGCGCCGGGCGGGCCCTGAAAGCCGAATTCCGCCAGGCGCGCGGCGAATATGCCGTTTCGCGCGCCATAACCGGCCAGCAGATCTTTCGTATCGCAGTGACCAGCATCGTAAACGTATTGCTCGGTGCCGCTGGCCATGTCCATCGCCAGGGCCAGGGCGTTGCCGATCTGTTCCTGATTCAGACCCATGGCGACCGCCGCCGTGACGGCGCTGGCCATCGAGCCCACCTGACTCTTGTGGTCGAGGCCACGCTCGCGCTGCCAGTTGCGCACGGCCGGCTGCATGGCATCAAAGACGTCGTAACCGGCGGCCAGCGCCGTGATCATCTGCCGGCCGTCCAGTTGCAGTTGCTCGCCCAGCGCGAGGACGACGGGCACCAGTTCCGCGGCCACGTGGCTGGCGCGGCGGCTCGAGTCGTCCATGCCGAGGATTTTGCCCATCGTGCCGTTGGCCCAGGCGGCGCCCTCGGCCGTGCTGCCGCGACCATCGGCGACCAGAGTCGCCTCTTCGCCAGGGTAGCGCTGCGCGGCGTAATCCGCCGTCAGGCGGCCCAGCGGAGTCTGGTAGCCGCCCAGCATGGTGCCGAGGGTATCCAGCAGCACCTGACGGGCGCGCAGGATCGTCGCGTCGCCCAGGTCGTCGTAACGCAGATTCGCGGCGTGCGCAGCGACGATGTCAAGGGCGCTGCGGCCATTGCTGGCGCTCATGGCTCAACCTTTCCGGCTTCACCCGCCCGGTCGGACGCGTGGCTAGCCCTGATCTTCCCGGCTCAGGCCCTGACCCCGACTGTGGTCAGACGGACCAGATCGCCCACGTCGCCAAGTTCTTCAAGGCGCTTGCAGGCGTCGATGAGAGCGCTGACGCGCGCTTCCGGCAGCAGGTCGCCGTTGAGGTAACGCAACTTGCCCTCAAACTGCGCGGCGCTCATCATGTTTTCCGGTTCGCCAAGGGCGTACTCGACCCGACCGCTGAACTGCCGCCCGTCGTTGGTGGTGACCCGCACCTCGCATCCGTTGCTGTCCGCGGCCACCAGTTGCTCGTCGAGTCCGATCTTCACCATACGCCGCAAGCGGCGCGTCTGCGCTTCGTCCCAGGTCGCGATGTCGTCGTTGTAAAAACTGCCGCGCTGCAGCACGACGGCGACCGTGGTCGGCATACTGAACTGGGCCTGCTCCGCAGATTCCGGCTCCGGATTAACGCGGAAGTCTTCACTGATCGCCGAGGGATAGCTGCCGATTTCGATGGAACTGATGGCGTCTGGCTCCAGACCCCCGTTCTTGTTGCGCAGGGCCTGGGCGGCGTCCACGCAGGAATGGACGTGGCGGCAGCCGGCGTGCGGCTTGAAACCCGTATCCGCCAGCCCCTGGCGCGCCCCCAACCCCTCCAGAGCGGCCGGGTCATAGCCCGGGCCAAAGGCGTGGAAGTAGCCGTAGGGCCCGTCCAGCGCCCCCGGCGGCCCCTGAAAGCCGAATTCTGCCAGTCGCGCCGCAAAGATTCCGTTGCGCGCGCCGATGCCGGCCAGGGTGGTGTCGCAATCCGCGCCATCGTAGACGTACTGCTCGGTGCCGCAGGCCATGTCCATCGCCAGCGCCAGCGCGTTGCCGATCTGGCCCTCGTCCAGGCCCATGGCCACGGCCGCCGTCACCGCAGCGGCCATCGAGCCCACGTGACTCTTGTGGTCCAGCCCACGTTCGCGCTGCCAGCCCCTGACTGCCGGTTGAATGGCGTCGAAGACATCGTAACCGACGGCCAGCGCCGTGATCAGCTGGCGGCCATTGAGTTGCAAATGCTCACCCAGGGCCAGCACGGCGGGCACCAGCTGCGAGGCTACGTGCCCCGAGAGGCGGCTGGTATCGTCCATCTCGAGCAAATGGCACAGGACGCCGTTGGCCCAGGCGGCGCCCTCGACGTTGCTGCTACGGCCGTCGGCGACGATCGTCGCTTCCTCGCCCGGCATCCGTTGCGCGGCGTAGTCCGCTGCCATCCGGCCCAGCTCCGTCTGGTAACCGCCCAGCGAGGTGCCGAGGGTATCCAGAATCACCTGGCGGGCGCGGGTGATGGTCGTCTCACTCAGGTCTTCATAGCGCAGCTTCGCGGCGTGCGCGGCAATAATGTCCACAGCATTCTTTTGGCTGCCCATATTTAATGACCTCTCCGCCTTCATTTGCCTGGCAGGGCGCGCCGCCGCGGGCATCCCGCGACGGACGCGCAAATATATTCTGAAATTGCCCTTCTCAGGCCCTGACCCTGGCGGACGCCAGACTCAGCAACTCGCCAACGTCGTCCAGATGCTCAAGGCGCGCGCAGGTATCGAAGAGGCCGACGATTTGCTCTTCGGGCAGCAGGTCCCTGACGAGATAACGGAACTTGCCCTCGAACTCCACCTTGCTCAACATGTTCTCCGGCTCGCCCAGGGCGTAGTCCACCTCGCTGCAGTACTGCTTGCCATCGCCCGTGTTGATGCGCAGCTTGCAGCCGTTTCCGCCCGAGTCTTCCAGTTCCTCGTCCAGTTCGACCTTGACCAGGCGCCGCAGATGACGCGTCATGGGCTCGTCCCAGGTCGCGATATCCGAACTGTACCAGGAACCGCGCTGCAACACGACGGCGACCGTCACCGGCAGACTGAAACCCGCCTGGCCGGCTGTCTCCGGCTCGGGGTCGATGCGGAAGAAGGGGTTGATCGCCTCATGGTAGCTGCCGATTTCGATGGAGGTGATGGAATCGAGGTCCAGAGCGCCGTTGCCCTTGATCAGCGCCTGGGTCGCATCCACGCAGGAGTGGACGTGACGGCAGCCGGCATGCGGCTTGAAGCCCGTCTCGGCCAGCCCGCCGCGTTTGCCCAGGACTTCCAGGTAAGCCGGATCGTAACCCGGGCCAAAGGCGTGGAAGTAACCGTACTCGCCATCCAGCGCGCCAGGCGGGCCCTGGAAGCCAAACTCCGCCATCCGCGCCGCCATGATGCCGTTGCGCGCGCCCAACCCGGCCAGCAGGTCCTTGGTGTCGCAGTAACCGGCATCCCAGACGTACTGTTCGGTGCCGCTGGCCATGTCCATCGACAGCGCCAGCGCCTGGCCGATCAGCTCCTCACTCAAGCCCATGGCGACCGCCGCCGTGACGGCGCTGGCCATCGAGCCCACCTGACTCTTGTGGTCCAGGCCGCGCTCCCGCTGCCAGTCCCGGACCCAGGGCTGCATGGCGTCGAAGACATCGTAGCCGACCGCCATCGCCGTGATGAGCTCGCGCCCGCTCAAATGCAGGTGCTCGCCCAGCGCCAGCACGACCGGCGCCAGTTCCGAGGCCACGTGTCCCGACAGACGGCTGGTGTCGTCCATGCCCAGAAACTTGCACATGGTGCCGTTGGCCCAGGCCGCGCCCTCGGCGTTGCTGCTGCGCCCGTCGGCGATGATGGTCGACTCCTCACCCGGCATGCGGTGCGCGGCGTATTCCGCCGCCAGCTTGCCCAGGCGCGTCTGATAGCCGCCCAGGGCCGTGCCAATCGTGTCCAGAATGACCTGACGGGCGCGGGTGATCGCCGTCTCGCTCAGGTCCTCATAACGCAGGTTGGCGGCGTGCGCGGCGATGATGTCGACGGCATTGCGTCCATTACTTGTGCTCATAACAAAAAAACCTCTCTACTCGCGGCCCGCTGTCACTGGCGCAGCAGAACTCGCAATTCCCGTGTGACGTGATCAATATCCTCGCGCGTAAATTCCTGCGTGACGGGCAGGGTAAGCAGGCGGTCGGCCAGGTAGTCGGTGACCGGCAGATTGCCCGCGTTGGGCAGGCCGTGGCGATAGACCTCGTAGTGGTGCACCGGGGGCGTATAGTGCAGCGCCGCCTCAACGCCGGCAGCGCGCAAGCCATGGTAGCACGCCTGCTGGTCGTCGACGCCTACAGTGAAGGAACGAAAGGTGGGTTCGGATTCGGGACGGAAGGTCGGCAGCACGGCCGACGTACCGGCCAGACCCTCGCGGTACCACTCCACGATCTCACGCCGCTGCTGCGTCCACTGGCTCAGATAAGGCAGCTTGACGTGCAGCACAGCGGCCTGCAGGCCGTCCAGGGAAAGATTGTAGCCCTCGTCAATCGCGTACTGGCGGCCCGGCATCTCCTCCTCCCAACCCTCGCTGCGGCCGGCGCCGTAGGCCGTCAGAAGGCGCAACTTCTTATGCACCTGCGCCACGCTGGTCGCCACCGCGGCGCCGCTGCCAACGCCACCGAAGGGCTTGTAGGGCGCGAAACTGAATACGACGGCATCGGCAAACACGCCGACGCTGCGGCCATGGTCGCGCGCGCCGGTGGCGAGGCAGGCGTCCTCGACGATCAACAGACCGTGGCGGTCGGCGATCTCCCGCAGGCGTTTGACGTCGGCCGGGTGACCGTGCATGTCCACCGGCAGCAGGGCGCGGCTGCGATCGCTGACCAGGGCCTCCACCAGGTCCGGGTCCATGTTGTAGTCGCTGGCGCGCAGGTCGCAGAGCACCGGCGTGGCGCCGCAGTTGCTGATCGCCGCCGTGGTGGAAATATCGGAATTGGCGACCGTGATGACTTCGTCGCCGGGGCCCACGCCGCAGGCGCGCAGGGCCAGAAAGAGGCCGCAGGTGCCGGAGTGCACGCCCACCGCCCAGGTCTGTTCGACTTCGGCGGCGAAGGCCTCCTCGAAGTCCTTGCGGGCGCGGTAGCTGCTGTCGTTGGCGCTGAAGAGCATCGGTTCCAGCGCGGCCAGGATCTCTTCGCGCAATGCCTGATGGGTCAGGTAGTTGCGCGAGCGCGGGATGACAAAGCGGCCCTGTTCGGCGTAGATCCGTTCTTCCTGTGAAAGTGCGGCCATGGGCGCCTCCTGTCCGCGCTCAGTCGCGGCCACGCACGTTGGGGTCGAGCGAATCGCGCAGCCAGTCGCCGAGGAAGACCACGCCCAGCACGGTGATGGTGATGGCGATGCCCGGGTAGGTCGTCATCCACCAGGCGCTGTTGATGACCGACTTGCCGTCCGCCAGCTGGATGCCCCAGGTCACCGTAGGCGGCTTGACGCCCAGCCCAAGGAAACTGAGCGAGGATTCGGCCAGCATGGTGATGCCGACCTGCAGCGCGGCCAGCACGATGGCCGAGGCGATGACGTTGGGCAGGATGTGATGCAGCACGACCCACAGCGGGCGCTGGCCGATGGACCAGGCCGCCATGACATAGTCGTTTTCGCGCGCCTTGAGCACCTCGCCGCGGATCACGCGGGCGTAGGTCACCCAGCCCGACAGGCCGAGAATCAGAATCAGGGTGACGAGGCCTGGCCCGACGATTCCCGAGATCGCCACGACGCGGATCACGAAGGGAATGCTGAGCATGGCGTCGCAGATGCGCATCATGACGCCGTCCACGCGCCCGCCGAGAAAGCCACTGGTCAGGCCGTAGAGCACGCCGATGGTGCCGGCAATCATCACCGCCACCACGCCCACCAGCACCGACACGCGGCTGCCGACAAGGATGCGGCTGAAGATATCGCGCCCCAGCTGGTCCGTGCCCAGCAGGTGGGTCGCGCCATCGTCAGCGGTGAAGCCGGGTGGTTTGTAGCGGGTGCGCAGGTTTCCGCGGATCGGATCATGCGGAACGATGAGTGGACTGATCACGGCCAGCACGATGACCAGCGAAATAATGCCTGTCCCGATCAGGCCGATCGGGCTGCGCCGCAACAGCGACAGCAGCGAAGGCTGGCGCGAATGACCGGTTACGAGAGTCGCCACGTCTTCTTCGGACGGCAAGGTAGCGGGAGGCTGGCCGGGCCCTGCGCTCATGTCATCTGCCTCCCCATCAGTCGAAACGAATGCGCGGATCAATCACCGCATAGAGGATGTCAATAACAATGTTGATGGAAATAAAGGAGAGTGAGAAAAAGAGCAAGGCGGCCTGCACCACCGTGTTGTCGCGCACACCGATCGAATCGATCATCAGGCGCCCCAGGCCGGGCCAGGAGAAGACGCTTTCCACCACCACCGAGCCGCCCAGCAACCAGCCCAGTTGCAGACCGAAGACGGTCATGATGGGGATGAGCGCGTTCTTCATCGCATGACGAAAGACCACCGTTCGGGTGATCAGGCCCTTGCTGTAGGCCGTGCGCACGTAGTCCTCGTTCAGCACTTCCAGCATGGCCGAGCGCGTCAGGCGCGAGAGATAGGCCGCCATACCGACGCCCATCGTCAGCGAGGGCATGATGATTGCCGACGGATCGCGCGCGCCGAAGGCCGGCAGGAGCCGTAATCGCACCGAAAAGAAAATGATCATCATAAGCCCCAGCCAGAACGACGGCATTGCCGTCCCGATAGAGGCCAGCATGGTGCTGCCCAGGTCAAAGAAACTGTTGCGGTTCAGCGACGAGATGATGCCCAGCGGCAGGGCCACCGACAGGCCGATCAGTGAGGCCACGCCCGCCAGCAGCCAGGTCGCCCCCAGGCGCTCGATCACCAGTTCCATCGCCGGGCGCTTGGACAGGTAGGCAATACCGAAATCGCCGGTCACCGCCCTGGTGACGAAAATGACGTACTGCTCGGCCAGGGGCTTGTCGAAGCCCCACAACTCGCGCAGGCGTTGCTTCTGGTCTTCGTTGAAGGTGGGCGGCGCCGTGATGTCGACCGGATCGCCCTTGAGGCGCACCAGGAAAAAGGCGAGGAAGGACACGATGATGAGTGTGATGAGTCCCTGGAAAATCCGCGTCGCGATGAACTGTTGCATGGGATTCGCCGCCCCTGTTCGGAAAGAGTTGCTGACGGGGGCGGGCCGCAGCCACGCCCCCGTCAAAGTGAGCCACTTACATGTCGTCGCCGGCCAGTTTCAGATTCTCACGGAAGGTGTACCAGCCGTCCTTGCGTGGGGTGAAGTCAAAGTCGCTTGAGTAGGCGATGTTGGCCTGCACCTCATAGAGCGTCACGTTCTGCAGGACGCCGAACCAGTAATCCCACCACTGGCCCCAGAGCTCAAGACGCGTCTCGGAGTTCATCTCGGACAGGATGGCGTTGGAAACTTCATCCCATTCCTCAACGCAGACATCGTGGTGTGCGGCGGGCCAGACGCAGCGATAGAAGAGCGGCACCAGCGGCACAGAGCAGCCCAGCGTCACCATCATCATGTCGCGGTTGTTGCCAGGCGAGTTGATCTGCTCGCCGAAGGCCGCGGGATCGAGAACGTTGAGTTCAACGTCAAACCCGACTTCCTCCAGCATGGCAGACACGACCTCGGCAACTTCCTTCTCGTTGCCGCCGCGGCTGACGGTGGGCGTATCGAAGTACACCGTCGGGCCGCCATCCGCGTAGCCGGCATCGGCCAGCAAGGAACGCGCGAGGTCCGGATCGTAGTGCGCGGTCACCGTCTCCGGGTTGTTGAAGCTGTCAGCGCCGCCTTCAGGGAAGTGCGGACAGATTCGACCGAGACGCGGGACGGCCGCGCCGTGCACCTCGGCCAGCAGATCGCGGTCGATCGCATGCGAGATGGCCTGGCGCACGTTCAGGTCCAGCGTCGCCGGCTCAAAGTCCGGATAGGTTTCGGCCATGTTGCCGGCGGTGGTATCCACCCGCAGGTAGATGTGCTGCATGACGGCCGCGGTTTCCTTCGTCAGTACGATGTCTTCGGCAGCTTCCAGCCCTGGAAGTTCCACCGCCGGCACGTTGCTGACCATGTCCACCTGACCCGCCAGCAGCGCCGCGAGCTGGGCGGACTGCTCGGGAATCACCTGGTAGATGACGCGGTCGATCTCGGGACGGCCGCCCCAGTAGTCGTCCCAGGCCTCAAAGACGTAGCGGTCACTCTCGGTGAACTCGCTGAGGACGTAGGGGCCGGAACCAATCGGAGCGCGCGAGAAGGCTTCGTCGCCCACTTCCTCGACGTAGCCTGGCGGCAGCAGTTCACAGCCATTGAAGCTGACGATGAACTCGAAGTAGGGTGTGGGGCCGACCGTCTTGATGTCAACCGTAGTCTCGTCCACCACGATCACCTCGGCGACGTCCACCCACTGCGGCTGCACCATGAAGTCCTCACGGGTGCGCACGCGGTCGATGTTCCACTTGACGGCCGCGGCATCCAGCGGTTCACCGTTATGGAAGGTGTTGCCGGGGCGCAGGTTGAAACGCCAGGTGGTGTCGTCCACGTTCTCCCAGGATTCCGCCGCCTGGCCTACGTAGCCGCTGCCATCGACTGTACGCCAGATCAGACAGTCATAGAGCAGGTTGGCCAGCCAGTGGGTTGAAATGAACCAGGTAACGGGCGCGTCCAGCGTGCGGATCGGCCCCGGGTGGGCGATAATGAATTCTGTCTCTTCCATGTCCTGTGCCCCCAGGGGCACAGCCAGCAGGGCCAGCACGGCGATCAGTGCCAGCACCAGGATTCCCTTGCGATTGAAACCAGGCATTGCATACTCCTTGAAAGGCTTTCCTAAATCAGGAATGGATTTGACGGTTGGCAAGGTCTCCTCTCCCGTTACGTTGCCCACTTGCTTGCTGACGGGGACGGGACGAAGCACGTCCCCGTCAGGATTTCCTGCTCGCTAGCCATCGGCCAGCCCAATGTTGCCGCGGAAGGTCATCCAGCCATCCCTGCGCGGTTCGAAAGTGAAGTTTTCGGAGTCATAGGCGTACACGGCCTGGATTTCGTAGAGAGTCATTTGCATGCCCAGCTCGAACATGAATTCCCACCACTGGTCCCAGAGCGCCATGCGCGCATCGAAATCGATGGTGCGCAGGATCTCGTTGGAGACCTCGTCCCATTCCTCGTTGCAGACGCGGGCGAGGTTCGATGGCCAGTTGCACTGGTAGAAGAGCGGCACCAGCGAGGGCGCGCAGCCCTGGTTGATCAACATCAGGTCACGATGGCCGCCAGAGGTCTGGACCTGTTCGCGATAGGCCGAGGGGTCGAGGATGTTCAGTTCCACGTCGAAGCCGACCTCTTCCAGCATGACCGAAATCACTTCGGCGACTTCCTTCTCGCTGCCGCCGCGGGCGTCGGCCGTCGGCGAGTCGAGGTAGATCTTCACGCCACCATCCGGATAACCGGCTTCGGCCAGCAACTCACGCGCCCGATCCGGGTCGTAGTTTGCCGCCACCGCCTCCGGACTGTTGAAGCTGTCGGCGCCGCCCTCCGGGAAGTGCGCGCAGACGCGCCCCAACCTTGCCGAGGCCGCGCCATGCACCTCGGCCAGCAACTCACGATCAAGCGCGTGAGACACAGCGTAACGCACGCGCGGATCAAGCGTGACCGGCTGGTAGTCCGGGTAAGCCTCCGGCATGATGCCGGCCTCAAGGTCGATGCGCGCCAGCAGATGTTGCATACGGCCGCCGGCCTCCGACACCAGGCTGATGCCCTCGGCCGCTTCCAGTTGCTCGCGGTCCGCCGGCGGCACGCCGCTGATCAGGTCCACCTGACCGGCCAGCAGTGCAGCCACCTGGGCGGCCTGCTCGGGGATCACCTGGTAGATGACGCGGTCGACCTCCGGCCGGCCACCCCAGTAGTCATCCCAGGCGTCAAAGACGTAGCGGTCGCTCTCGCTGAATTCGGTCAGCATGTAGGGGCCGGAACCGACCGGATTGCGGGCGAATTCCTCTTCGCCAACCTCGGCCATGTAGTCCGGCGGCAGCAATTGACAGCCGTTGAAGCTCACGTCGTACTCGAAGTAGGGATGGGGCTGGTGGGTGGTGACGTCCACCGTCACGTCATCAATGACGATGACGTCATTCACGAAAAGCCACTGCGGATGCACCATGAAGTCCTCGCGGGTGCGCACGCGGTCGATGTTCCACTTGACGGCCTCGGCGTCCAGCGGCTCTCCATTGTGGAAGGTGATGCCCGGGCGCAGGTTGAAACGCCAGGTGGTGTCGTCCGTGGCTTCCCAGGACGCGGCGGCCTGACCCACGTAGCCGCTGCCATCCAGTGAGCGCCAGATCAGGCACTCGTACAGCAGGTTGGTCAGCCAGTGGGTCGAGCCAAACCAGGTGACCGGCGCATCCATGGTGCGAATCGGTCCGGTATGGGCGAACACGAATTCGGTCATCTCGTCGTCCTGCGCTGTGGCGGGCGCGCTGACCAGGGCCAGCACGACCATCAGCAGCAGCGCGACGAGGACCCCCCTGTGAGTCTTGCTCATCATCGTTTGCTCCTTGCCTCCAGTGTTGAACAAAATGGGTCGGATGTTTCGCCGGTCAGCGCTCTGCAGAGCGTTGCCTCCAGCGATACCCGTCAAGCGTCCTCCAGGTCCATATGATAACGACTGGCGTTGTGCGGAGAAAGCCGCACGCCACCCTCGGGCGTCACCAGGAAATTGTCCGAGATCAGGAAACCGCGATTGTTGGGCGTGATGCTGCCGGGGTGGAAGGACAGGGTCATGTTGGTCTTCAACTCAAAGTCCGGCGCCGCCTGGTCGCTGGGGCCATCGCTGCCGTCCAGGCCGGTGCTGTGGCAGTCCGGCGTGTGCTTGCCCACCACCTCGAAGCCCAGACTGCGGATGGCCTCGTCGTTGGCGTCGGCAATCATGCCCAGGGTGTTGCCGGTCCTGGCCACGGCGGAAGAGCACTCGGCGGCATAGAGATAGGCATCCAGCAGGGCCTGCACGTCATCCGGCAGGGGGCCGAAGGAGCAAACGGTCGTCATCTCCAGCCAGTAACCCCAGGGCGATTCGTAGACGATTTCGAAGTTAATGATGTCTTCCGCGCCGATGCGCTGGTCCTTGTCGGTGGGCACGGTTTCGGGCGACAGGTCCGTCGACAGTTTGGTGCGGCCCCAGAACGCGCCAAAGGACTTGATGTAGCGTTCCACCTCGGCGCAAACGTCCCAGTAGCGCACGCCGGGCGCGGCATATTCCGCGAAGACGTCCATCGCAGCGTCCAGAATGGCGCCGTTCTGCTGCATGGCCTCCAGTTCAAAAGGCGTCTTGATCTGGCGGATGACGTTGAAGTCATTGGTGACCTCGACCAGCTCGCAGCCGGCCAGCGCCGCCTCGAATTGCCGACCCGTCGCGACGGACATCAGCTTGTCCATGTTGACCATGCCGATGCGCCCGCTGCCGCCAACGTACTCCATGGCGAGCTCCGCCGTGCGCCCCACCACGTCGACAGGGCACTCCACCCGCTCCTTCAGGGTCGTGGTCTCGTTGCGGCTCCAGACCGCCTGGTAGGAACTCCAGATCTCCAGCCAGGGGTGCGGGTCGTCCACGCCGAGGATGGCATAGCCGACTCCGCCCCAGAGATGAGCATGGGTGATATAGCGGATGGCGCCCATGCCGGAAGGCGAGGCATGGCCGGCGATAATCAGCGCGCCAACGTCCCGCTCCCGCATCATTGCCTGCAAGCGTTCGATACGGCGGGCCACGTCCCGCTTCAGTCCATCATGCGTCAGCATGTTTTCTCCTCTCGCGTGTGTACCGGTTGATTGCGCGCCATGCGCCGTTCTCGCTCCACTTCATGCGCTCGCCACCTGATCGCCCAGAATCGCCAGCACGGTGTCCTCCGGCGGAACGGGCCAGGACAGGCCGCCATGCAGCATCACGCCGGCGCGCGGCGCGCGAATCGTCTCCAGGCGCTCGCCGGTGAAGGGGTGACGCACGTAGCCGATCTCCTCGCCCTCGGCGATCATCTGGCCGCGCTTGCCGGTGTCCATGAAGGTGAAGCCACGCTCACCGGTCGGCATCAGGGTCGTGTGCCCCTCGATTACGGCGACCTCGTCACACTCACGGGTCAGATCACCGTCCGTCATTCCCAGGTGGACCATGGCGTTCACAATCGCGTTGCGGATGCGCGCCATGTCGTCCTCGCGATAATCGCGCAGGCCCGGTCCGCCACCGATGTAGGCGGCCACCGACGCGATACCGTCTTCGGCCGCGGCGGCCGCCATCGAGTCATCCGCCGGCATGTTGTTCAGCACGTGCGGCAGACCGAGGGACACGGCCAGCGCCTGCGACTTGTCGGCATTGCCGGTCTGCCAGCAGCCGGCATAGCGGTGAAAGCTGAACAGCGAACCGGTGCGAATGTCGATCAGCCCGTCCGCGCCGGCGATGGCGCCCTGGTACCAGGCATGGATCATTTGCTCGCTGACGCTGCCGACGGCGGAGCCACGCCCGAGCTGGTTGAGGTGCTTCTCATCCCAGGCGCTGGTGATCTGCTCGAAATCGAAACCGGAGGTGTTCATCAAGGGCACGATGACCACCGTCCCGCGGATGTTGGCCGCGTCCAGTTCCTGCGCGACTTTCGGCAATATCAGCGCGGGCTCGATCTCCATGCCGCTGGTGCCCGACTGCACGATGAGCCGCGGACCGGGTTGCGCGCCGTTAATGATGTGCAGCGGGATATGCACGGGAAAGCGTCCGTGCGTTTCCCCTGTCTTGAAAAAGCCAAAGGTCTTTTCGCCCTGGCCGGCTTTCACTGTACCAAGTTTCATGATCAGGCCTCCTGCATCTGCCCCTGACGGGAGAAGTGACTAAAAGGAAACATACATGTCCATCGTGCGACGGTCCTCGACACGATCAATCGTGCCCAGAATGCCGATGGACGTTGACCCGACGGTTGGCCACTCCTGACCGCTGGGAATAACAATGCCGTCCGGCGGCGATTTCAGTTCGGCCACCAGTTCGCCGGTCCAGGGGCTCACCAGTTCGCCGTAGACGTCGCCGGCCTTCAACTCTTCACGGAACTTGCGCTTGCGGATGAACAGGCCGTCGGCGTTGGGTTTCCAGATGACCACGCCGG
This sequence comes from Anaerolineae bacterium, assembly GCA_021296065.1. Lineage (GTDB taxonomy): Bacteria > Chloroflexota > Anaerolineae > Aggregatilineales > Phototrophicaceae > JAGWBD01. The sequence goes on from JAGWBD010000009.1 coordinate 30,151, forward strand.
CGTTGTAAATCGTGCAAAGGTCACCGTCGGTCTCGAACTCGCCTTCGATGATGCGCATGCTCTTCAACACGTTCCAGATGCCGCGTTCGGCATCGCGCACCTTGTCGGCGCCGTTCTTGTGCCAGCCGGTGCCGCCGCCGAATTCCAGCGAGATCTGCACCACGCCCTGGTCCTCGACGGAGCGCTTGGTCTCGGTGCCGCCAAAAGTGCCGCGCGGGAAGTAGGCCGCCTGGTCGAGACCAAAGGCCACCACGATCTTGCGCCGCCGCAGCTGGACTTCCGTCAGGTTCTTCGGCGAATCTTCTTCCATAAATAGTACGTAGCGCTCGTAGGCCGTGCGCGCGCCGGCGTGGAAGTCGACCATCACGTTGGCCTGGCTGATCACTTCCTGGAAGTAGATGTGGGCGATCTGGTCGCAGGCGCTGCCGTTGGGGTCGCCCGGGATCTGGCGCGTGATGTCCTTGCCGTCGATGCGCGAGCCGCGTTCGCCCAGCTCAAAGCCGGCGCGATTGGCGACCGGCACGGCGATGACGTTGCCGCTCATGGTTTCGGGATCAATTTTCTCAAGAAAGTTCAGAATGGCTATTGACCCGATAATTTCCGCGCCATGCATGGCGCCCTGCACCAGCAGCGTCGGCCCGGGTGACGCCCCCGCGACCAGATGCACCGGAATATCCGGCGCCATCCCGGCGCGCGTCAGCGTCGTTTCCAGATAGCCAAAGGCCCGCTCACCTGGTCTTGCCTTGATGTTGCCAACTTTCAACATGTCTTGCCTCCCTGCCTGAATCCGGCGCAAGTGGGGCGCCGTCCGCCCATGTTACCCTATGGGACTGGAGCCAGATACCTCAGAAACCAGTCCTGAATGCGGTGCAGACGCTCGATGCGATTGCCCGGTCGCCCGCTGGTGGAAAGTCCGTGGTTCTCCCCTTCAAAGATGACCAGCTCGACCGGCCGGCGACGCCAGCGCAGGGCCCCGTAGAGCTGCTCGGCCTGTTCCAGACTGGTGCGATGGTCCTCGTCGCTGTGAATGATCAGCAGCGGCGTGTGGCAGTCGTCCATATAGGCGATGGGCGACTGGCGCCAGTCCTCCTCCGGCGTCGTCCAGCGCTCCGGCCCGATGTCGGAGGTGCCGAAGTGGCTGAGGTTGTTGGTAATCGAGCGCTGCGCCACGGCCGCGGCGAAACGGTCCGTGTGGCCCACGATCCAGTTGGTCATAAAGCCGCCGCAGCTGCCGCCGGTGACGCCCATGCGCCCGCCGTCGATCCAGGGATGGCGTTGCAGCAGATCGTCCACGCCCAGCATGGTCTCACGGTAGTCGGCCCCGCCCTGGTCGCCCTGGCTGGCCCAGGTCCACCCCTGGCCGTAACCGGCGGTCGTGCCGCGCTGGTTGAAGTAGGCCACGGCGAAGCCCGAGTTGGCGTAGATCTGGTGCTCGTGGTTGAAGTCCCAGCAGAACATCGAGCAGTGCACGTAGAGCACCAGCGGATAGCGCCGCTGCGGGTCGAAATCCGTCGGGCGCAGCAACCAGGCATGAATCGCTGCGCCGTCCAGTCCCTCGTACTCGTAGCTCTCCGGCTGCGACAGCCGCATGTCGCGCAGCCAGGGGTTAAGGTCGGTCAAACGCTCGCATTGGCCCGCGCGCCAAAGGACCAGTTCGCCCGGGCTGGCCGGGCTGGCAAGGCCGCAGGCGACCACGTCGCCGCTGGCCGGGCTGTACTGAAAGACCGTGCTCTCGCCACGAAGCAGGCGCTCGCTGCGGCCGCTCGCGTCGCCGCGCCAGAGGTTGGCCGCGCCGCGCTCGGTCAGCTGAAAGTAGAACCAGCGGTCGCCGGGCGCCCACTTGACGGACACATTGGACAGGCCCGGTCGCTGGTCGGAGACGCCGTAGTTGCCAACTTCCGCGTCGAGCTCTTCGTCAAGTTCGGCGGCTGTGCCGGCCGCCACGTCCGCGACGCAGGGGTGCCAGTGATTGCGACGGTTTACCGGCGGCGCGTGGTTGTGGCCGGCGAAGGCGATGTGACGGTCGTCATTGCCCCAGGCCGGGCTGATGGCCGAGCCCTGCCAACCAGGCAGCAAGGGACGCGGCGCCGGCCCGGGCGGCCAGTCGCAGAGGTAGATCTGGCCCTGCCCGGCCGGGATGTCCTGCTCGCGGGCGGTGGCGACGAAGGCCAGGCGTGTGCCATCGAGGCTCCAGGCCGGTTCCGAGCAATCGCACTCGCTGTGTGTGACCTGCTGCAGGTCGCCCGTGAGCGCGTTCAACACGACGATCTGCTGATAGCGATCATGCACCCAGCCGAGGCCGTCGCGCTTGTAGCGCAGGCGCCGGATGACCTTGATGGTCGGCGCGGGCACGCCAGGCTGCGGGCCGCGGCGTTCCAGCGGGTGCCGCACTGGAATCCAGCGCGCGGCGGCCAGATGAATGCCATCCGGCGCCCAGTCCAGCCCGCTCACGGGCTCGTCACCCAGGGGAATATTGCGCTGCACCCCGTCCGCGAGGCGGAGGACGCACAGGGCGTTGCCTTCTGCGTCCTGGTGGTTCCATGCCAGCTGCGCGCCGTCACGGCTCCAGGCAAGCGAGGAAACGCGGCTGTCGCCAGCGGTCAAACGCTGCGCGGCTTTCTCCTCAAGATGGCGCAGATAGAGGTGAATGCGATAGCCGTTCGTCTCCCCGTCCGGCGCGCGCACGGTGTAGGCGACGCAGCCGCCGTCCGGCGCGAGGGCAATCTCCTCCAGCCAGCGGAATTTCAACAGGTCTTCGGGAATGAGACCGCGCTTTCGTTCTGACCCGTCTGCGATGACCACTGCTCCGCTAACCCTGCGGCTTCAGATACTTCAGGAACCAGTCCTGAATGCGATGGATGCGCTCAATGCGGTTACCCGGCCGGCCGCCGCGCGAAAGGCCGTGGTCCTCGCCCTCGAAGATGACCATCTCCACCGTCTTGCCGTACCAGCGCAGGGCGGCAAAGAGCTGTTCCGCCTGCTCCAGGTCGGTGCGATGGTCGGCGTCGCTGTGAATGATCAGCATCGGCGCGTTGAAGTCTTTGGCGTAGGCCACGGGCGACTGGCGCCAGACCTCCATCAGGTCTTCCCAGGGTTCCGCGCCGGTCTCGCCGCTGCTGCACTCCGGGCCAATGTCCGAGGTGCCGAACATGCTGATGTTGTTGACGATCGAGCGCTGGGCGACGGTCGCGGCGAAGCGCTCCGAATGGCCGGCGATCCAGTTGGTCAGGTAACCGCCGCAACTGCCGCCGGTGGCGCCCATGCGCGCCCCGTCGATCCAGGGATGTTTGCGCAGCAGGTCGTCCACGCCCAGCATAATTTCTTCGTAGTCCGCGCCGCCCTGGTCACCCTCGGTGGCTTTCGTCCAGGCCTGGCCGTAACCGGCGGTGGTGCCGCGCTGGTTGAAGTAGGCCACGGCAAAGCCCGAATTGGCGAACACCTGAAACTCGTGATTGAAGTCCCAGCAAAACATGGAGCAGTGCAGGTAGAGAACAAGGGGGTAACTGCCCTCCGGGTCGTAGTCGAGCGGACGATTCAACCAGGCGTGCACCGGTACGCCGTCCACGCCCTCGAACTCGTAGCTCTCCGGCGGCGACAAACGGACGTCGCGCAGCCAGGGGTTGAGGTCGGTCAGGCGCTGGCTGTCACCGTCGCGCCAGATGTACAGGTCGCCCGGGTTGGAGGGATCGGCCACGCCGTAGGCCGCCAGGTCGCCGCAGGCCGGGCTGTACTCGAAATGGGTGCATTCGCCACGCAGCAGCCGTTCGGAAACGCCCTGCGCGTCGATGCGCCACAGGTTGGCCGCACCGCGCTCGGTCAGCAGAAAGTAGATCCACCGGTCGCCCTGCGCCCATTTGACCGTCACGTTGGTCAGACTGACGCGCTGGTCGGCGACGCCGTAGTTGCCGACCTCCTCGTCGATGTCTTCGTCCAGCTTGACCGCCGTGCCGGCGGCCACGTCGGCGAGGTGCGGCTGCCAGAAGTTGCGGCGATTGGTCGGCGGCGGATGGTTGTGGCCGGCGAAGGCGATGTAGCGGTCGTCATTGCCCCATGCCGGGCTAACGGCCGTGCCCTGCCAGTCCGGCAGCAGGGGCCGCGGCCCTGCCCCGCCCGGCCAGTCACAGAGGTAAATGTGTCCCTGGCCCTCGGGGATGTTCTGTTCGCGCGCCGTGCCGACGAAGGCCAGACGCGTGCCGTCCCCGCTCCATTTGGGCGTCTCGTAGTCGCACTCGCTGTGCGTCACCTGGTCGAGGTCGCCGGTGACGCTATCCAGCACAAACACCTGGGAATAGCGGTCATGCACCCAGCCGATGCCGTCCCGCTTGTAACGCAAACGCCGCACCACCTTGATGTGCGGCTGCGGCATGGCCGGCAGGGGTCCGCGCTTTTCGTCCGGGTGACGCATCTCCGTCCAGCGCGTAGCCGCCAGATGAACGCCATCCGGCGACCAGTCGAGGCCGCTCAGGGGCTCGTCGCCCAGGGGGATGACGTGACGCCTGGCCTCCGCCACCTGCCAGATGCGCAGGGAACAGCCATCCGCCGTGCTGTGGCTCCAGGCCAGTTGCGCGCTGTCGCGGCTCCAGGCCAGCGCGGAGACGCGGCAGGCGCCGCTGGTCAGGCGCCGCGCGCTGCCTTCATCCAGGCGGCGCAGATAGAGGTGCGCGCGATAGCCGTCGGCCTCGCCGTCCGGTTCGCGCACGCTGTAGGCCACCATGCTGCCATCCGGCGCGAGGACGATCTCCTCCAGCCAGCGGAAGTTCATCAGGTCTTCGGGGATAAGGCCGCGACGTCGCTCTGCCGTGTTTTCCATGTCAACCCCCATGCCAAATTGTTCCGCGCTCAGGTCAGAGTGGTGACTGTCTCCTCAACTACGCCGAAGAAACAACACCAATGTCCTTCCAGCACCGAAGGACGTGAGCGCATGCCAAAGATCAGGCCATCCTGCGGCGCGTTCACCGTGGCGATGACATCGCCGTAGAGATCGTAAATCGTGCCGATCAGCGTCCCCGCAGGGACGAGGGTCTCGAAAGGCAGTTCCGCGTTGCCGACGTACATGCCGGTGGCCGGCGCCAGCAAGGGGATCTGGTAACCGGTGTGCCAGCGACCCTCGTAGCTGGCTTCACCATCGATCATGTCGTAGTGACGCAGGACGTTGAGGTAGCCGTCCGCCAGGTCGTTGGCGATGCCGTGGAAGTCGGCGCCCAGCGTGCGGCAGTTGCCGCCCAGCTCGACGGTGATGCCGGCGCGACCGTCCGCCGCGACCTGCGAGGAGGGGTTGGCGCCGCCCGTGCCGCTGCGGAAGACCAGCGGCCAGCCGGACCCCATGGCCGCCGCCAGTTCCATGCTGGCGGGGTTGTCCGACGCGAAGATCATGTGCGCCAGGTAGGAGTGCTCGCCGCCGGAATGGATGTTAATCTGCAGGTCGCAGCAGTCCTTCATGGCCTGCCAGTGGGCCCAGGCGCTGCGCTCGGTCGGGTAGCCGTCAGGCTTGCCCGGATAGAGCCGGTTCATGTCATAGGCAAAGCCGTCCAGCGGATCGCCGCGGGTGCCGGCGGTGAAGGCCGGTACGTTCATCACGGGAACGGCGACAATCGTGCCGCGCAGTTGCTGCGCGTCGACCTGCTCCAGCGCGCGGAAAATGGAGAAGGGGCCTTCCGGCTCGTCACCATGCGTCGCCCCGTTGAGCCAGAGCACCGGGCCTTCGGCGGCGCCGCGCACCACAATCAGGGGTATCTCGCGTTCGCGCGGGAACATGTCCGCATTGACGGGTATGCCGCCGCGGGCGGTTTCGCCCGGCATCACGCTCACGTTGCCAAATTTCATTGCCTGTGTCACAAGGCTGCTCCTGTTCGCATCCTGCTGCTAAAGCGGAAAGTCCACGTCCAGCATTTGCGCCAGTTCGCGCAATCCCTCGACGGTCTCACGCGCGACCGGTACGCCGTCGCGCCGGCGTTCTTCCATCCGTTTGAACTCAACCTCGCCAGGCAGCAGGATCGGCCGTTGCGGGTCGATCGCCGGCGCCCCCCTGACCTCGGCGACCAGCTCTTCAAGCCGCTGCTGAAACTCCGCCTCAGCCATGAAGGCCTGCGGGTCGATGGCGACCATGATGTGGCCGACGTCGTAGTTCTGCTCGTCCTGGAAGACGTTCATGCCAAAGAGCGCGCCGGTCATCACCCCCGCCAGCACGTCGCTGACGAAACTGAGACCATAGCCCTTGTACTCGCCGATGGGCAGCACCGGGCCGTCCATGGCCGCGCCGGGGTCGGTCGTCTCGCGACCATCCGGCGTCAGGGCCCAGTTGGCGGGCATGGGCCGCCCTTCCTGCTGGTACCAGCGCATCATGCCCTTGCCGGACATCGTCAGCGCCATGTCCAGCACGATGGCGTGCGAGGCCGTGCGCGGGATGGCGAAGCCCCAGGGGTTGGTGCCCAGCACCGGCAGGGCCGAGCCCCAGGGTGCCATTTCGGCTTTGGCGTTGGTGAAGGCCCAGCCAACCAGCCCGGCCTTCGCCGCCTGCAGGGCATGATAGCCGGCGATGCCGAAGTGGTTGCTGTGGCGCACGCCGACGACGGCCACGCCGGTCTCGCGCGCCTTTTCGATTGCGCGCTGCATGGCGCGCTGCCCGGCCACGTAGCCGAAGCCGCTGGCCGCGTCCAGCAGGGCGAAGGAGGGCCCCTCGCGCAGCCATGTCATTTCCACGCCGGGCAGAATGCCGCCTTCGTGCACCCGCCGCCGGTAACGAAAGAACTTCTCCAGCCCCTGGCCCTGCCCCGGGTGCCACCACTGCGCCGCCGTCAGGACGCCGTCGCTGACGATGGCGGCCTCTTCTTCGGTCGCGCCCAGCGCCTGCAGAAAGTCCAGCGCAAAGCCCTGCAGCGTCTCCAGCGGGTAGTGATTGACCAGGTCCCGATCGCGAATCTCGTAGGCCATGCTCAGCTGGCCGATCCGTTGCCGAGTTCCGCCCGGATGCCTTCCATGGCGATCTTCATGCGTTCCAGACCTTCGCGCAGTTTGTCCTCCGGCTGCAGGAAGGTCATGCGAATGTACTGCTTGCGCGCCTCGGAGAAGGCCGAACCGGGATAGACCAGCACGTGTTGCTCGGTCAGGACGCGCTGGGCGAACTGCATGCTGTCCATGCCGGTGAAGCCGATGTCGGCGAAGATAAACTGGCCGCCCTCGGGCACGCCGTACTCAATGCCCATCTCGTCCAGCGCCTGCAGCACGGCGCGACGACGCCGGACGTAGGTATCCGCCATCATCTGCACGGGCTCCTGCGGCCCGGTCAGGGCGGCGATGCCGGCGTATTGCGAAATGATGGAGGTGGCGCCGGTGATGGCCGCCTTGAGTTCACGCAGTCTTTCCATTAATGGCGCCGGACCGGTCACCCAGCCGACGCGCCAGCCGGTCATGGAATACGCCTTGGAGAGCGCATTCAGCGTCAGGGTGCGTTCGCGCGCGCCCGGCATGGCCGCGGCGCTGGTGTGCACGACGTCGTCGTAGACGAAGAGGTCGTAAATCTCGTCGGAGATGATGAAGAGGTCATGGTCACAGGCGATTTGCACCAGGTCCCGCATGTCCTGCGGCGAGATGACGCTGGCGGCCGGGTTGTTGGGCGAGACCAGCAAGAGCGCCTTTGTCCGTTCGTTCACGTTGCGGCGCACGTCGGCGGGGTCGGCGCGGAAGTTCTGCTGCGGAAAGGTATCGACCTCGATTTGACGTCCGCCGGCGAAGCGGGTGGAATCCAGATAGGTATTGTAGTTCGGTTCCGGCACGATCATTTCGTCGCCCGGGCCGATGAGGGTCAGCACCATCAGGAACAACGCTTCCTGGCCGCCGTTGGTCACCACGATTTCGCTGGCGGGGTCGTAGGCCACGCCGTTGACGCGTTCCACGCGCGCAGCGATCGCCTCGCGCAGTTCCGGCAATCCCTCCGGCGGGGAGCTGTCGCTGTGGTTCTGCACCATGGCCTCTTTCGCGGCGGCGATGATGTGTTCGGGTGTGTCAAAGTCCGGATCGCCGCGCCCCATAATGACGGCGTCGTCATAACTGGCCGCCTCGGCCATCATGGAGTAGAGCAAATTCGTACCGCTTTTCTTGCGTTCGGGCATGGCGCTTTACTCCTCGCTCAGGCGTCGGCCAGCAGGTCAAGGGCGGCCTGGGCCGCATCGCAAACCGTCAGGCGCAGCAGGTCCGGCGCGCCGAAATCGCTGCCGTCTGCGACCTGATAGCTCGCTTCGGCCAGGCGCGTCAGTCCCTGCGCCTTCTGCGAAGCGGACAGGCGCAGCGCCAGCACACTGGCCGCCCCGCCCGCCAGCGCGTCAAGGCCGGCGGCACGGGCGCGATCCTGCAGACTGCTGCGCAGGGCCTGCATGTGCTCCAGACGCGGGGGCTGCTCCTCCGTGTAGAGGTTGCCCGCCTCCAGCGCGCCAAACTGCGCGGGCGTGGCGGTGCAGATGGCCATGATTTGCTTCTGCGATTGTATCGGCGGCAACCAGTCTTCCGGCACGGCGATGTAGCCCGCCAGCCAGCTGGCGATGCCGGCGCCGGGGAAGGCCTCGCCGATCAGCGCGACGCGCTCCGTCGGCGCCGCGACCGCTCCCGCCACCCAGGGCGCCAGGCCCCGGTCGATGATTGCGCTGGCGTCATGGTCGGCGAGCAAGGTGGCAATGGCTGCCATTTCGTCCGCGTCCAGCGTCGCGCCGGTGAGACGCGAGGGTGATTCCATATAAAGAAGGCGACTGCCGCCTTCCAGCGCTGCGCGAATGGCCTGCAGGCGGGGCAGACGACGCTCCGCATCCACGGCCAGCGAGACCGTTTCACGCGGGCGGGTGCCCAGTGCCTTGCGCACGCCGGGGTGCAGCACTTGCGGCAGGGCCGTTGCCCCGTCGCCGGCGTCGATGAGTTGCAGGGTGAGAAAACGCGATTCCTGCATGCCGGCGGTGACCAGCAGATTGGCCGCGTCCCAGCCCGCGCCGGTGGCTTCGCTCAGGTGCTGCGCCAAAGCGGCGCGCAGTTCATCGATGCCCGGCACCGGTTCGTAATGGGTGTGCCCGGCGTCGAGCGCCGCGCCGGTGGCCTCGATGATGCGCTCGTCGAGGGGACCGACGACGGCATCGGCGGCCAGGTCCAGCGCGTTGCGCGCGGCGGCAGAGATGACGGCGGCGTTCAGGTCCTCGTTGGCGCGATGCCGCTGCAGCAGGGCAGCGACGGAGTCTGATGGCATGGACAGGGTCCTCACTTCATGCCGGAAACCGGTACAAAAAACTGCGCGTAACTGTCGATTGTCGACAATAACGGCAGGCATGAATCCTAGCGAGTACGCAGCGATGTGTCAAAAAGTGGTGGCCGCTGACAAACCTCAAGTTGAACTGTAGAATTGTAGAGTCTTCTCGTATGGCATGGTGGAGGTGTGAAGATGATCGGTGCACGCATCCGTCAGGCACGATTGCTTGCGGGGATGTCGCAGCAAGACGTTGCAGATGCTCTTGGACGCGCGGGAATTCCTTCACAGAAATCTACCATTTCAGGATTCGAGGTGGGCAAGATTCAACCAGAAGCCTCTGTGTTG
>JAGWBD010000010.1 GCA_021296065.1 Anaerolineae bacterium
GTGGACCAGCTGGCCGACGACTATGAGGGCCGACTAAAGGTGGGCAAACTGGACGCCGACGCCAACCCGGACGTCGTCATCCAGTACGGCGTCATGGGCATTCCGACCCTGATCCTCTTCAACAAGGGAGAAATCGTCAACCGGGTAACCGGTTACAAACCGCGCGAACGACTCATCGACGAGCTTGGCCTGGCCGGGCAGATCGCCTGATTCGGATGTGCAAGGAGACAAACGCCCGCTGGCAGCAGCGGGCATTTTCGTTTACATGGCGCAGCCTGACGTGCTGCCCTGGCGAGGGGGTAATCTGACGCAATGGCGTTGACTGGCAAGGTCGAGAAGGTCCCTGGTACCCGTTATTTGCGCGAATCCGACCCGCAGTCACCCAGGCCGGCGAGCTTCAGCCTGACCGGCGCATTGTCACTTTTCAGCGGTTCCGCCTCTATGGACCTGGGGCGCGAAATAGCCGACTACATGAACGTGCACCAGGGCGAATACACGCGCACAGTTTTCTCCAACGAAAACATCCTCATTCAACTCAACGAAAGTGTGCGCGGCCGCGACGTTTATCTGGTGCAGACGATGGCCTCGCGAGTGCATGACAACCTGATGGAATTGCTGTTGATGGTCGATACGCTCAAACGCGATTCGGCCGCCCGCATCAACGTCGTCGTACCCTACCTGTCCTACAGCCGTTCGGACAAGAAGGACCAGCCCCGCGTGGGCATCGCCGCGCGCCTGGTGGCCAACCTCATTGAGGCCGCAGGCGCCGACCGCTACATGACAATCGACCTGCACGCCGGCCAGTTGCAGGGCTTTTTCGACATCCCAGGCGATGCGCTGACCGCCTTTTATCTGCTTAGTGACCACGTGTATGACATGGCCATTCCCAATCTGGTGGTGGTCTCGGCCGACCTGGGCTTCTCCAAGAAGGGGCGCAACTGGGCCGAACGACTGGGTACGCCGCATGCCATTGTCGAAAAGCGGCGCGTCGACAACGAGGAAAGCCCGGACGTGCTGTCCATCATCGGCGACGTGCGCGACCGAAACGTCTTGCTGGTGGACGATGAGGTACTCACTGCCGGCAGCGCCTGTCAGGCCGTCATGGCCATTCGCGAGCACGGCGCGCGCGACGTCTACTTCGCCTTCACACACGCGCTGATGCCGGCCGCAGGCTACCAGCGTCTGGCGCAACTGGGCCTGAAACAGATTATCTGCACGAACACCCTGCCAGTCCCCGAGCGGCTTCGCCTGCCGAACATGACTGTGCTGTCGGTCGCGCCCTTGCTGGGCGAAGTCATTCTGCGCGCTCACGCCGGCCGCAGCGTGGGCGAACTCTTCGACGAGTGACCCCGCCCGCCCTGCAGGACAGCAGCCCCGTTTCGCCGCGGGCGGTGGCCGTCGGCGCGGTCGTGCTGCTGGCGCTGACCGGCCTTCTGATTCTGGTGATCGACTGGGTGGGCATCGATCAATTGCGCGCCTGGATTCTGAGCGCGGGTCCGCTGGCGCCCCTGCTTTACATTCTGCTCAAGGCGGCGGCCTACGTCTTCGCGCCGCTAAGCAGCGGGCCGGTGCAACTGGCGGCCGGCCTGCTCTTTGGCGTGCTGCCCGGCACGCTGTACACGGTCATCGGCGAGGTGCTGGGCGGCACGCTCGGCTTTCTCATCGCGCGCCATCTGGGCCGGCCGGCTGTGCGACGCTTCGCCGGTGAGGCGGGTCTGGCGCGCATCGACGAGTTCGTGGGTCAGCTGGGTGGCTGGCGCGCGCTGGTCTACGCGCGGCTGTTCCTCTTCGCTATCTACGATTTCATCAGCTACGCAGCGGGTTTCGCCAGGAGCATCACCCTGCGGCAATACCTGCTGGTCTCGATCATCTGCGGCACGCCGCCCTCGTTCATCTTTGTCTACGCCGGCGGGCTGCTGGAAGACCAGCGTCAGCAGATTTTGCCGCTTTACGTGTTGATTGGCGGGTTGTCGTTGTTGCCCTGGCTGATTCACCGCGCGCTACGGGCGCGGCGGCAGGGCAAGGAAAACTCCTGAGGCCGCCTACGAGCGGAGATACGCCCCGGGTATACGCGAAGCTTCATATTTGGCCTGCGGGTCGCGCCTGGCGATCTCTTCCGGTATCTCGCCCTGCCAGAAGTCGGGAATCGTGTTGCGCGGTCGCGAATGCCAGGCCAGCACCAGGGTGCGGCGTACATCGGTGCGGTTCCTGTCAGCCGCATGCAGGATGCGACCATCCAGCAGCACGAGGTCCCCGGCCTTGACGGGCACGTAGACCTGGTCCGGGTCGTCGCTGAACATGGTCGGATGGTCCTCGTCGATGAAGCGCGCGCCCTGTTCATGGGCCGGCACGAGACGGTCGTGAAGGGGAAAACGCTTCAGGTGACTGCCGGGGATGACCTTGAGGCAGCCGTTCTCCGGTGAGGTATCGCTCAGATAGTAATTCAGGGCAATCTTCAGCGGCCAGGGCGCGAGGCTGAGCGGGTCGTTCCATTCCATGTGGTCCTGGTGCCAGTAGAGCGGCGGCCCGCCGGCTTCCTTGGTGAGGATGATGGTCGAGCCGTGGGACGTGAAATCTTCGAAACCGAGGTCGGCGAGCGCTTCGTACGCGGGTTTCCAGGTCAGCAAGCTGTCGATGAGCGCATTTTCCGCCGCCTTGACGTAAATGTGCTGGCCCTGGAAGCGCAGCTCCGGCGATTCGACATGACTCGCGATGAGGCGCTCGGTCTCGGCGCGCAATTCCTCAAGGAAGGCTTGCGACAAGACATTCTCGACGAGGACGTAGCCCTCGCGCAGCATGAAGTCCCGTTTCGCAAGGGCTGTTTCGGGCGTCAGCAATCAGGTCCTCCCCGGTTGCATCTCTCTCGATCCTGACCCACTGTACCATCCCGGAGCCGCACCTGTGCCGAATCGGCACGAGGGCCAATAAGAGAGATCGCGTCAGGACTTCAGAAATTCGCCCGGAGTGCGCAGGCTTTCATATTCTGCCGCCGGGTCTCTGGCGACTATCGCCGCCGGGACTTCTTCCTGCCAGAACTCGGGGACCGTGTCCATCGGGCGCAAATGCCAGGCCAGCACGAGGGTACGACGTTGGTCGGTCCGGTTCCTGCCTGCCGCGTGCAGGGTCCGGGCATCCAGCAACACCAGATCGCCGGCCTTCACGGGCACATGGACCTGGTCCGGGTCGTCGCTGAACATGACGGGGTCGTCCTCGCTGACGTAGCGGGCACCCTGTTCATGGGCGGGCACGATCCGGTCGTGCAAGGGAAAGCGTTTGCGGTGGCTGCCGGGGATTACCCTGAGGCAGCCGTTTTCCTCGCTGGTGTCGCTCAGATAGTAATTCAGGGCCACAACCTGCGGCCAGGGCGAGAGGCTGAGCGGGTCGTTCCAGAATACCCAGTCCTGGTGCCAGTAAAGCGGCGGTCCGCCGGCTTCCTTGGTGAGAATGATGACCTTGCCCTCCGGCCTGAAGTCGCCAAGGCCCATGGCGGCCAGGGCCTCGTACGCAGGCTGCCAGGACAGCAGTTTGTCGATGACCGGGTTGTCCACCGCAAACTCGTCAATGTGCTGGCCCTGGTAGCGAAGCTCGGGCGCCTCGACGTGGTCGGCGATCAGTCGCTCGGTTTCCGCGCGCAGTTCCTCAAGCAATGTCTCCGGCAGGATGTTTTGGACAAGCGCATAGCCCTCCCGCAACATGAACTCGCGCTTTTCGAGGGCTTGTTCCGGCGTCAACATGACAGACCTCCTGTTTGTCAGAGTCTGACCGCCGATTGACCTGGAAGTGGCAGGGCTCTGGCCGTCACTTCAGTGCCGCGCCGGGGTTGCGGTTGTGGCGGATTGGCCGAACAGGGCCCGTGTAGACCGGACGCAGCGGCTCCAGTTTTTTCCGGTTTGCCTGATACCAGTCATCCGGCCAGCCTTCCTGCGCGACGAAAGCCTGAATGGATTCGGGCATTTCGGCGAAGGCCGGGTAGTACCAGAGCGTGATATTGGTGCGGCGCCGGTTGGACCGGTTGCCGTGCGCGGCATGCAGCAGTTGCGCGCTGCCCATGACCACGTCCCCCGCCCGCACCGGGACGTCGACCTCGGCCTCCGCCCGCTGGAAGGCCAGATGTTGCGGGTCTTCCATTTTGCCGAGAGCATCATCGTGTGCCTCGTCCAGTTTGTCGTGCAGGGCATGGCGATTAATGTGGGAGCCGGGAATGACGCGCAGGCAGCCATTGTGCGGCGTTGTGTCGACGAGATAGATCATCAGGAAGCACTGGATGGTCTGCGGCGTGAAGCAGGCTGGTTCATCCCAGAATCGTCCGTCCTGGTGCCAGAAGAGCGGCGGGCTGTGGGGCGGCTTGCTGATGATAAAGCCGGAACCCCATTTGGGGTCGGCGAAGCCCAGGCCGTTAAGGGCCGCCAGCAGCGGTGGGTGGACGACGAGTTCTGCCATGCCGGGATGCTCGAAGGCCGGGATGACGCTGCCCTGGGAACGTTTCGCGTCGAAATGGGCCGCGTCGGTTTGGGCCAGTACCTCGTCCGTGACCTCGCGCATGCGTGCCAGCATATGCTCGTCGATGATGCCTTCCAGCAGGCAGAAACCATCGTCGTCGAGTTGTCGTCTCTTGTCGACCAAATCAACGGCCAAACGATCCATATTCACCCCCTCGCATGGCAGTCCCGGACTGTTGCCCTGCCCGGAATCAGTATCTGAATCCCTGTGTCATCCAATTGGACTGGCCTGTGCCGTCACAGGGAGCGGTTGTCGATGGAGTAGGCCTGATTGCCTCCCGGGCCCAGTTGCCAGGTGCCGCGAAACAGCGACTGGCGTTTGGGCGGCATGGTCTCAATGATTTCGTGGGCGAGATCGACACGATGCCATTGGGCCCAGATTGAATTGTAGCAATTGAACACGGCGCAACGCGCGTTGTTGGGGTTGGTCCAGTCATTGGCGGCGTGCACCAGGCTTTCGGTGAAAATGACTGCGGAGCCGGCCGGGCAACTGTAATCGTCCATGACGGCGCGAATGTTGTCCTCCCATGGGGAGCCCGCGATGTTGGGGCGGTAGGGGTCCGGCCCGCCGTAGTTGAAATGGGCCTTGTGCGAGCCGCTCAGGAAAGTGGTGCCGCCCTGCCCGGCGACGACGTCCTCCAGCTCCCAGACGACGCGGGTCAGGCCGGAGAAGATCTTTTTGCCCGCCACCTGGTAGCGCATGGCATTGGCCTGTTGCGGCGGACGCACGACGTGTGGCAAGCCCCCGTCCGTGCGTTCCATCTTGCTCCAGCCCGGCGGCCGGATCGTGATGAAGGAGCCTTCACAGCGGAAACTGTAGCTGTCTTCCGACTGAAAGGGGTCCTCGGACAGAATTTCGGCCAGAATGCCGACGATGGCCGGATGGTCAAGCAATTCCTGCAATTTGCCTTCATAGTTGTTTTTGGCGCCGCCATAGGCCTCGGCCTTCATTTCCTCGATTTCTGATTCGTCTAGCAGCCCCGGCAGCAGAATCCAGCCGCGCAGATCAAAGAAAAACTTTTGTTCTTCGGTCATTGGCAGCGCCTCACGAGCGCGCCCGTTTGCTGTAGCCATTTTCCCCTCCGGATGTGCACAGGCGGACAGGAATGTATCGCAACTTGCGCGAGGGCGCATGGCATTGCTGCAGCGGATTTCGAACTTCCATGAACCCGTATCCGGACAGATGAATGAAAGCCGGGATGCCGGGTTGTCAGCGGAAACAGGGCTGGCCGATGTTGACGGGCTGCGAAGCGCGCAATCCCGCGGGATGCTTCGGGCTTGCGCCCTTGCTATACTGGCGCGGCGATTGGCAAACTCACACAGGGGCGACCATGTTCAGCAGTCTCAACACCGGAGCGATCGGCATTCAGGGACACGGCCTTGAGCAAACCCTGGCGTTGGCGCAGCGCTGCGGCTACGGCGGCATTGATTTCGACATTCGCGAGGCCGCCCAACTGGCCGACGAGCGGGGTATCGACGGGCTGCGCGAGCTCTTTGCGCGTCACAACGCGCGGCCGGGCAACTGGGGGCTGCCGGTCAACTGGCAGGGCGACGACTGGGAAGAGGACGTCGCGCGCCTGCCGGCCCTGGCGCAGGTGGCGCGGGACCTGGGCGCGATGCGCACCACGACCTGGTGCCCGTCGTATTCGGAGACGCGTCCCTTTGACGAGAATTACGAGTGGCACAGGGAGCGTTACGGTCGCATCGCCGAAACATTGCTGCCCTTTGGCATTTCCGTGGGCTACGAGTTCATCGGGGCCAGGACCTTCCCGCCCACCGACACCTTTCCTTTCATAAACGACATGCCTGGCATGCTGCGTCTTTGTGAAGACATCGGCACGGGCAATGCCGGCATCCTGCTGGACGCCTATCACCTGCACACTTCCGGCTGCAGCGTGGAAGATCTGGATGCGCTCAGCGCAGACCAGGTGGTCGCCGTACACGTGAATGACGCGCCCGAGGGCCTGACGCTGGACACTTATATGGACCGTGACCGGCGCCTGCCCACCGAGACAGGCGTCATCGACCTGGCGGGTTTCATGCAGCGCCTGGATGCCATGGGTTATGACGGCCCGGTCACCTGCGAGCCTTTCAGCGCGCGTGCCAACGCCATTGAGGACCCAATTGAGGCCGCGCAACTGGTTGCGGAGCACATGCGCCGCATGTGGCAGCAGGCCGGCCTGGCGTGGTCGTAGCCTGGGCTAGAAACCGTCCGACACCCCGTTAAGGCGGGCAATTTCGTCCTCCGCCAGCGTGATCTCCGTCGCGCCGACGACGTCCAGCAACTGGTCGACGCGGCGCGCGCCAATGATCGGCGCCGTAATGACGGGCTGCGCCAGTTGCCAGGCGAGCGCGATTTGCGCGGGATGCGCCTCATGCGCTGCGGCGATTTCACCTAACACGTCCAGTGTCTGAAAGGCGCGCTCATCGGCCAGCAGGCGCTGAATTTTTCCCCCGTCGCTGCGTGTGCTGTCGGGCGACTTGTTCTCCCGGGTGAATTTGCCGGTCAGGAAGCCGGCGGCCAGCGGGCTGTAGGGGATGACGCCCACGCCCTGATCGAGGCAGGCGGCGGCCAGTTCGCGCTCGAACTCGCTGCGATGCAGCAGACTGTAGTGGGGCTGCAGACAGTCGAAGCGGGCCAGGCCGTTGGCGTCGCTGGTCCACAGGGCCTTCATGAGCATCCAGGCGGGGTAGTTGCTGCAGCCGACGTAGCGGACCACACCGCGCTGCACCAGGTTGTCCAGCGCGGCGAGGGTCTCGTCCAGCGGCGTTTCCTCGTCGGGCCAGTGGGTCTGGTACAGGTCGATGTAGTCCGTGCCGAGCCGGCGCAGGCTGTCCTCCACGGCCTGCAGGATGTGCAGGCGGTTCAGGCCGCCGCCATTGGGGCCCTGCCACATGGGGCCCTGCACCTTGGTGGCGATAACCACGTCGCGCCGGCTGCGCCCGCGTAGCCAGGAGCCGATGACCGTCTCGGATTCGCCGCCGCTGTGGCCCGGCCCCCAGGCCGAATAGATGTCGGCCGTGTCGAGAAAGTTGATGCCGGCATCGAAGGCGGCGTCGAGAATGCGATGCGAGGTGGCCTCGTCGGCTGTCAGGCCGAAAGTCATGGTGCCAAGGCAAATGCGACTGACCTGCAGGCCGGTGCGGCCCATTCGGGTGTATTGCATGGAAACTCCCCAGGTTGTTTCTTGCGAACTTCCATTGTAGCACCGGAAGGGCCAGGACGGCCCTGTGCTATAATCGGTATGTCACCGGCAGGCAGAGAGGCGCCATGTTCAGGCGAGTCGTCAGGACTGTGCTGGGCGATCCGGCAAAGCGCGCGCTGGCGCGTTACCAGGACGCCGTGCAAGACATCAATGCGCTGGAGCCGGAGATTCAGGCGTTGGACGATGCCGCTCTGCGGGGGCGCGCGGAGGCCTTGCGGCAGCGCCTGCAGAAAGACGGCGAGCCGGATGAGCAGCTGGTGGAAGTCTTTGCCCTGGTGCGCGAAGCGTCGAAGCGCACGATCGGCCTGCGACCCTACGACGTGCAGTTGATCGGCGGCATCGTGCTGCATCAGGGGCGCATCGCCGAAATGAAGACCGGTGAGGGCAAGACCCTGGTGGCGACCCTGCCGCTGGTGCTAAATGCCCTGGCGGGAGTCAGCGCGCACCTCGTCACGCCCAACGACTACCTCAGCAAGGTCGGTCTGCAGCAGATGGGGCCGATTTACCATCTGCTGGGTCTCAGCGCCGGCGTCATCCAGAATTCCGCCGGCGGGCCCGACGAAGGCTCTTACCTCTACGACCCCGAGCATGATTCGGACGACGAGCGCTTCCAGTCGCTGCGCCCGGTGACGCGGCGCGAGGCCTACGGCTGCGACATCGTCTACGGCACCAACAACGAATTCGGCTTCGACTACCTGCGCGACAACATGGTGATGCAGGCGGAGCAGATGGTGCAGCGCAAACTGAACTTCGCCATCGTCGACGAGGTGGACAACATCCTGATCGACGAGGCGCGCACGCCGCTGATTATTTCGGGACCGGCGGACCCGCCTTCAGAGTACTATCGCACCTTTGCGCAGATCGTGCGCAATTTGAAGGTCTCCAGCCCGGACAGCGTCGAAGCCGAGGAACCCGACGGCGACTACATCGTCGATATTCAGGACCGCGTCGCCTGGCTGACTGAGCGTGGCGTGGAGAAGGTCGAGAAACGTCTCGGCGTCGAGCAGCTCTTCCACCCCGACAACGCCGAAATGGTGCCCTACCTGGACAACTCCCTGCGAGCGCATGCGCTGTACCAAAAGGACAAGGAGTACATCGTCGAGCGCGGCCAGGTGGTCATCGTGGACGAATTCACCGGTCGCCTGATGCACGGTCGTCGTTTCGCGGAAGGCCTGCACCAGGCCATTGAGGCGCGCGAGGGCGTGCAGATTCGTCGCGAAAACATGACGATGGCGACCATCACCTTCCAGAATTTCTTCCGCATGTACGACAAGCTGGCCGGAATGACCGGCACGGCGCTGACCGAGGCCGAAGAGTTTGAGAAGATTTACAGTCTCGAGGTCGTCTCCATCCCGACGCACTTGCCCGTCATTCGCGATGACCAGGAAGACGTGATTTACGTAAACGAGGCGGCCAAGTTTGACGCGGTCGTAAACGACATTCGGGGTCGGCAGGAGGCAGGACAGCCGGTGCTGGTCGGTACGGTTTCTATTGAGACCTCGGAGCGACTGAGCAAGCTGATGGCGAAGGCCGACATTCGGCACGAGGTGCTGAACGCCCGTCAGCATGAACGCGAGGCCAGCATCATCGCCCAGGCCGGACGCTCCGGCGCGGTGACCATCGCGACCAACATGGCGGGGCGCGGCGTCGACATTCTGCTGGGCGGGAACCCGGAGGGTTACGCGCGCGAAAACCTGCGGCGCAAGGGCATCGAAATCACCGCGGCCAGCGAGGAGCAATGGCAGGCAGCCCAGTGGGAAGCAGCGCAGTCATGCGCCCGCGACCGGGAGCATGTGCTGGCCTGCGGCGGACTCTACGTGGTCGGCACCGAGCGCCACGAGGCGCGGCGCATCGACAACCAGTTGCGCGGCCGCTCGGGTCGTCAGGGCGATCCCGGCCGTTCCCGTTTTTACCTTAGCCTTGAAGACGAACTCATGCAGCGCTTTCAGGGCGACCGCGTGAAGGGCTTTATGCAGCGCTTCAACATGCCTGAAGACGAGCCGATCGAGCATGGCATCATCAGCAAGTCGATCGCCCAGGCGCAGGTGCGGGTGGAAGGCCACAACTTTGACCTGCGCAAGCGCGTGCTTGATTACGACGACGTCGTCAACAGACAACGCGAGCGCATCTACGGGCAGCGGGCGGAGATCCTGGCCGCCGACGATCTGCGCGAGACCTACCTTGAGAACCTTGAGTCCGCCGTTCTGGAACTGCTGGATGAATACGAAGGCGGGGACGCGGAACAGGCCGTCATGGACGCCGAGACCCTGCACCGCAAGCTTTTCACCATCTTTCCGGTGCCCGAACACATCACGCCGGAGGTCCTGAGCGACCTGGACCCCGAGGCGCTGGAAGAAAAACTGGTCCAGGCCTGTGCAGAAGCCTATGAAGGCAAGAACGCCGAGCTGGGCGCGGAGTTGATGACCCGCGCGGAGCGCCTGGTGCTGCTCAACACCATGGACCACTTCTGGCGCCGACATCTGACCGACCTTGATATCCTGCGCGAGGGCATCGGCCTGATGGCCATCGCCCAGCGCGACCCGCTGGTCGAATACCAGCGCGAGGCCTTCGCGATGTGGGAAGAGATGCAGGACCAGATTCGCGACCGCGCCGCCTACGACCTGCTCAACATTCGCGTTCAGGCCGCCCAACAGCAGCCAGTGCGGCGCAACGTACGCGCCTGGCGGCCCGGCGTCGAAAACGGCGCAGCCAGAGCACAGCCGGAGCCGGTGCGCAAGACGGCGAAGCAGAAGCTGGGACGCAATGCTCCTTGCTGGTGCGGCAGCGGCCGCAAGTACAAGCAGTGCCACATGAAGCAGGACCGTCAGGTGCAGCGCGCGCGCAGCCGGGCCAGTTGACCGGCCCGACGATGCTGCAAATCGGCGACATCCAGGTCCATCTCATTCAGGAAAGCCACTATCTGGTCGATCCGGGCGGCCCCTTTGGTCTGGTGCCGCGCGCGCTCTGGTCGCGCCACATGACGCCCACTGATGACTTGCTGGTGCTGATGACCAGCAACTGCCTGCTGCTGCGGACGGCGGGTCGCAACATCTTGATTGACAGCGGCTACGGCCACAGGTTGCCGGAAAAAATACAACGCCAGTTGCAGCTGACGCGGCCATTTGGCGATTTGTGCGGTGGCCTGGCGCGCCTCGGGCTTGCGCCTGGCGACGTCAATCTGGTCATTAACACCCATCTGCACGCCGACCATTGCGCCGGCAACACCCGTCTTGCTGAAAATGGCGAGGTCGTGGCGGTCTTTCCCAACGCGGAATACGTGGTGCAGCGCCGCGAATACGAGGACGCCTGCCGCCCCAATGAACGCACGCGCGCGACCTACGTGGCCGACAACTTCGAGCCCCTGCGCGCCAGCGGCCAGTTGCGGCTGCTGGATGGCGACTGCGACCTGGCGCCGGGCCTGCGCACTGTGGTGACACCCGGCCATACGCCGGGTCACATGAGCGTGGTGCTGGAAAGCGGGGGACAGGTCGCCGTTCAGCTGGCGGATTTGGCGACCTACGCCCTGCATTTTGAGCGCCTGGGCTGGATGACGGCCTATGACGTCGAGCCGCTGATCACCCTGGAGACCAAACGGCGCTGGCAGGTATGGGCGCTGGAACGCGAAGCCCTGCTCTTTTTTCCGCATGACCCGCAGCGCCCCGCCGGTCGCCTGCAACGGGATGATGCGGGCAGACTGAAAGTGGCAGGCGTGGCATTTGAGCCGATTCAGGGCGCCGGCTGACAGCGCGGACAAAAGTGCGTGCCGCGCTGCGCCACAACAGATTTGACCACAGGCGTAGCGCAGCGCGGGCAAGGCTCGCCATTGCGACCATAGACGCGAAAGTGGCTTTGCGACTCACCGCGTGAGCCATCCGGTTTGCGGTACCAGTTGATGCTGGCGCCTTCGTGTTCAATGCCGGCGCGCAGCGCCGCACGCAGGGCGCGGTGAAGCGCGCGCGCCTCGGCCTCGCCAAGGCTGTTGGCCGGACGCAGGGGATGTATGCGGGCGTGGTTGAGCGCCTCGTCGGCGTAGATGTTGCCGACGCCGGCGAGGAAGCCCTGGTCAAGCAGCAGGGGCTTGATGGCGCGACTGCGGTCTTGCAGGCGTTTGCGCAGCCAGCGTGAAGTGAAATGGCGCGACAGCGGTTCCGGCCCCAGGGCAGAGGTGACCGTGGCCGGATTCGCCGTCAGCCAGACGCGACCGAACTTGCGAGCGTCGGAGAAACGCAGTTGCAGACCCTCATCCAGTTGCAGGCGGAAGTGCACCCAGCGATCGGCCTCGACCTGCTTTTCGTTGGCTGCGACGTAGAGTCGGCCGGTCATGCGCAAGTGCACGATGAGCGTTTCACTGTCCAGCGCGCAGAGCAGAAACTTGCCGCGTCGGCTTACGGCGCGGAAGACCTGACCGTCGATGCGGGCGGCGAATTCCTCCGTTGGCGGGCTGTGCATCACGCGGGGCCAGTCGCTCCACAAGCCCTGAACGCGGCGCCCCGTCAATGGCGCGCGCAGGCCACGGGCGACCATTTCGACTTCCGGCAGCTCGGGCATTCCCCTGTCCCTCAACCCTGATGGCGCGACTCTGCCGGAAAGCCCCGGGACGGTCAAGGCGAGCCGGGTGCGACGGGCCCGCATGGTATACTCGCGCGCGACCGCAAACACGGGAGCGCCATGGCCGACAGAGACTTCGTGCACCTGCACGTCCACAGCCAGTTTTCGTTGCTGGACGGGCTGGGTCGCATCGACGATCTGGTGGCGCGGGCCGCTGAACTGGGCATGGGCTCGCTGGCCATCAGCGACCACGGGGCGATGTTCGGCGCGATCGATTTCTATCGCGCCTGCAAGGCCCGCGGCGTTCATCCGGTCATCGGCATGGAAGCCTATGTGGCGCCGCGGGGCATGCGCGATCGCGACCCGGCGCTGGACCGCAAGTCCGCCCATTTGCTGCTTCTGGCGCGCAATGACCAGGGCTACCGCAATCTGCTGCAAATCGCCTCCGCCGCCCAACTGGACGGCTTTTATTACAACCCCCGTGTTGACCACGAGTTTCTGGCCGGACATGCCGACGGCCTGGTCGCGACCACCGGCTGCCTCGCCGGGGAGATTCCGGCGCTGCTGATGGAAGGTCAGGAGGCGGCCGCGCGCGAACTTATTGGCTGGCACCAGGACGTGTTCGGACGTGAAAACTTTTTCCTGGAGTTGCAGCAACACGAGATCCCGGAACTTGGCCTGGTCAACAAGTGGCTGGTGGAAAACCGCGACGGCCTCGGCGCGCCGCTGCTGGCCACCAATGACGTGCACTACGTCCTTGAAAGCGATCACGATTCGCATGACACCCTGCTGTGTATCCAGACCGGGTCGCAGAAGGCGCAACAAAAGCGCCTGCGCATGTCCGACCCCAGCTATCACCTGGCGTCAGCGCAGGAAATGTGGGCGGCCTTCGGTGAAATAAACGATGGCGAGGCGCTAAAAAACACCCTGCTGGTGGCGGAAATGTGCCAGCTGGACCTGGAGATGAAGGGTTACCAGCTGCCGGCCTTTCCGGTGCCCCCCGGCCATGAGGCGCAGAGCTGGCTGCGGCATCTCTGCCAAAAGGGCTTGCGCTGGCGCTTTGGCGAGCGGGCGATGGACGACAGCCGTTTGCTGGCGCGTCTGGACCATGAACTGACCCTGATTCATAACATGGGATTTGACACCTATTTCCTCATCGTGTGGGATCTCTGCGAGTTCGCGCGTGAGGCCGACATCTGGTGGAACGTGCGCGGTTCCGGCACCGGCAGCCTGGCGGCCTTTTGTCTGGGTATCACGGAAATTGATCCGATCCGTGATGGCCTGATCTTTGAACGCTTCCTGAATCCCGGTCGCATCAGCATGCCGGACATCGACCTGGACTATCCGGACGACCGCCGCGCGGAAATGATCAGCTACGCGGCGCGCAAGTACGGCGAGGACAAGGTCGCGGCCATCATCACCTTCGGCACGCTGGGGCCGCGGGCGGCGGTGCGCGACGTGGGCCGCGCGCTGGAGATTCCGCTGGAGCGGGTCAATGAGATCGCGCGACTGATTCCGCAGGAGCCCCGTCCCAAACCTCTGCCGGAGTATGTGGAGGCGACGCCCGAACTCAAGGACCTGGCCGGCCGCGACGAGGAAGTGCAGCGCATCCTGAGCACGGCGGAATCGCTGCAGGGCATCAGTCGCCACGTGTCGACGCATGCCGCCGGCATCATCATCGGTGACCGCCCGCTGGTGGAGACCATTCCGCTGCACCGGCCCACGCGCGGCAGCGACAGCGCCGATATTCGCGCGGTCACGCAATTCACGATGGAGACCTGCGAATCGATCGGTCTGCTGAAAGTCGATTTTCTTGGTCTGTCCACGCTGACCATCCTGCGTCTTGCCTGCGACCTGATCCTGCAGCATCAGGGCATTGCCTACACCATGGAAAACATCCCCTTCCGACACGAGATGGTGGAAGGGGATGACGAGGCCACGCGAATGCTGAACGACACCTTCGCGCTGATGGGGCGGGGGGAGACGGTCGGCATGTTCCAGGTGGAAAGCGAAGGCATGCAACAGATGTTGCGCGACATGCGGCCGCAGCGCTTTGAGAACATCGTCGCCGGCATCGCGCTCTACCGACCCGGACCGATGGACTACATCGCCACCTACAACCGGCGTCTGCGTGGCGAGGAGGACATCACCTACCACCATGAATTGCTGAAGCCCATGCTTGAGGAGACCTGCGGCATCATCGTGTATCAGGAACAGATTATGGAGATCGCGTCCCGGCTCTTCGGTTACGAACTGGCGGAAAGCGACACGATGCGCAAGGCGGTCTCCTACAAGCGTGAGGAAGACCTCGTTAGGCATCGCGAGATATTCCTGCATCGCGGGCCGCAGCACGGCATCGACGAAGGCGTGGCCGGCAAGATCTTCGACGACATCGCTTTCTTCGCCAACTATGGCTTTAACAAGGCGCACGCGACGGATTACGCCGTCATCACGCTGCAGACAGCCTTTCTCAAGTGCCACTATCCCGAAGAGTACATGTGCGCCCTGTTGAGCGTGCATCGGGATGATGCCAACCGCATCGCAGGCTACATGGAAGAGTGCCGGCGTCTGGGCATCCCGGTCCTTCCGCCGGACGTCAATCACAGCCAGCTGGACTTTGACATCCAGCCCGACGAGGGCGGTCGACGCGGCATCCGCTTTGGTCTGGCCGCCATTCGCGGCGCCGGCGCCGGCTCGCTGCAGCAGGTCATCGAATCACGGGAAGGGAAGGGCCGTTTTACGGACCTGGAGGAATTTTGCAAGCGGGTGGACCTGCGTCAGATGGGTCGGCGTTCGCTGGAGAGTCTGGCCACCGTGGGCGCCCTGCGGGCCTTTGGCGAGCGGGGTCGATTGCTGGCCGCCAGCGAACGACTGCTGGGCTTCAGCGCACGCTGGCATCGCGACCTCGAGGTTGGCCAGACGAACATGTTTGGCGAGCAGGCCGGAATGTCCGACGAGATGCTGGGCAACCTGCCGGACCACAGCGTCCTCAGCGAGCGGGAATTGCTGGAGCAGGAAAGAGAGTTGCTGGGGATTTACCTCAGCGGGCGCCCGGTAGACCGTTTTCGCAGTGCGCTGCAGCAGGCCGGCACGCGCGATATCAGCGAACTGCTGGCGGAGGGCCTGGGTCTCCACGACCGCCCGGTCATCGTCGCCGGGGAAGTCGTCGGCATGCGCACCCTGCTCACCAAACGGGGCGAGCGCATGTGCATCGTTCAACTGGAGGACTGGCGCGAATCGGCGGCCACGATCGACGTGACGATTTTCCCCCGCACCTGGAAGCAGTGTCAGGCACTGGTGGGGCAGGGACGCGTGATTCACGTGCGCGGCAAGCTGGACAGTTCGCGCGGCGCTCCGCAGGTCATCGCGGACGAGGTAAAGGACAACTTTACTGTGCTGGAGATTCAGGACGAGGATATGGGTACGATCCTGGATTCACAGCCTCCGGCGCTCGTTGACCACCCGCCTCCGCCTGTGGAAGACTTCGCGCCCCCTCCGGAAGTTGCGCCACGAGCCAACGGGGACCTTGCGCCACCGGACGAGACCGGGGCAGACTCTGCTGCAGGCCCCGTCCCGCCGGCCAGCGAAGGGGTGGCGCCGGAAGCTGAAGTGAAAGTCCCGGACCCTGGATGGCCAGGTGAGGCGCAACCCGGACAGGACTCTGACGACAGGGACGAATCTGACCGCACACCAGCGGAAACACCGGAGTCCCTGGCCCCACGCCTGCTGACCGTGCGCCTGTCGCGCAGTGACGATGCCCGGCGGGATAAACGGCGCCTGGAGCGTATCGTTAACACCATTGGCTCCTGGCCTGGCGAGGACAGATTCTGCATCGTCGTGGAATCCGGTGGGCAAGCTCTGCAACTGGACTTTGATACGGGTGTTGGCGTTTGCGAGGAGATGATTGACACCCTGCGCGGTATTGTTGCAGCGGAAGACCTGAGCCTGGAGAAAACAAATTCGACGGCCGGCCGGCGGGACTGAAGCGCAACCTGTCGCAATCACTGTTCGGAAAGGAATTAACGGCAATGAAGCGCGTCGCAGTGATGACCAGCGGTGGCGATGCCCCTGGAATGAACGCAGCCATTCGCGCCGTAGTGCGTACCGCGCTGGAGTTCGGGATTGAAGTTATTGGCGTGCGTCAGGCCTTCAGTGGCTGTCTCAACGGCGACTTTCAGCCTCTGGACAGCGTGGCCGTCAGCGGCATCCTGCAGCGGGGCGGCACGGTCTTGCAGACCGCCCGTGAAGAAGAAATTCGCACCTTGTCTGGCCAGAGAAAAGCGCTGCGTCGCCTGAATGAGGCGGGCATTGATGGCATGGTGGTGATAGGCGGTGGCGGCAGCATGGCGGGCGCCCTGGCGCTGCACAAGCTCGGCTTCAAGGTAGTAGGCGTGCCCGGCAGCATCGACAACGATATCTGGGGCACGGACATGAGTATTGGCGTCGACACCGCGCTTAACACCATCATCGATGCGCTGGACCGCATCCGCGATACCGCCACTTCACATCAGCGCGCCTTTCTCGTCGAGGTGATGGGCCGCAACACGGGCTACCTGGCGCTGATGAGCAGCATTCTCGGCGGCGCGGAGATCGTGGTCACGCCCGAGCGCGAGGCCACCATGGAGGAGATCGCCGACTCGCTGATCGACTCCTACACGCGCGGCAAGTCGCACGCCATCGCCGTCATTGCGGAAGGCGCGTCGGTCTCCACCACAAAACTGGCCGACTACCTCGAATCCCACCCGCAGGTGGGTTTTGAGATCCGACTGTCGATACTGGGACACATGCAACGTGGCGGGCGCCCGTCAGCCTTTGACCGGCGCCTCGCCTCCATCCTGGGCATGCGCGCGCTGGAAGCCCTGCGTGACGGACAGAGCGGTGTGATGCCGGGCATGCAGGGCCGCGAAATTCATCAGGTCCCGCTGGAGGAAGTCGTCGTCAACGAGCGCCACATGAGCGACTGGTACTATGACCTGGCACACATCCTGTCGCGCTAAACACCCGGATTACAATTCCGCTGCGCATCCTGCCCGTTAAGGCGAATCAATCCGGCGACCGGCTGATAGCGGCCACGCGCGCTCCGGTCAACTGAATGAGCAATGTCGTGGCCAGGCGCAGTTGCTGACCGCGCTCGCCGGCGCTGAGGAGCAGTTCTTCCTGCTCGCGCGCCGCCTCATCCAGCCAGACCGGCCAGCGACGGTGTGCCAGGGCCAGGGCGCTGATGCCGCCAATCTGCATCCCGGTCAGTTCTTCGGCGCGATCACGCGCGGCCAGGCGCAATTTGCGTTGACCGCTCAGCGCAGCCAGACGCTTCAGGTCCAGGGCGCGGTCGGCGGCGATGAGCGCCAGCACGGGTTTGCCGCCCGCCGCTGCTTCGAGCACCAGAGTCTTGTAGACGAGGGCCGCCGGGACGCCAAGCAGACCGGCAACGGCTTCGGCATCATGAAAATCGCCCCGGTCGTAGCGCAGCAGGGTGAAGGGGATTCGACGCTGCCGCAGCAATCGGGCCGCATTGAGTTTGGTGGCCATGCGCGCTGCGCTAGCGATACTGGCGCCGCGCCATGCGGCCCAGCAGATCCGGCGCCAGACGCCCGAGCAGCAGGACCAGGCGGTCGAATAGGCGCAGGGTGACGGAAGGGCGCGGCCGACGAATGACGCGCAAAACGCCCCGTGCCACTTCTTCCGGCGGCATCACGGGCAGGCTGCTGCCCGCCTCGCGCGCGCCGGCGCCGAGACGACGCGTGTCAAATTCGGTCGCCGTGCGCCCGATCAGCATGTCCGTCACAAGAATACCCTCTTCCTCCAGTTCAAGCCGCAGGGAATGCGCCATGCTGCTCAGGAAGGCCTTGCTGGCCGCATAGGCGGCGCTGTAGGGCACGATCAGGGGGGCCGCCACCGAGGAAATGGTGATGATGTGTCCGCCGCCGCCCGCGCGCATGGCGGGCACGGCGGCGCGCACGCTGTGCAGCACGCCGTCGATATTGGTGCGCAACAGGCTTTCCAGCGCGGCCCACTCCACGCTGACGAGCTCGCCCCGTAGCCCCACGCCGGCGTTGGCGACCAGAATGTCCAGACGCCCGAAGCGGGCCACACCCTGTTCGACAGCGCGAGCGACGTCCTCCTGCTGCGTCACGTCGCCGCTTGTGACCAGCAAGTCACCAGGGAATTCGCGGGCATCGGCCACAAGCTGCGCCAGACGTTCCGGATTGCGCGCCATGCCAACGACCTGGAATCCGGCGCTCAGCAGGGCCAGCGTCGTGGCCCGGCCGATGCCGCTGGAAGCGCCCGTCACGAGGGCGACCCTTTTTTCAAAGCGGCCCGTTTCCATGGCATCCTTTCAGGCCTGCTTGCGGCAATTGCCGGCGCGTGTGCGATACGCAGTATAGCGTGGCGCCACGCCCCTACATTGCCAGGAAGGGCTATACTGGGATCAGGACTGGCAGAAGTGGAATCATCGGGCCTTGATCGGCGGGCAGGAACTGCGCAGGGAACTGGACGATCGTCTGACGGCCAGCGCCGGAGCGTTGCGACCGGATGAACCGGTGAGCGAAGCCGGCCGCAAGGTCCTGCTGGAGGAATTCCGCAACGTGCTGGCGCGCGAGGAAGGCAGCCGCAGCGGCGCGGACATCGAAGACCTGCACCAGTTGCGCGTCGCCATGCGCAAGTCACGTAGCGTCATGCGCCTGCTGCGGCCCTGGTTCCGGACCCGGGTCATTCGACGCCACAACGAGGCCATGCGCAGCGTCATGCGCGCAGCGGGCCCGGTGCGCGACCTGGACGTGCTACGTGAGGATCTGCTTGCCCGGGACCGCGCCGACGCCACTGATTTGCAGCAGAGTCTGGTGGCGCTGGACAGGCAAAGGACAGGGTTGCGCGGCAAGTTGCTGTTTGCGCTTTACAGCGACTCCTGGGAACAGTTCCTGATTGACTATACGGATTTCCTGGTAACTCCTGGCGCCGGCGTTCCCAGGAGCAGGCCGGGCAGGATTGTCGCGCAGCAGGCACGTCATGTTTTGCCGCTGCTGGTGCAGCAGCGATTAACGCGGGTGCTCGCCTACGGCCCCCACGTTGCGGATGCCGATGGCGAACGCCTGCACGACCTGCGCATTCAATGCAAACGCTTGCGCTATGCGCTGTCGACCTTCGATGCCCTGCTGGGGCCGGAGGTCAAGGAATACATCGGAGAACTCAAGCGGGTGCAAGACCACCTCGGGCGACTGAACGATATCGCGGTCGCCAGGGGGCTGTTGCCAGGGTTGATGCCTGGGCTGGACTTTGCGTCCTGTGAAATCCTGTACACGTATCGACAAGACCTGGCGGAAGAGCGCGATCAATTGCGGGACTCCTTTCCAGCCACGTGGGAGCGATTCACCAGCCGGGAAATCCGTCAGTTGCTGGCCCATGCCCTGCTGCAGCTGTGACGAACCTGGCGCGATCACTGTGGCGAGTCAGCCAGCAAGACGAGGCGTTCATCGAGGAGAATGCTGTCACCGGCCGGCCGGCCGTCAACCGTGAGGGGCAGACGTTGGCCGCTGCGCCAGTCGTAGATTCCGATCCACAGTCCGGGATTTTCCACTGCAGTTGCGTCGATGTCCTGTGCAAGACGCAGCAGGCGTTCGTCACGGATGAATTCGCCCTGATCCCAGAGAAGGGTTGAGTAATAGCGGCCAGCCGCATCCAGCCCGACCGGGCCGTCCCAGTTGGCGATCAGGTTGCCCTCGCCGTCGCGCAGGTGTACAAGGATCGAATAATCCCGCGTTGCCATAGCCATTGCTTCCCAATACAACGCCAAAGTCAAGTCCCTCCCTGGCCAGAGGCGTACGTCTTCCAGGGCGTGACCCCGAAAACGGGCGAAGTCGCCGAAGACGACGGCCTGGCGGGGGTCACGGTCGGCGGGTGTCGGTCGAAAACGCAGCGCGGTATTTACGGAATACAGCGAGTAGCGGAAGTCGCCATCATCGCTGAAACCGGTACGGCGCATGACGTTGTCCATTTGGGAACCGGCCAACGCCAGGGCGCCCAGGACCTGGTTGCTGCCTGGCGCTGTTGCATCCCACTGCAGCGGGTTTTCCGGCACGCCGTCCACGTAAAGGTCCACGTCATCCAGTTCCGGCAGGCGCGTCGGGCTGGCCGAGACTCGAATGTCGGCAAGGGGAAAGAAGAAAGGCAGGCGCCGTACGCCAGGCGCAGCGACAACCAGGTCGACATCCGGCTGTTTTCGTTGCAGGCGTTGCAGTTGGTCTACCAGTTGCATCAGCGCCATGTTGCCGGACTCAAGCCTTGCCCTGTCGTCCGGGAAGCGACCTGCCTGTAGCCATTCGTTGCCAATGGCCGGATCGTTAAGCGTGCTTGAGATGCCGGGCAGCGCAAGGCAACAAAGCACGACCAGGCCCAGAGCGTGTGTTCGGGCGGACCAGCGGCGCAGGCGCGCCGGGTCCAGCCAGTGATTCAACGCCAGGGCGCAGGGGAGAACAAGCAGCGGGACGATGGCGAAGGACAAGCGATAATGATAGCTGTAGGACCAGAGCCAGGTGACGAACCACGGGAGTGCCAGCGCCAACCCCCAGACGCAGGTGGCGATCGCAGCGCGAGCCGGGCCGGACTGCGGCAGCAGCGGTCTCAGGCTGCGCCAGAGCAGCAGGGCGCCTGCGGCCAGCAAGGCCCATTCATGCGCCACCAGACGACGGGCGGGAAAGACCGCTACCAGACCATCAGGTTGCCACTGGCCGGGAATGGAAGGCAGCAGCGCGGCTGCGATCAAAACAAGAGCGGCGATCAGTTGGCGCGCGCGGATGCGACTGGCGAAGGGAGCCCGGCCCAACGCAAGCAAGAGGCAGGCCAGAGCCAACAGTGGCCAGCCGAATTCCGCGCCACTGCGCGCCGCGCGCTCCAGCCAGAGGGCGTCCGGGAAGTCGATGGCGTTGTGCCCCAATGCCAGATTGCGCAGGTACCAGACGGCGCCGTGGGGCAGGCAGGCGAGAATCGTCAGCAGTGCGACCGTGAAGCGCGGTCGGAATGCGCGCCAGTCCCCCGCTACACGCCACAGCTCGATGACCAGCAGCAAGGTCATCCCGAGAATGAAAGCGCCCGCTGTAGGCTTGGTCCACAGGGCAGTTCCCAGCAAAAGGCCGGCGATGACGGCGTGGCGATGGCGCTGCCGTTCGTCCGTCCAGGCCTGCAAAAAGAAGGTCGCCGCCAGGGTGAAGAGCATGGTGAGCACGATTTCGAGATCGCCAAAGCGCGCCCATTCGCCGCTGTGCGGGTAAAGCGTCCAGAGCGCGGCGGCGATGATGCCGACACGTCGGCTGAAGAGCCGCGTGCCCGCCAGGTAGACCGCCAGCGCGCAACCCTGGTGTGTGAAAAAAAGCACGGTGCGCGCGGCGTGATCGTCGACGCTGCCGGTCAGCAACTGCGCCCAGGTGTACTGCAATGGCAAAAACTGCGGATAGTAGCCAATGCTGGCCGGGATGGCGCCGGTCAGGGTGTAGAGACGCCCTTCGTAACCGTAAACCCACAGCGCGTCGTAGGCGGTGAAGGGCCACCAGGCGATGCTGTACAGGCGTGGCAGCAGGGCCAGCACGATCAGGACCAGCAGGAGTTTCTCAAGGCCGGTCAACGCGGCAGACCCGGCCCTGGCGGGGACAGGTTGGCGACCTTTGCGCCAGGCCAGTACAAGGCCAACGCAGGTCATGGCTAGGACGCCGGCGAGCACGGGCTCAAGTTGCAGGCTGCCGACCATGCCGAGAGGCAGCATCCAGAGCGTGAGCAGCAGCGGCCCGAACGCGGCGGCCAGCGCAATCACGCTGGCCCGCGAGGCCCAGGCGTCGCGGGGCAAAATGACCAGCGCCCAGGGGATGCCGAGCCCTGCATACACTAGCAGAAGCCCCGGCAGGGGCGTAAGGCTGGCGCTTAACCAGTAGGGCAGGGCCATGGGTCCGTTGTGCCTGGTGCCCGGCTCAATCGTCCGGCGGGCGCACGACGATCAGCAGATCGCCCTTGTCGACAGTCTGCCCCTCGTGGCAATTGATGCTCTCCACCGTGCCGCCGACGGTCGCCTGCAGTTCATTCTGCATCTTCATGGATTCAAGGATGACCAGCGTGTCGCCTTCGTTGACCGACTGACCGCTTGCGACGGGCACCTGCACGATCAGCCCCGGCATGGGCGCGCTGACGTCACCGGAACGCTTCAACAGGCCGCCACTGCGCTGGGCCAGCATCATGGCGTGCTCGTCCAGCACCGTGGATTCGTAGAGGTGGCCATTCATGAGCACGTCAAAGTGGCCGCGTTCGCCGTCGATGACCACCTGCAACGAGCGGTTGTTCATGATGATCGAATACAGAGAGGGGCCCAGCGACAGAAAATCCACCTGGCGCGGCTCGCCGTTGACCAGAAGCTGGCCCTCGTTGCCGACCTCGATTTCGAAGCGCTGGCCGTTGATTTCGGTGACGTATTTCTTCGGTGCATTCGTTCCCAGCGGACGACCCACTTCCAGTTGCTGGTATCGCGCTCGGGCGCGGTGACGACCTGCGCCGCCAGCTGACGACGGCGATGGGCGAAGAGGGTGGCGGCGATGGCCGCCGTTTCGGTTTCGTTGCGCGTGGGGCTGCGATCGTAGGTCTTCATGTTGAAGCGCTCGTCGACAAAACCGGTGTCGATGCGGCCGGCGATGAAGCTGAAGCTGTTGAGCAGGTTGAGATGAAAGGGGATGTTGTGTTTGAGGCCCATGATGGTGTATTCGCCGAGGGCGCGGCGCATGCGCAGCATGGCCTCGGCGCGGTCCTCGCCCCAGCAAATCAGCTTGGCGATCATGCTGTCGTACCAGGGGGTGATCTCGAAACCGGCATACACGCCGCTGTCCACGCGCACGCCGGGGCCGGTCGGCGTGATGAGTGTGCTGATGCGCCCGGTCGAGGGGATGAAATTCATGTAGGGGTCTTCGGCGTTGATGCGACACTCGATGGCGTGGCCATAGGGCGTGAACAGGTTCTCTTCGCGGGTCATCGGGCGGCCGCGCGCGATGCGGATTTGCTCGCGCACCAGGTCAATGCCGGTGATCAACTCCGTCACCGGATGTTCGACCTGCAGACGCGTGTTCATTTCCAGAAAGTAATAGTTTCGCTGGCGGTCGACCATGCATTCGATGGTGCCGGCATTGACGTAGCCGACGGAACGCGCGGCGGCGATGGCCATGGCGCCCATGCGCTCTCGCAGGTCCGCGTCCATGAAGACCGAGGGCGCTTCCTCGACCAGCTTCTGGTGGCGCCGTTGAATCGAGCACTCGCGCTCGCCCAGGTGAATGGTGTTGCCGTGCGTGTCGGCGAGGATCTGAAACTCGATGTGACGCGCGCCGGTCAGCAGTTTTTCTATGTACACGTCGCCGTTGCCAAAGGCGCTGCCGGCTTCGCGGCGGGCGGTGGCCAGGGCGTCCCCAAAGTCTTCGGCCCGCAACACCTTGCGCATGCCCTTGCCGCCACCACCGGCGATGGCCTTGACCATCAGGGGGTAGCCGATACGTTCGGCTTCGGCGCCCAGATCTTCATCGCGCAGGCCGGCCTCACTACCGGGAATCAGCGGCACGCCGTGGCGCGTGACGGCGCTGCGCGCGGCCTGCTTGTCGCCCATGGTGGCAATGGCCGCAGGCGGCGGCCCAATCCAGACCAGGCCCTCGTCGAGCACCTGCTGCGCGAAATCCGCGTTCTCGGCGAGGAAACCGTAGCCAGGGTGGATGGCATCGGCGCCGGTGCGGCGGGCGGCCTCGATGAGCGCGTCCATACGCAGGTAACTGCTGGCGGGCGCCGGTTCCCCGATGTGCACAGCCTCGTCGGCGAAGCGCACGTGCAGGGCGGTGCGGTCGGCATCGGACCAGACGGCCACGGTCGGAATGCCAAGGTCGCGACAGGTGCGGATGATGCGCACGGCGATTTCGCCACGGTTGGCGATGAGCACCTTGTTGATGTTGGTCTGTTCGGCCATGGCTTCTGCCTAACTAAAGCGGGATGTTGCCATGCTTGCGCGGCGGGTTGGAGTCGCGCTTGTTTTGCAGCACCTGCAGCGCATTGATGAGACGCGGGCGGGTCTGGTAGGGCTCGATGATGTCGTCGATGAAACCGCGCGCGGCGGCGACGTAGGGGCTGGCGAAACGGCTGCGGTAATCGGCCGCCAGTTCTGTTTTGCGCCGCGCCGGATCGTCGGCTTCCTCAAGCTCCCGCCGGTGGATGATTTCGACCGCGCCTTCCGGCCCCATGACGGCAATCTCGGCGCTGGGCCAGGCCAGGTTGAGATCGCCGCGAAGATGGCTGCTGCTCATCACGAGGTAAGCGCCGCCATAGGCCTTGCGCGTGGTGACGGCCAGTTTGGGCACGGTCGCCTCGCAATAGGCGAAGAGCAGCTTGGCGCCGGAGGTGATGATGCCGCTGTGTTCCTGGTCGGTGCCGGGCAGATAGCCAGGCACGTCGACAAAGGTCACGAGAGGCACATTGAAGGCGTCGCAACTGCGCACAAAGCGGGCGGCCTTCTCGCTGGCGTTGATATCCAGCACGCCGGCCAGCACCATGGGCTGGTTGGCGACGATGCCCACGCTGAAGCCGCCCAGGCGCGCGAAGCCGCAGATGATGTTGGCGGCGTAGTCCTGCTGGGTCTCGTAGAACAGGCCGTCATCCACGACGCGGTGGATGATGTCCTTCATGTCATAGGGTCGATTGGCGTCCACCGGCACGATGCTGTCGAGGGCCGTGTCGGCGCGCAGGGGATCGTCACTGCTGGCGACGAAGGGCGCGTCTTCCATGTTGTTTTGCGGCAAATAACCCAGCAATTCACGCACCATCAGCAAGGCGTGGGTCTCGTCCTGGCCAACCAGGTGGCAGACGCCGCTGCGCGAGGCATGCACCGCCGCCCCGCCCAATTCATCGAAGCTGACGTCTTCGTTCAGCACCTGGCGCACGACTTCGGGGCCGGTGATGAACATATAACTGGTATCTCGCACCATGATGGTGAAGTCGGTCAGCGCGGGGCTGTAGACCGCGCCGCCGGCGCAGGGCCCCATGATGACGCTGATCTGCGGGATGACGCCACTGGCAAGGGTGTTGCGCAAAAAGATTTCCCCGTAACCGCCGAGGCTGTCGACACCCTCCTGAATGCGCGCGCCGCCGCTGTCGTTGAGGCCAATGACTGGCGCGCCCACCTTCATCGCCTTGTCCATAATCTTGACGATCCTGCCCGCGTGGGCCTCGCTCAGGGTGCCGCCAATGACGGTGAAGTCCTGGGAGAAGACGTAGACCAGGCGACCGTCAATGGTGCCCCAGCCGGTGACCACGCTGTCGCCGGGCGTGCGCCGGTCGCCCATGCCGAAATCCGTGCTGCGATGCTCGGCGAAGGCGTCAAGTTCACGAAAGCTGCCGGGATCGAGCAGGATGTCGAGACGCTCGCGTGCGGTCTGTCGGCCGGATTCGTGCTGGCGGCGGATGCGATCTTCACCGCCACCCAGCTGGCCTTGCGCGCGGCGCTGGCGCAATAGATCGATGCCGGTTTTGCCTTCAGGTTTGGAAGTCATGTCCCCGGCTTCCGTTGGCTCGCGGTCCGGTAGCGATACAGGACGAGCAAGGCCAGTAACAGGACGAGCAAAAGGACGGGCATTCGGCCCTGAACATAGTCCGCGCGCGCGAAAACAAGCAGGCGCAAGACAGCAATCGCGACGTAGAGCAGCAGCGCTTGCCACAGCCACCGGGTCGGCAGCCCGCGCCACAGGTTAACGGCCAGCCAGGCGAAAATCAATGCCCACGCCAACGTCAACACCAGCTCCAGCGGCAGGACCAGACTGAGCTGCGGCAGGATTTCGGCCGGGACCCGCGTGAGGTTCAGCAGGGCGCCCATCTGCACAAGCAACATTAGCAGGGCCAGCAGGGCGTGGCGCGGGTGGCGGCTTTTGGTTGCCATGTATCGCCCTTCAGGAATAAGACTAAGGGGTGATTCCAAATCGATTGAGCAATGCAGTCATTGCCTTGTGATACTCAAGGGCGCTTTCTTCAATCACTCTTATTGCATTGGTCAGGTTTACTTTTTTGCTGATTTCCTCTCGCGATACTGCTGGAAGGTCACTGGGCCATTCTATGCAATCGAAATCAAAATCAGGCTGTCTGATAGGGATGACATCCTTTTCTTTTGTCAATGCCCACAAGATTTCTTTACACACATTCATTGAAGAAAGTGTGGTCTTTCCCAAAATGAGAACCATGAAGTCACAGAATTCAATTTTTTCCTCTAGACTTGCATGCCAGTTTTCTCCGGGGTCGATTGCCAGATCCAGAAATGCTTCTAAGTTATGTAGTTTGAGGTAACGGAGGGTGAGGAGCGCAATTGCACTACTCTCACTTCGTCGATAGGAAATAAAAATGGTTTCAGGGTCTCTTTCTTCAAGAAGGTCGAAACTCCTTTGCTCGATTTCAAAAATGAGACTTCGGTTATCCGCTGGCTCACGGAGAAAGTTAATTGCGAACAGTAACTCAAACAAGACTCTTGCTTGAT
This sequence comes from Anaerolineae bacterium, assembly GCA_021296065.1. Lineage (GTDB taxonomy): Bacteria > Chloroflexota > Anaerolineae > Aggregatilineales > Phototrophicaceae > JAGWBD01. Next base: position 26,775 of record JAGWBD010000010.1, read on the forward strand.
TAGGAAACACATTCTGTTCGCGATATTTCTCGATTGGTGAAATTTGCCATCTCTCGGAAATGTACCTTCTTACATTTTCTGTGCGGATTTCCAGAATATCATTTCGCATTCCCTTATAGAGACGTAACTTGGGACTCCATTGACCATGCGATGCACCTTCTGCAAGTTCTCTGGCTAAGGTTCGAACTTGTGCCATGGGATTTGCAGGAAGTGGGCGGGCACAAACCATTTCAAGATACTCTTCCAAGTTTAACATCGTCTTCTCAGCCATCAGAGTTGTGACTGGCAGCCAAGTCACTGTAAAAGCCGGGCGGCAGGGCGATATTGGCGAAGGCGGCAAAGCTGAGTTCGTGCAGCGGCAGGCCGAGGTATGCCTGAATTTCATCGAAAATGGCGGCGTAACTCATGGGCAGACGCGGCGCGTTCTCCAGCGCCAGGGCCATGACCGCGTGTTCGATCTGTTCCTCGTCTCCCTCGATTTCGACAAAATTACCGCAGGGCAGTTCGTCCAGCGCAATCTCGGCAGTGCCCAGCGCCCAGGTGCTGCGATATTTCTCGTAGTGCAGCTGCACCTGATAACCAAGCCGCTCAAGGATCAGGGCGGCGGTGTCAAAGTCGCTGACCTCGACCTCGGCCTCAAAGCGGCGCAGGATGGCGTCCCTGCCTGGCGCGCTGTCACCGGGCATTTTGAGAGTCAGACGCGCGCGCGCGTCCTGGCGCAGGCGCAGCACGATGTCGCGCGCGGCCAGGGAGTTGCTGTCGTCCTCATATCTCAGGTTGCGTTCCAGCACGCGCTCGCCCCTGGGTTGCGCGCCCATGCTTTCAAGGCGTCGCCGTACGTTCATGAGGTTTGCGCAAAAAAGCTTCAGTTCGGTCTCACTGTGGGCGTTGTCCATGCCAACAGCCTCCTCTGTTTCACATTTGCAGCACGATCTTTCCCGGCACGACGTAATCTTCCAGCAGACGCATGGCCTCGCGGGCCTCTGCCAGCGGAAGTTCTGCGCCGACGTGCGGTCGCAGCGCGCCGCTGAAGACAAGGTCCATGACCTTGCAGTAGTCACGATGCGGCCCCATGGTGCTGCCGATAATGCTGAGGTGTTTGATGAAGAGCAGGGGCAGGTCCAGCGTGACCCGGAACCCGCTGGTGTTGCCCACCACCAGAATGCGGCCGCCGTGACGGGCGGCGCGCAGACTGTCGACCAGAGTGGCCACGCCGACATTGTCGACCACGACGTCGACGCCGCGGCGATCGGTCAACTGCCAGACCTCGCGCGACCAGTCCGGCGTGTCATTGCGGTTGATCACCTGGTCGGCGCCGAGGTCGAGCGCCAGCTGGCAACGCTCTGCCGTGCTGCCGACGACCAGCACCTGCGCGCCGGCCAGTTTCGCCAGCTGGATGCTGGAAGTGTTGACTCCGCCGCCGGCGCCCACGATCAGCACGGTCTCGCCCGCCTGCAGGGCGCCGCGCGTCATCAGGGAATGCCATGCAGTCACGAAGACGAGGCCGGCGGCCGCCGCCACCTCAAAGCTGACGTGATCCGGCAAGGCCAGCAGGTTGCGCGCCGGGACGATGGCGTACGCCGCCGCGGTGCCGGGCAACTGCTCACCGAGAATCTTCAATCGTCCCTGGTTTTCCAGGCCACTGCGCTGAGCGGGATCGTCATCGGCAACAACGCCAGGGTTGATGCAGACGCGCATGCCCGGTTGCAAGCCCGCGACACCGGGACCGCAGCGATCAACCTCGCCGGCGCCGTCCGCGGCGATGACGTGCGGGAAATCCAGGGTGAGGCCGGGCCAGCCGCCGCGCACCACCAGATCAAGACGATTGAGTGCGGCGGCGCGCATGCGCAAGCGCACTTCGCCGGGGCCGGGCTCGGGCATCGGCAGGTCATTGACGACGGTCAGCGCTTCCGGACCGCCATGTTGCGTAAGAACGGCTGCTTGCATTAGCGCACTCCCAGTACGTTGCGGGCAATAACCAGACGCTGGATTTCGCTGCTGCCCTCGTAAATGCGCGTGATGCGCGCATCGCGCCAGTAGCGTTCCAACGGCAATTCGCGGCTGTAGCCCATGCCGCCATGGATTTGCAGGGCTTCGTCAGTGACGTAGGCCGCGGTCTCGCTGGCGTGAAGTTTGGCCATGCTGGCCTGCAGCGTGTAGCGCTCGCCCGTCCTCCGGCTGCGCTGTTTGGCGGCGACCGCATCGTAAAGCAGCAGGCGGCTGGCTTCGATTCGCAGCTTCATGTCGGCGACCTTTTGCTGAATTAGCTGGAAGCGGGCGATGGGCCCGCCGAAGGCCTCGCGCTGGCGGGCCCAGTCCACGCTGGCTGCGAAGGCCGCTTCGGCGATGCCGAGCGCCTGGGCGGCGATGCCAATTCTGCCGGCGTCCAGCACGCTCAGGGCGATGCGAAAGCCCGCGCCGACGTCGCCCAGTACATTTGCCACCGGACAGGCGTAGTTTTCGAAGTGCAGTTCGCAGGTGACGCTGGCGCGGATCCCCAACTTGGGCTCCACGCGGCCGCGCGTGAGCCCAGGGCGCGCCGCGTCGATCAGGAAGGCCGTGATACCCTGATTGCCGGCAGAAGGATCAGTGACGGCGAAGAGCACCAGCCGTTCGGCCACAGGCCCGTTGGTCACCCAGCTCTTGCGGCCGTTGATGCGCCAATGCGTGCCGTCCCCGTTGAGTTCAGCGCGGCAGGCCATTGTGCCGGCGTCGCTGCCGGAAGAGGGCTCGCTAAGGCTGTAGGCGCCGGTCTGCCGGCCACTGGCGACGGTCACAAGAAACTCACTTTTTTGTTGCTCATTGCCGAAGGCCAGGATAGCGCCGCAGTAGAGCGAATTGTTGACGCTGACGATTGTGCTGTGGCTGGCATCGACGCGCGCCAGTTCCTCAATCGTGAGGGCGCAGGCAAGGGCGTCCATGCCGGCGCCGCCGTACGCTTCCGGCACCTCGATGCCCATCAGCCCCATGGCGCCCATGCGCCGCACGGTATCGGCGGGAAAGGCGCCGGTCTCGTCCAGGTCCGCTGCAAGCGGAGCGATTTCGCGTTGCGCGAAGTCACGCACGGTTGCGCGCAGCATGCGCTGCTCGTCCGTCAATTGCAGCAGGGCGCTGATTTCGGCACTGTCCATGCTTCACTTACAACTTTCATACAAGGTGAATGGTAGTATAACCCTGCGCCACAATATGACAGGATGAGAACAGCCATGGCCCGCATCGCCATCGACCACATCGCCATCGTCGTCAGCGACATGGAGGCCGCGCTGGGCTTTTGGCAGGGTGCACTGGGGCTGGAACTGCAGCGCATTGAGTCCATCGCGGCGGAAGAGGTCGAGGTGGCCTTTCTGGAGACGGACAACGCGCATATTGAGTTACTCCTGCCGACGGGCGACGACAGCGGCATCGCGCGTTATCTGGCGTCGAAGGGCGGGGGCATGCACCATATTTGTCTGGCTGTAGCCGACATTGAGGCGGCCATGCAACGCCTGGACGATGCCGGAATCGAGCTTATCAACGAGCGTCCGCGGCAACGCGAGGATGGCACCCGTTACGCCTTCGTACATCCGAAGAGCAGCGGCGGCGTTCTGGTCGAGCTTTACCAGAAGACATGACGCCGGATTGAGTGGGAAAGGCCTGACAAGGTGAACAGCGCAGCGACAGCTACGAATGAAATTGTCCTGCCCGTCACGGGCATGACCTGCGCCGCCTGCGTGCGCAACGTGGAGCGGGCGCTGAAGCGTCAGCCTGGCGTGCAGGAGGTCAGCGTCAACCTGGCGACCGAGCGCGCCAGCGTGTTGCCCGGCCCGCAGGGAGTCGAACGGGAAGTATTGGTCGGCGCGGTTGAAAAAGCCGGTTACGGCGTGCTGGACCTGCAGGACGAAGCCGTGCCGGAAGATGCGGAACGGGAAGCGCGCGAAGCGGCGATTCAACAGCAGACGCGATTGTTGCGCGTCGGCCTGGTGTTCACCGTGCCGCTGGCCGCGCTGAGCATGGCGCGGCATCTGTCACAGGCTGCGCCAGATCTGGCGCGGCTCACGCCATGGCTGGCCTGGAGCGGCTGGCCGCCGCTTTTCTGGTTGCTGGCGACGGTGGTTGTCGTCGTCCTTGGGCGACAGTATCTGGCCGGCGCGTGGAGGGCCCTGCGCAATCGCAGCGCCAACATGGATACGCTGGTGACGCTGGGCAGCGGGGCGGCCTATCTCTACAGCGTGGCCGCCCTGACCGGGCTGCTGCCTGAAACCGGCGAGTATTTTGAGACGGCGGCGGTGATCCTGACGCTGATCACCCTGGGCAAGCTGCTGGAGGCGCGCGCCCGCGGCCGCAGCAGCGAGGCGATCCGCCGCCTGATGCAACTGGCGCCGCAGAAGGCGACCCTGTTGCGCGATGGTGAAGAGCGGGTCGTGCTGGTCAGCGCCCTGCAACCGGGCGATCGCGTGCTTGTGCGCCCCGGCGGTCGAATCCCCGTTGACGGCCTGGTGGTGGATGGCGCCTCGGCGGTGGATGAGTCCCTGCTCACCGGTGAAAGCCTGCCGGTCGACAAGACGCCTGGTGACGAGGTCATCGGCGCCACGCTAAACCATCAGGGCCGTCTCGTCATTGAAGCGCGCCGCCTGGGCGCGGACAGCGCCCTGGCGCAGATTATTCGCATGGTGGAAGAGGCCCAGGCCTCGCGCGCGCCGATTCAACGCGTGGCGGACCGCGTCTCGGGCGTGTTCGTGCCGATCGTGCTGGTACTGGCCACGCTGACCTTCGTCGCCTGGCTGGCCATCGGCCAGGTGGGCCTGGCGCAGGCCCTGACGCATGCGGTGGCGGTGCTGGTCATCGCCTGCCCCTGCGCGTTGGGTCTGGCGACGCCGACGGCCATCATGGTGGGTACCGGGCTGGGCGCGGAGAATGGCATCCTCTTTCGCAACAGCGCCGCGCTGGAAAACACCAGAGGGTTGCAGGTTGTCGCGCTGGATAAAACCGGCACGTTGACGCTGGGCGAAACGCAATTGATGGCGCTGCAGGCGCAGCCTGGCTGGAGCGACGCTGAACTGTTGCGTCTGGCCGCCAGCGCCGAGCGCGGCAGCGAACATCCCCTGGCGCGGTCGCTGTTGCTTGCGGCGAAGGCGCGCCAGCTTGCGTTGACCGATCCCGACTCTTTCCGGGCGGAAGCGGGCATGGGCGTGCGCGCCGGGGTTGAAGGCCGGCAGGTGCTGGTGGGCAGCCTGAGCTGGCTGGAACGCGAAGGAGTCGCACTGGACGCGGGCATGGCGCAGTCCGCCCAGGTCCTGCAGGAGCAGGGTCAGACGGCGGTGGCCGTCGCCGTGGATGGCGAGGGCATCGGTGTGCTGGGCATCGCCGACGCCCTGCGGCCGGAATCAAGGGACGCCGTGAGGGCCTTGCAGGCAGCCGGTCTGAAGGTGGTGATGCTCACCGGCGACAACCGCAACACTGCGCGGGCTATCGCGGCACAACTGGGCATTGAGGAAGTGCGCGCCGAGGTGCTGCCGCAGGACAAGGCGGCCGCGATCGAGGCGTTGCAGGCGGGCGGCAAACGGGTGGCGATGGTCGGCGACGGCATCAACGACGCGCCGGCGCTGGCGCAGGCCGACGTGGGCATGGCCATTGGCGGCGGGGCGGATATCGCCATGGAGGCGGCGGACCTGACCCTGCCGGGCGCGGACCCGCTGGCGGTGGCGCGCGCCGTTCATCTGGGTCGCGCGACCATGCGCACGATTTACCAGAACCTGTTCTGGGCCTTCATCTACAACATCGTGCTGATCCCGGTCGCCATGCTGGGGGCGCTGGTGCCCATGCTGGCGGCGGCCGCGATGGCCTTCTCCAGCGTCTTCGTGGTCAGCAATTCACTGCGCCTGCGCAAGTTGCGCCTGGGCAGCTGAATCAGGCCGGGTCCGGCGCGTACTCAATTTCAGTTAACAACTGCACGATCGCGACTTCGCTGGCCGGCGCCCCCCAGGCGACGGTGACGCTGCGGCTGTCGGCATCGGCGGCCAGCACCTGCACGCCTTCCAGTTCGCCCAGTTCACTGCGAATGGCATTGACGCAGCCATCGCAACTGATGGCGGGGATGTGAAATGTCTTGCTTTCCATAGGGTACCTCCCTGATTCCATCCCAGTTTACCCGGGTCCAGGCCGGATTTCAGGCCCCGGAGAGGGACAGTTCCAGTTCCTGGCGTACTTCCGGGTCTCTCTCCCGCGCCAGACTGGCCTGCAGGGCGGGACGCGCGGCGGCGGAATCCAGGCGGGCGAGGGCCCAGGCGCTGTGGCCGCGCAGCAGCGGGCTGGCCGAATCCAGCAGCCGGATTAGAGCAGGGATTGCGGCTGTGACAGCGCCGTTGGCCGCTGCCAGACAGGCGTTGCGCACAAGGCGTTCACGGCCTGTGCGTTGCAGGGGCGTCCCGCGCCAGCGGCTCCGGAAACCCTCGTCGTCCAGTTCAAGCAGATCGCTCAATAGCGGCGCGATCCGCTCCGGGTCGGCTTGCTGCAGCGCCAGTTCGCGCGTGGGCACGCTGAAACGCTGGAAGGGGCAGACGTCCTGGCAGAGGTCGCAGCCGAAGATCCAGTTGCCGGTCAGGCTGCGCAATTCGCGATCAATCCAGCTCTTGTGCTCAATGGTCAGATAGCTGATGCAAAGGCGGGCATCCAGCACGAAGGGCCGCGGGAATGCGTCGGTCGGGCAGACGTCGAGGCAACGCGTGCAACTGCCGCAGCCGACGCCCTCTTGTGGCCGGTCGTGGTCGTCGACTTCGAGGCTGGTCAGGATTTCGCCGATGAAAAAGTGGCTGCCGCGGCGGGGGTGGATGAGCATGGTGTTTTTGCCGAAGAAGCCGAGGCCGGCCTGCTGCGCGTGGCTGCGCTCCAGTATGGCGCCGGTGTCGACGTAGACGCGATCAACGCTGCGCTGGCCGCTCTCGCGCTGCAGCCATGCAGCCAGTTGCTCCAGACGGGCGCTCATCACATCGTGATAGTCCAGACCCCAGGCGTAGGCGGCGATGCGACCGCGCTGCGGGTCGTTGAGAAGAGGTCCTGGAGCGAGCGCCTGGGCATAGTCCAGCCCGACGACCAGCAGGGTCTGTACGCCGGGCAGAATGACGTTCAGGTCACGTCGGCGCGTCTGGCGGTCAGGTCGCGCCAGCCAGGCCATGCTGCCGTGCATGCCGCGCTCGATCCAGCGCTGGTATGCCCAAAGAGTCGGGGAAGGTGTTGCGGCGGTGATGCCAACCAGATTGAAGCCCAGTTCAAGCGCCTTTTCGCGCAGCAGTGCGCCCGAAAAGGCCACGTCAATCGTCCTGCGCCGGGGGGCTCATGACGCCTGGCTGCGTGCCAGCGCGTCCAGCAAGAGTCCGGACGCCCGTTGCGGCCCGCCGCCGCCGGCCATCTCCGTCGCCAGGTCGCGGGCGCGTTGCTGCACCTGGGTGTCATTGAGCAAGGCGCGCGCGCCGGTGAAGAGCGCGCCGTTGCGTACGTCGTGCGCGGTGAGGTTGAGGCCGACCTTCGCCTGGGAGACGCGCCGCGCCTGGGCCCGCTGGTCAGCGGCGTGGGGCACGACCAGTTGGGGCACGCCATGCACGAGGACGGCGTGGGTAGTGCCCATGCCGCCGTGATGGATGGCGAGGCGCGCTCGCGGCAGGACGTGGTGGAAATCGACCCAGTTGAGCAGGCGGGCCCGGGCGGGCAGGGCCTCAATTAATTCGGCCTTGCGTTCCGGCGGGAGCGGGTGCCAGCCGATGACGACGATCGGGACCAGATTGAGGCGCGCCGCGGCCTGGGCCGCCCAACTGAAGAAGCCCAGATCGCCGGTGAAGGTGGTGCCGAGGGTGATCAGCGCCAGCGGCGCATCGGCAGGGATGGCTGTCAGCCAGTGGGGTGGGTCCTCCTCCGGTGTGGCAGGTGCCCCGCCGACGTAGGCGTTTTGCGGCAGTAGACTGCCGCGCTCCTCTGCGTACCAGTCTTCGGTGAAGAAGCAGAGGTGCAAGAGCGGGCTCAGGACGGAAGGGGTGGGGCCGCGGGAGAAATTGAGTCCCTGGAGCGCGAATCGTTCCAGCAATTGTTGCAGACGCGCACGGCTGTCCGCGCCCAGGGTCTTCTGCACGGCGAGCAGACGCTCCTCGTCAAGTTCGGCCTGGGCCGGCCAGCCACCGACGACCAGCGGAAGGTCAAGCGCCTCGGCGGCCAGGGCGGCAGCGCTGAGGAAGGGGTCGGCGACGATCATGTCCGGCGCGTCGCCGTTTCGACCGCGCTCGATGAGTTCCTCAGCGGCCGCGCCGACCTGGTCGACGCTGAGCCAGGTATCCAGCGCGCGCCGGTAACGCAGCATGACGGCTTCCTGTGGCGGCAACTGGCTGACATCGGGCAGCGGCGGTGGCGGCCAGAGCCAGCCGGTCTCCTTCAGGGGGATGAAGTCGAGGCCGGCACGGGTCAATGCGCGCTCGACCTGCGGCCCACTCAGCCAGGAGACCCTGTGGCCCCTGGCCCGCAGCGCCTGGGCCGTGCGCAACAGGCCACCCCAGTCGAGGTGGCCTGGCAAGGGCGCGGAGACAAACCAGAAGTCCGCCATGGCAGCTGCGCGATCAACCCTGGGCGGGCCAGTCCGGAATCGGCACGCAGCAAAGCATCAGTTGCCGTGCGGCGCGCACCTCATCCAGTCTGGAAACATCGAGGGTGCGCGGCGCGCTGAGCAGGAGGCCGGGGTCTTCCCGCGCTTCGCGGGCAATGCGTCGCATGGCCTCGATGAAGTCATCGAGCGTGGCCTTGTCCTCGGTCTCGGTGGGTTCAATCAGCAGCGCTTCAGGCACGATCAGGGGGAAGTAGTTGGTCGGCGGATGGAAGCCGTAGTCCATCAGGCGTTTGGAAATATCCAGGGCGTGTACCTCGTCGATGCCCTCAAAGTGGCCCTCGATCACGAATTCATGGGCGCAGATGCGAGGGTAAGGGATGTGGTAGCTGCCCTGCAGCGAGGCGCGCAGATAGTTGGCGTTGAGCACAGCGTGGCGGGAGATCTCACGGATCCCCTGGGCGCCATGGAAGGCAATGTAGGCGTAGGCGCGCACGTGCATGCCAAAGTTGCCATGAAAGGCCTTGAGACGGCCGATTGACTGCGGCGGCATGCGCAGGCCGTAACGGGCCGGTGTGTCGCCGCTGGCTTGTGACACGACTTCCACGTTGGGGCCAGGCAGGAAGGGCGCCAGGCGCTCGTTTACTGCGACGGCGCCGCAGCCCGGGCCGCCGCCGCCATGGGGCGTGGAGAAAGTCTTGTGCAGGTTGTAGTGCATGACGTCGAAGCCCAGTTCGCCGGGCTTGACGATACCCATGAGCGCGTTCATGTTGGCGCCGTCCATGTACAACAGTCCGCCGCAGCCATGCACCGCGTCCACGATTTCCTGAATGTTGACGTCGAAGAGACCGAGCGTGCTGGGCACGGTGATCATCATGCCGGCGACTGTCTCGTCGCAGACATTGCGCAAGGCCTGCAGATCGACGTTGCCGTTTGAGTCGGAGGGCAACTCCACGTTTTGGTAGCCGGCCATGGTGACGGTCGCCGGATTGGTGCCGTGCGCGCTGTCCGGCACGAGGATTCGCGTGCGCTGCGAGTCCCCGCGCCGTTCGTGATAGCGACGCATCATCAGGATGCCGGCCAGTTCGCCCTGGGCGCCGGCAGCGGGCATCAGCGTGACGCGCGCGAAGCCGCTGATCTCCGCCAGCCAGCCCTGCAGGCGGTGCATCAGTTCCAGCGCCCCCTGGGAACTTGCTTCGTCGCTGCGTGGGTGCAGGGCGGCAAAGCCGGGAAGGCGGGCCATGTCCTCATTCAGGCGCGGGTTGTACTTCATGGTGCAGGAACCGAGGGGGTAAAAGCCGGTGTCAATGGAGAAATTGCGACGGCTGAGCCGGGTAAAGTGGCGCACCACCTGCAGTTCGCTGACTTCCGGCAGGTCCAGTTCCCGGCGCAGCAGTTCCTGCGGCAATGGCGTCAGCGGGACGTCGCAGACGGGCAGGCGCGCGCCCGCACGGCCGCTGACGCTCTTTTCGTAGATGGTCGCTTCGCTCATGAGGTCTGCAACTCCCGCAGGCTGGCGATGAGGGCGTCGATTTCGTCGCGGCTGTTCAGTTCGGTGAAGGCCAGCAACATACAGTCGCGCAAGCGCGGGTCCTCGGCTCCAAGGTCGTGACCGCCGATGATGCCGCGTTCGCGCAAACCGGCATTGATTTCTGCGACAGGGCGCGGGCAACGCAGGGCAAATTCGTGGAAAAAGGGCGGTCTGGTGATGATCTGGTAGTCCACCAGCGCAGCGATTTGCGCGGCGGCGTAGTGCGCCTTGTGCCAGCAAAGTTCTGCCACCTGACGCAGGCCCTGTTTGCCCATCAGGGCCAGATAGACGGCGGCTGCCAACGCCATCAGGCCCTGGTTGGTGCAAATGTTGCTGCTGGCCTTTTCGCGACGAATGTCCTGCTCGCGCGGCCGCAGGGTCATCACCCAGGCGCGGCGGCCGTCCTCGTCCACCGTCTCGCCGACGATGCGGCCGGCGATTTTGCGCACAAGACGGCTGCGTGTGGCGAAGAAGCCCACGTAGGGGCCACCATAGGAAAGCGGGATACCCAGGGGCTGGCCCTCACCGACGACGATGTCGGCGCCCAGTTCGCCCGGACTCTTCAGCAGGCCGAGGGCGATGGGGTTCACGACCAGGACCAGCAGGGCGCCGGCCTCATGCACCTTGTGCGCCAGTCCTTCGAAATCCGCAATGTGACCGACGAAATCCGGGTAAGCGACGGCCAGCATGGCGGTGTTGTTGTCCAGTTGGCCAACCAGGTCATCCAGGGTTGATGCGCTTTCATCACCGCGAAACAGCAGGTCCCGGCCCTGGTGATAAGTACGGGCGACGTCGCGATACTGCGGGTTGATCCAGGGGCTGAAGAGGATCTTGTTGCGGCGGCCACGGCCGACGTCGACGGCCATGGAGACGGCCTCGGCGAAGCTGGTTGCGCCGTCATAGTGGCTGGCGTTGGCGGCGTCCATGCCGGTCAGGGCGCAGATCATGCTCTGGTATTCAAAAATTGCCTGCAGCGTGCCCTGGCTGAGTTCCGGCTGGTAAGGCGTATAGGCGGTGAGGAACTCGCCTCGCAGCAGCATATGGCCCAGCGCCGAGGGGATGTAGTGCTGCCAGGCGCCACCGCCGCGGAAGATGGCGAAGTCCTGACCATGGTCGTTGTCTTCCGAAAGCGCCAGCAACTCCGCCTGCACTTCCAGTTCGCCGAGCGCTTCAGGCAGGTCCAGCGACGGAAAGCGATTGCGCGCGGGCACGGCGCCGAAGAGGTCCTCGACGGCGCTGACGCCGATGGTCGCCAGCATTTGCTGGCGTTCGGTTTCGGTGTGCGGGACGTAACTCACGGCGGTCTAGCGCGCCTCGCAGTGCGCGTCGTAAGCGGCGGCGTCCATCAGACCGGACAGCTCGGCGGCGTCACTGAGGCGCACACGGACCAGCCAGGCCGCGCCGTAGGGGTCGACGTTTGCCAATTCGGGCTCATCCTCGGCGGCGTTGTTCACCGCCGTGACGGTGCCACTGACCGGCAAATGCAGGTCCGAAGCCGCCTTGACCGACTCCACCACGCCAAAGGAGTCGCCCCGGGCGAAACTGTCGCCGACAGCGGGCAACTCCAGAAAGACGATGTCGTTAAGCTGGTCCTGCGCGTAGTCCGTGATGCCAACGATGCCTTCCTCGCCCTCCAGGCGGATCCATTCGTCCGTGTCCTGATACTTCAGGTCCGCCGGCGTCTTCCACTTTCCCATTCCCGCAACCTCCTGCAACAAAAAGGAACGCACGTTGCTGTGCGCCCCTGTCAGCCAAACACACTTCCAGAGATTTGCGGTCAGTCGCTCCCTGAACCTGAGAGTTTCGTGGCCAGCCCAGCCTGCGGACCACTTGCCCCTTCGGTGGCGCCTGGCGGCGCACTCTCGCGACAGACCTGATCGTCCCGCAGTCTAGCCGAAGCACAGGCCCCTTGCAAGCGCATGCATGCAGGCGTAGGCTGGAAGCAGCGGCGGATTCTCGTGCCGGTGGAGGCTCGGGCCATGGCAGACAGGAGAGGCAGGCGCAGACCCCTGAGACCGGCGTTGCTGGTCGCTCTCGTCGTGAGTCTGTCGATCACCCTTGGGTCGCTGCTCTTCATTGCCTGGCGCCTGGCGAATCCATCTTTCAGTGAAGGCCCGGTTGCGCAGGTGGACTCCGGTTCCTGGTTTGACGGCGCGACGCAGGTGGACCCGCCGCGTCAGTTGTCCGATTTCACCTTGCTGGGCACGGACGGCAAGCCAACCGGTCTGGCCGACCTGAAGGGCAGGGCCACGCTGCTGGTCTTTGGCTATACGCGTTGCCCGGACTACTGTCCGCTGACCCTGAAGGACTTCACGCGCGTGAAAGAGGCGCTGGACGAGCGCGCCGCCGGGGTCAACTTTGTGATGGTCAGTGTGGACGGTGAAGTCGATCAGCCGCTGCGCCTGCGGGACTGGCTGGCGGCCTTTGATCCAACCTTCCTGGGCATGACCGGCGCTCGCGAGGAGGTACGGCGCATCGGCGGGGAGTTCGGTCTTTACCTTGCCAACAGCAGCCAGCAGGGCCTGCTGGACCACAGCACCTCAAGTTTTCTCATCGATCGGGACGGCCGGCTGCGCACGACCTTTACCGTCGGGACGTCGCCCGCCGTGATCGCGGACTACGTCTCCGACCTGCTCAACTGAAGACGCGGCATCCGCGCCGACAGGCCGGTCACGACCTCGTAGTTGCTGCTGCCAAAGCGGGCCGCCAGCATCTCTGCGCTGATACAGGCCTTTCCCTGGCGACCCAGCAAGACGACCTCGTCCCCGACCTGCGCCTGCGGGATCGCCGTAACATCGATCGCCGTCTTTTCCATGCTGATGCGTCCGATCACCGGAGCGATCTGGCCGCGCAGCAAGACGCTGCGGGGCTCATGCGGCGCGCGCCGGAAACCGTGCTCATAACCCACTGGCAGGACCGCCATACGCGTCGCGGAGGACGCCGTCCAGGTCCGGCCGTAGCCCACGCTGTGACCGGCGGGCAGGTCCCTGAGTTGAACGATTTGCGTCTTCCAGGTCAGCGCAGGGCGAAAGCCCGACGGCAGCGGCACGCCGTCTGAAGGGGAGAGCCCATAGAGGGCGATGCCGGGGCGCACCAGGCCCAGATGACTCTCGGGCAAGGTGAGAGTTGCCGCCGAGTTGGCGCTGTGCAGGGTGGGGAATCTTGCCCCGCGCCTGCGCATTGCATGCACGGCGGCCAGAAAGCGCCGCAACTGTTCCCTCGTCCAGTCGATGTCTTCGTCCGCCAGTGCGAAATGGGTGTAGCAGCCCTCCAGTTGCAGCCATGGCATTTGTGCAAGCTGCTCCTGCAAGGCCGGCGCGTCGGCCACCAGGGTGCCCATCCGACCCATGCCGCTGTCGAGCTTGACGTGCGCCTTAAGTCGGCGCCCTGACTTGCGGGCCTGCTGGTCGCAGGCGCGGGCCTGGGCCGCATCGAAGAGGGTGAGGGTCAGCCCTTGTTCGAGCGCCGCCGGCAGCGCCGCAGGTGGCACGAAGGAAAGCACCAGGATCGGCGCGGTAATGCCTGCGCCGCGCAGTTCCAGCGCTTCCGGCAGACTGGCCACGCCCAACGCCGTCGCGCCGGCGGCGATAACGCTACGGGCCGTGGCGCGGGCGCCATGACCGTAGGCGTCCGCCTTGATGACCGCCAACAGCCGCGTTTGCGGCCCGGTCAGGCCGCGCAGCAGACGCACATTGTGGCCAATGGCCGCCTGGTCGATTTCCAGCCAGGTGGTCGCGCCGGCGGGCAGCGCGGCGGAGGGTAAAGGCATGGCGGCAGTGTAGCGATGGCGTCCACGCGCTGCCAGCGGCGCAGGGCGGGACAGGGCAACTGCTATAATCGCGCGGCCAGCGATCGCCGGAAGCGTATGACTGGAGAATTCGAGGTCATTGCCAGCCAGGGGCGGGCCAGGGCCGGGATCTTCCAAACCGCCCACGGCCCGTTGGCCACGCCTGTGTTTGCGCCGGTGGGGACTGCCGGGTCGGTGAAGGCGGTGTTTCCGCGCGACCTCAAGACGGCGGGCGTGAGTCTGGTGCTGGCCAACACCTACCACCTGCATTTGCGGCCTGGCGATGAACTGGTGCGGGAGCTGGGTGGCCTGCACCGTTTCATGAACTGGCAAGGGCCCATCCTGACCGACTCTGGCGGGTATCAGGTCTTTAGTCTGCAGCACATCAATCGCATTGATGACGAGGGCGTCAGCTTTCGCAGCCACATTGATGGCAGTCACCTGCGCTTCACGCCGGAGAAAGTGATCGAAATTCAGCAGAATTTGGGCGCGGACATCATCATGTGCTTCGATGAATGCCCGCCGCCGCGCGAGCGCGAGCGCGTGGAAGGCGCGGTGCGTCGGACCGCGGCATGGGCGCGGCGTTGCCGCGAAGCCCATCCGGAAGATGACGACCAGGTGTTGTTCGGCATCGTGCAGGGCGGCGTCTACGGCGATCTGCGCGAATGCTCCGCGCGGGAAATACAGGAGACTGGTTTCGCGGGCTATGCCCTGGGCGGGCTCTCCGTCGGCGAATCGCGCGCAGACATGCTGGAGGCGCTGGCGCTGTCCGCGCCGATGTTGCCGGACGCGCGGCCGCGCTATCTGATGGGCGTGGGCGAACCGGACGACCTGGTCGATGGCGTCATGCAGGGGATCGACATCTTTGACTGCGTTATCCCGACGCGCCTGGCGCGGCACGGGGCTGCCTTCACGGCGACCGGCCGCATAAACGTCGGCCGACTCGACTTTGCGCGCGACGAGCGTCCACTTGATTCCGACTGCGACTGCCCGGCCTGCCGTGAATACTCACGCGCCAGCCTGCGTCATCTGATCAAGTCGCGGGAAATCCTTGGTTACATGTTGCTCAGTTTGCACAACATCCACTTTCTCGTCGGCCTGGTGCATGCCATGCGCAAGGCCATTGTGGCGGGCGAATTTCCGGCCTGGCGCGAGACCTTCCACCGGCGTTGGTCGCGCGCCGACAGGGGGGCGGCAGCGCGAAACTGACAGGGCCGGGCAAAATGCCAGCACTTTCAGGAAGAGCGCTGCGGGTCTTTCCGGGTTCGCGATCGGCCCGGCAGCATGGTTTCCCAACGTGCCTGGTCAGGGCGGCCAATCGCCCAGGGTCACGTTGTCGAAGAGGTCGCGTTCATCGATGCGCCTGTGCACGGGCGGCGGCTGGATGCGGGTATAGCTGACGTGGGAGTGAAGCAGAAGGCGCAACCAGCGGGGCGTGCGATTGCGCCGTCCGCCCAGTTGACTGGCATGGCAGCGACTGGCCGCGTCCCAGATTTCCGACCATTGACGCACGTTGATGCGCACGTTCGGTTCCTCGATGTTTTCCAGAATCGCCAGCATGTCCACGTCCCTGTTGCGGCCCATGGCGCGCGGGTCCTGGCGGCGCAGGCGCGTCATCAGAATGCCGAATCGCAGCAACAGGGTAGGGGAGGAACTGTAATAAAGTTTCTGTGGTTGCCAAAGGGACTGGCCATCGGTCTGAAAGGCGGCATCGCCGGCGATGCTGAAGGCGTCGGTGGTGGCGCGCTGGATGGCGATGTGGTCCGGGTGGCCGTAACCGCCGTAA
>JAGWBD010000011.1 GCA_021296065.1 Anaerolineae bacterium
GATCGTCTTCCTTCCGGGTAGCATGTAGAATGTAGCAGGGCAATCTGCGCCAGGACGAATCGTACAAATTGCGCGTGTGCCTGGTGAATCGGCCATTGTCCACCTGGATGAAGCGCGGCTCGCCCCGAAAGCAAAATACCTTGTAATCGTCCGGCACAGCGGCCTCCGCCGCGCCGAAGTATTCCTCCACAATGATACGGGGCCGCAGCCAGCGGTAATTCTGTTCGCGGGATTCCCGGTACAAATCGAGGCCAAACCAGCTTTTCATCTGCTCACGGTCAAGCTGCCTGTCATCTGCCCTGCAAAACTGCACTGCACCGCTCAGATGCGTGGGTTTCACCACACAGGGGAATTGCTTCAGGCGCAGCCGGTCGACCTCGTCGACGTGGTCAAGCAGGGCCAGCGTCTTTTGCATGTATTGCTCGCCCACAGTTGCTGCCACATACCACTTGGCGTATGCCTTGTCCGTAACAAACTGGCACAGGGGATCAAGCAGGTCCCCATCCACGCGGACGTGATAGAGCAGGTCATTCAGGCGGCCAGATTCCCGCGCCCCCGGAAATCGGCGGTGCGTAGCCAGGAAGTGCAACCAGGCGTAAATTGCATCGCCGCGTCTGCCGGCCGGCAACAACGTACGCATCAAGCGGTAAAATCGTTTGTCAACCAGGTAAGTCCGCAACGGCATATGAGCCGGGTTTTTTTGGCCGCCGCAAGGGCAATCGCCCCTGCCCGCGCAACGCGCGCGCTGTGCAAGTCTTCCGACACCGGCTGCATACAGTATAGTCGCTGCCGACTCAATATTGACACTTCATTTCCCGATTCTCCGTAACAGGAGACAACCCGGTTCAAAGGCTTAAGTCATGCGCATCATCGTTCACACCGGCAAGGGCGGCACCGGCAAGACCAGCATCTCCGCCGCCACCGCGTTGCGTTGCGCGCAGGCCGGCCTGAAGACCCTGGTCATCAGCACCGACGCGGCCCACAGCCTGGCCGATTCCTTCGAACGCGACATTGGCCCGGAACCCGTCGCCCTTGCCCATAACCTCTGGGCCCAGGAAGTCGACCTGCGTCATTCCATGGAGCGTTACTGGGGCGATATCCAGCGGCGTCTGCTGAGCATGTTTCGTCATCCGGAGCTGGAAGACCTGGTCGCCGGTGAGGTCACCCTATTGCCAGGCCTTGAAGAAGGCGCGCATTTGCTGTGGATCAACCGTTATTACGAACAGGGTGATTTCGACGTACTGGTTGTTGATGCCGCCCCCACGGCCGAGACCCTGCGGCTGCTCAGCCTGCCGGACGTCACGCGCTGGTGGTTCAGCCGCATCGTGACCCTGGCCCGTGGCGCCAGTCGTGTACTGGGCCCGCTCAACCGGGCCAGGGGCAAGGACCACGGCGGCGGTGATGCCGTCGCCCAGCTGGAAATGCTTTTCGCTACGCTGGACCGGGTGCGCGAGTTACTGGCCGATCCACAGGTCAGCAGCATGCGCCTGGTCGTCAACCCCGAGCGTATGGTCATCCGCGAGACGCAGCGCACCTGGACCTGTCTCAACCTCTACGGTTACGCCGTCGACGCCGTGATCTGCAACCGCGTCCTGCCTGACGAGGTACGCGATCCCTGGTTTGCGGCTGCGAAAGAGCGCCAGGCCGAAAATCTGGCGCTGATCCGCGAATCCTTCGGTGATTTGCCCCTGTTGACCGCGCCGCTGCTGGGCGTTGAGGCGGGCGGTCTGGCTTCACTTCAGCAACTGGGCGACGCGCTGTATGGTCAGCGCAACCCGGCCGACCCCATGCATGACGGGGAAACGCATCGCATCAGCAGCGCGCCCGACGGCGGTTACCTGCTGAGCGTCCCCCTTCCCTTCACGCGCCATGATGATCTGGAGCTCTATCGCGAGCGTGACGAACTGACCTTGCAGGTCGGACGCTGGCGCCGCAACTTCGTACTACCGCATTCTCTGGCCGGGCTGGAAATCGGCGTCGCCCGTTTTGAGGACGCCTGCCTGAAGATTCACTTCCATGCGGCCGACGGCACACCCGCCGCGCGTTGAGACGCGGCGTCTCAGTCCCCGTTGACGCGGACCCGCACTCTCACGCCGCCATGGCATCCGCCGGTGGCAGGGTCTGCGTCCGGTTCCTGCGAGTCGACGCCGCTGTCAGCGTCCCCGCCACAATAGCCCTTCGCCTCGCAGTCAGCGGCGATATCGGCGACGTTACTCACCAGCCGGCGCAATCCTGCCAGACTGGTGGCCCCGGCTACCCGGGCGTGGCTCTCGAACTCCGGCGAGCCCCAGGCGTCGCAGGCCCGGCCGGCGGCCTTCAATGCGCGTTGTTGATGGTCAAGAAAGTCCCCCAGCGTCGCTTTCAGCTCCGCTTCCAGCTCCGCCCGATGCGCTTCTTTCATGTCACAGCTCCCTGCTTCCGCGAAGGAATCATTGAATTTTCTCGCCCTGTGCCGTGACTACGCGTGGCGCCGCAATGCGGTTCAATAGCCGCGGCTGCGGTCGTAGAGATTGAGCAGCGCCTCGTTGTTCAGATAGCGTCGCAGGTTTTCGGCGAAAAGCGTCGCGGCCTTCTCGTGATAGCGCCGGGTATTGCCGGCGATGTGAGGCGTGATGATCACGTTGTCCAGGCTCCACAGCGGGCTGGTGGCGGGCAGCGGTTCTTCCTCAAAAACGTCCAGCGCGGCGCCGGCAATGCGTTGCGCCGCCAACGCGGAGATCAGCGCCGCCTCGTCCAGCACGGCCCCGCGCGAGATGTTGATGAGTACGGCGCCGGGTTTCATGGTCGCCAGCATGCCTTCATCCAGCAAATGTTGAGTCTCGCCGGTCAGGGGCAGCGTGAGCGCCACATAATCGCAAATGGCCAACATGGAGGCCAGCGCTTGCGGCGGGTAAAGGCGTGTTGGAATCTCGGCCTGCGGGTCGCCGACACCTGGCTCCAGATAGCTGCCTTCCTCCGCAGGGTGCCGCAGGTCGCGACGCGTGGCCACGACGGTCATGCCGAGGCTGTCGGCCAGGCGCGCCAGTTCCCGACCGATGCTGCCATAGCCGACGATGCCCAGGGTCTGGCCGCGCAAGGTGTCCGATGCCCGACCCGAACGGTCCCAGTTCGCTTCCGCTTGCAGACGCAGAAAATGCGGCAGGCGGCAGGCGAAGGCCAGCATCATGGCCAGGCAATGCTCGGCGATCGGCGTGGCGTGGATGCCGCTGGCCGAGGTGATGGCGACGTCCTCGGCGTCGAGAATGGGCAGACCCTGCAGATGGTTGGCGCCGGCGCCATGCAATTGTATCCAGCGCAGGCGCGGCGCCTGCTCCGGTTGCGGTATGTGGCCCCCGGCATACAGCACCTCCACGTCAGCCCAGGCGTTGGCGGGCACTTGCGGAAAATGACGCTCCATCTGCAGACGTGGCGAAATCGCGGCCAGCCCGCGAACCAGCTCGTCCGCAAAGTCCATCGCCACGACCACCTTAATTCTGTCCCCGCCCATCCCTGACCTCCAGCACCAAGCTTGCCGCGCCATGCTATAGTAGGACGCCATGAGGCGCCAGGCAAGCGTCCGGCTCGCAGGCGCAGGGTTTCGACCATGTCACACCCCGCTCCCGTGAGCGCGCTCAGCAGTCGCCAGATTCTCCGCGCCACCTTGGTCGTGGTGCTGGGCTTCTTCGCCAGCGGCGTGCTGGGTGTGCTGCGCACGGCTATCATCGCCTCCAGCTTCGGGGCTGGCGCGGCCCTGGACGCCTTCTTTCGGGCGCAACGCCTGCCGGAGCTGATTTTCGTGCTGGTGGCCGGCGGCGCGCTGGGTTCCTCCTTCCTTCCGGTTTACGCCCGTCTGCGCGCGCAGGACGAAGAAAGCGCCTGGCGTCTGGCCAGCGCCGCCATGACCCTCTCTGCGCTGGCGGCCGGGGCGCTGGGCGCGCTGGTCTTCCTGCTGGCCCCGCTCATCACCGCCCATCTGCTGGCACCCGGAGTCGAGCCGGAACTGCAGGCGCTGACCAGCGAGCTCATGCGCGCCATGATGCTGACGCCGCTGGTCTTCAGCGTCAGCGGCTTGCTAATGGGCCTGCTGCATGCCCACCAGCGCTTCCTGCTGCCCTCGCTGGCCATCAGCATGAACCACGTCGGCCTGATCATCGGTGCATTGCTGATCGCCCCGGCCCTGCCGCCGGACCCCGGCGCAGCCCAGGTGGGCGACGCCAACGTCCACGGCCTGGCCTGGGGCGCCGTGCTCAGTGCCTTGCTGCATCTGCTGGTGCAACTGCCCGGTCTGCGCGGCCTGGGCGCGCAGTTGCGCCCGCTGGCGGACTGGAGCAGCCCGGCCCTGCGCGACGTGCTGCGCCTCATGGGCCCCCGCATTCTTGGGTTGGCCGTGGTGCAGGTCAACTTTCTCGTCAGCGCGGCCTTCAGTTCCACCATGGTGGATGGCAGCGCGGCCGCCCTGACGACCGCCTTCGTACTGGTTTTCTTCGCGCTGGGCGTCATCGGCCAGGGCCTGGGTTCGGCGCTTTTTCCCACGCTCTCGGCCCTGGCGGCCGCCGGAGACAGGGAAGCATTTCGCGCCCGCCTAGTGAGCGCGCTGCGTGGCGTCCTCTTTCTCGCCCTGCCCGCCATGCTGCTGCTGATCCTGCTGGGCGAGCCGCTGGTGAAGACGCTTTTCGAACGCGGCCAGTGGAGCGCAGAAAGCAGCGCGGCAACGGCCTGGGCGCTGGCCTTCTACGCCACCGGCATGGCCGGTTTCGTGCTGCTGGAGTTGCTTTCGCGGGCCTTCTACGCGCTGGAAGACAGCCGCACACCGGTGCTGGTCGGCGTGGCCGCCATGCTGGCCAACATCCTGCTCAGCCTGGTCTTCATCCGCCTCATTGGCGAGCCGGGCAACCTCGCCCGCGGGCCCTTCGCCGGTCTGGCGCTGGCCAACGCCCTGACCACCAACGTGGAGGCGCTGGTGCTGTGGGGACTGCTGCGACGACGACTGGGCCATCTCGACGAGCGGGGCTTCCTGCGCAGCGCGCCGGCCCTGCTGCTGGCAAGTGCGGGTCTGGCCGTCGCGCTCGGGTTGTGGCTTAGTCAGCCACGAACGCCACTGCTGCAACTGCTCGGCGGCGGAATAGTCGGCCTGACGGTTTTCCTCGGCCTGGGTGTCCTGCTGCGCCTGGAGGAGGCGCGCGCCCTGCCGCGTTTGCTGCTGGCGCGCCTGCGGGGCTAAGGACCTACTCCGTCAACGTTTCGGCCCCGTCTTCGTCCGTCATTTCGGAGAGTTCGCGCACGCGCAGTTCAGCCTTGTCCAGCAGTTGCTGGCAGTGCGCCGCCAACGCCCGACCGCGTTCAAAGAGCGCCACCGATTCATCCAAAGTCAACTCGCCCCGCTCCAGGCGCTCCAGGATGCCCTCCAGTTCGGACCAGGCTTCCTCAAAAGAGCGTTCTGCCATATCGCCCATGCTTCTCCCTGTCCTCCACGCGCAGCGGCAATTCACCGTCGCGCAACTGCGCCAGCAGGGCGTCGCCCACCTGCACCTCATTGACACTGCTCACCCGGGCGCCGTTCTGCGCCTGCGTCAAAATGGCGTAGCCTCGCTGCAATATGGCCCGGGGATCCGCCGCGCCGAGCGCCGCTGCGGCCTCCGCCAGCCCTGCCGCCAAACGACCGTGGGCGCTCGCCCAGGCGCGCTGCAAGCGCAACTCCTGATCGTCCAGTCGCTGACGCTGCGTCGCCAGTTCCCGCTCCGGTGACAGATGCGTCAAACTGCGGCGACCTGTCTGCAAACGGTCCTGCAGCAGCGCCAGACGCCCGCGCTGCAACTCGGACAGGCGGGCGCGGGCAACATGAATGACCTGGCCCAGCTCGGCAACGTCCGGCGCGACCAGTTCGGCGGCGGCCGAGGGCGTCGGCGCGCGCAAATCGGCCACGAAGTCGGCGATTGTAAAGTCGGTCTCGTGGCCCACGCCACTGACCACCGGCAAGCGGCTGGCAGCGATGGCCCGCGCCAAAGCCTCGTCGTTGAAGGCCCACAGGTCCTCGATGCTGCCGCCACCGCGAATCAGCAGGATGACGTCGACCTCCGTTTCAGCGTTCAATCGCGCCAGCGCGGCCCGCAATCGCGCCGGCGCATCCATGCCCTGCACCGCGGCCGGGCTCAACCAGACCTGCGCCAACGGAAAACGCCGGCGCAGCACGTTGCAGACGTCCTGGAAGGCGGCGGCCTGCGGCGAGGTCACCACGCCGATAACTCTCGGGAAGGCTGGCAGCGCTCGTTTGCATTCCGCCTCGAACAGGCCTTCCGCCTCCAGTTTTCCCTTCAACGCCTCGAACTGTGCATAAAGCTCGCCGACGCCCATGGGCCGCAGCACCGTGGCGTAAAGCTGGTACTCGCCGCGCGGCTCGTAGACGCCAATGTGACCGAGGGCCTCTACCGCGTCGCCTTCCTGCGGCACGAAGCGCTGCCGCCCGGCGGCGGAGCGCCACATGACGCAACGCAGGCTGGCGCCGGCGTCCTTGAGCGTGAAGTACCAGTGGCCGGAGCGGGCGCGCGTCAGGTTGGAGACCTCGCCGCTGACGGCGACGTCCTGCAACTCCGCGTCGCCCTCCAGCAGCAGACGGATGCGCAGTGTGATTTCAGCCACAGACCAGGTCGTGGTCATATCGTGCCCTGTCCGGTCAGGATTGCGCAGTATACCCCGCCCGCCTATAATCGCCCCGTCGTGCCGGGAGAGGAGTTTGCAGCGATGGCATATCTGACCGCCAGCCAGCGGGCCGAACTGCAAGGAGAACTGGAGCAACTGAGCTTCCGCCGCGCCAACGGCCGCCTCAAGCGCATGGACCCCATGGGTCGCATGGCTTATTACCGCAACGCCCAGAACACCGGCCAATGGACGACGAAGCATATACTGTCCGGCCTCGGTACCCAGGTGACCCTGGTCGAAATCAACCTCCTGAAAGAAACGGAAAAGCCAACGCGCGTGCGCAACGAATACACCCTCGCCGAAGTCATCGTCGAAGCCACGCCTGACAACCGGAACTGAAACGGCGGTAGACCTTATGCTTTACGCCCTGCCCCGCAGGACCGAATTCACCCTGACGCAGCGCCTGCTGGCGATCATCGCCCTGACGGCCCTGACGGCCGTCGCGGCGCGCATCAGCATCCCGTTGGAACCAGTGCCCTTCACCTTTCAGGTGCTGGCCGTACTGCTGGCCGGCATGCTGCTCGGGGCGCGCGACGCTGCGCTCAGCCAACTGGCCTATGTCGGCCTGATCTCCCTGAACCTGCCGCTGGATGCCCGCGCACTGGGCGCAGCTGCGCTGGTCGGACCCACCGTAGGCTACCTCTACGGCTTCATCCCCATGGCCTTTGTGACCGGCTGGCTGGTCGAACGCTTCGCGCAGGAGACCTGGCAGCGTTGGCTGGCCGGCGCGGCGGGCGTGGTCGTACTCTACGTCTGTGGTGTGGGCGGACTGATGATCAGCACGGGCATGGACCTCAACGCCGCCTGGGCGGCGGGCGTGGCGCCTTTCATCGTCTTCGACCTGGTCAAGGCCGCGCTGGCGGCCTCCCTGCTCTACGCCGGTCGACGCCTGCTGCTGCCCGACTGAGCCAGAACTAGAGTTTCTCCAGGTCTTCTTCCGTCAGCGTCAAACCGAGGATGTTGTAACCGGCGTCGACGTGCACCACCTCGCCGGTGACCGCGCTGCCCAAATCTGAGGCCAGCCACAGCGCCGTGTTGCCGACGTCGTCTGCGCTGACCGTGCGCCGCAAAGGCGCGGCCTGCTCCGAATAGCGCAACATCGTGCGGAAGCCGGGCACACCGGCCGCCGCGAGGGTCTTGATCGGGCCGGCGCTGATGGCGTTGACGCGAATGCCCTGCGGCCCCAAATCACTGGCCAGGTAGCGCGTGATGTTCTCCAACGCCGCCTTGGCGACGGCCATCACATGGTAGCGCGGCATCACCTTCTCGGAGGCGAAATAGGTCATGCTGAGGATGCTGCCGCCCTCCGTCATCAGCGGCGCAGCGCGTTTTGCCATGGCGATCAGGCTGTAGGCGCTGATGTCCAGCGCCATGCTGAAGCCCTCGCGCGAGATGTCGACGAAACGCCCGCCGAGGTCCTCGCGGTTGGCGTAGGCCACCGAATGCACCAGAACGTCGAGAGAGCCGTAACGTTCGCGCACCTTGTCGAATACCACATCAAGTTGCTCGTCGCTGGTGACGTCGCAGATCTCGACGAAGTCGCAATCGATCTGCTGCGCCAGCGGTCGCACGCGCTTCTCCAGCGCGGCGCCGGCGTAACTGAGCAGAATCGTCGCGCCCTCCTCGTGCAGTCGGCGCGCGATACCCCAGCCAATCGAGTTGCGGTTGGCCACGCCGAAGACCAGCGCGACCTTGCCGTCCATCAGACCCATGTGCCTGCTCCGTTTCGCTGTGTGAAGCCCCGCGGACAGGGTCATCATACCCGCTTTCGCGCGCCCTGTCGCCGGGGACGGGTCGCCACACTTTATTGAAGTTAAAGGGGGGGGCGCTACACTGCCTTTGCCGTAGCCCCTTTGCATCGCGTTGCGCAGGCCGCTACACTTTATCGTCACAGTGCCGGATCGGAGGAAAGAGCCAACGGAAAAACTTCAGTCCCCTTTCGTATCACTTGAAAAACACGGAGAAGAGAATGCGCAAGGTACTTTCTGTAATTCTGCTCATGCTGCTGCTTTCCGGCGCAGCGACCGCCCAGGACGCCGTCACCGTCACACTGATGCACGGCTGGACCGGCGCCGACAATACCGAGATGCTCAACACCGTCTTCGACCGTTTCAATTCGGAAAATGAAGACGGCATCGTCATCGAGCCGACCGCGCTGGGCTGGGACGATCTCTTCACCCAGCTTACGCTCACCGCCGCCACCGGCAACCCGCCCGATGTGGTGATGTTCCATAACACGGAAGTTACCGAGTTCGTCAGAAAAGGCGTGTTGCTGCCAGTCGACGATCTGATGGCGGCAACCGGTATTGACCTGACCGGCGTCCCGGAGAACGTCATTGAGCTGAGCATGATCGATGGCGAGTTTTACTGTCTGCCTGGTGATCTGCATCCGATGAACCTGTATTACAACGTCGACCTGGTCGAAGCAGCCGGCCTGGATCCTGACAGCCCGCCAACCACCGGCGCGGAGTTCATGGCCTGGGCGGAAGCGATGACGATCACCGATGACGACGGCATGGTGACCCAGTACGGCGTTGACCAGCCCCTTGGCGGCTCCATCGGCCGCTGGTTCTTCCACACCTTGCTCTACCAGTTTGGCGGCAGTTGGCTGGGCGAAGACGGCCTTTCGGCGGTCGATAGCGAAGCGGCCCATCAAGCGCTGCAGTACCTGGTGGATTTGCAGGCAAGCGGCGTTTCGAGCCAGGGCTCGGGTGTCGGCGACATCAGCTCTTTCCAGAACGAGCGCGCGGGCATGGTTTTGGTTGGTCCCTGGATGGTCAATTCATATGTCAGGGAGGGCAAAAACATCGGCACAGCCGTGATGCCAACCTTCGGCAATGTGCCTGCCACCTGGACAAATACCCACTGCCTGGCGCTGACGGTGCAGGAAAGCGACGCGAACTACCTCAATTCCATGAATGTGGTGAAGTGGTTCCTGGAGAACTACGCCGAGCCCGGGATCAAGGTCGGCATCGTTCCGGTTTTGCCGGTCGCGCTGGCAGACCCCTTCTGGACCGATCATGAATTCGCCCAATACTACGCGCCCTTCGTCGAATCGCTGGCGATCTCCGTTATGGAACCGGCCATCGAGAAGTACACCTCCGTCTTCGCCTTTGGCGGTCAGTCTCCGATCCTGCGCAACATTGAGGCGGCCCAGGCAGGTGACAAGAGCGTCGAGGAAGCTCTGGCTGACATGAAAGCGGGCATCGACGAGCTTCTGCTGGACGAGTAGGGTTGATCCCCTTCAATCCCCCCAATTCCATGGGGGAGCAGCTTTCGAAGCAGCCAAACTCCCCTTCCCCGAAATATCGGGGAAGGGGTCGGGGGATGGCGTAGAAAACAGTAGCGGGCGACCCATTGGGTCGCCCGCTTAATCCAAAGTGAATCTTCGGGCGTTTTGATAAATCGCCCCCGCAAAACGTCCTGGACGGTGAAACTTTCATTATGAGCAGCCTCGCAAAGACATTGGACAAACCTGCCGAAGCCGGCTGGGCCAGCATCAGGAATGACTTGATCGCCTACGCCTTCATGGCGCCCTACCTGTTTCTCTTCATCGTCTTCCTGCTGTTGCCGGCCTTCGTCGGCGTCTACGCCAGCTTCACCAAGTGGGGCATCATCGGCGACCCCAAGTGGGTCGGGTTCAGGAATTACGACAAGCTGATTAACAGCGAACTCTTCCTGGAGTCGCTGCAAAATACGCTTTATTTCGTCATCCTGGCGGCCATTCCCCTGATCGTTTTGGGATTCCTGCTGGCGCTGCTGGTGAACCAGAAGCTGAGGGGTCGCAATATCGCCCGCGCCATCGTTTTCCTGCCGCATGTCGTCAGCGTGGCGGCCGTGGGCATTGTTTTTCAATGGATCCTGGAACGCAGTTCGGGACTTTTGAATTATTATCTGGGCCTGCTGGGCGTGAATCCGCCGATCAACTGGCTGGGCGAACCCGAGTCGGCCATGCCGGCCATCGCCATCACCACCATCTGGTGGACTGTCAACGGCAACATGATCATTTACCTGGCCGGCTTGCAGGATATCCCGGAGGAACTTTACGAGTCGGCCAGAATTGACGGGGCCAGCAGCTGGCAACTGACGCGCCATATCACCATCCCGATGCTGTTGCCGATCAACGCCTTTGTCATCCCGCTGACGGTCATCGCCTGCTGGCGCGTCTTCGGCCAGGTTTTCGTCATGACCCGCGGCGGGCCGCAGGGCAGCACCTTCACCGTCGCCCAATTCATCTACGAGACCGCCTTCGTGAACTTCAATATGGGCGTGGCCTCGGCGGCCGGTGTCATCCTGATGCTCATCCCCCTCAGTTTCACCGTCGTTCAGTTGCGCGCAATGAAAGTGATTTGAAATGAGCCAGTCCTGGCGCAAAGACAGCCTCTACCGTGACGGCTCCCTCAACTGGGGGCGCCTGACTCTCTATGCCATCCTGATCTTCGTCGCCATCGTCTGGGGCACGCCCTTCATCTGGATGTTCGTCACCTCCATCAAGCCGGATAACGAGGTCTTTCGCTATCCGCCCACCTGGTGGCCCAACGAGCCGACCCTCTTGTTCTACACGCGGCTCTTCGAGAGCTTCCCCATGATGGCCTGGTTTCGCAACAGCCTCATTGTGGCGGTCATCACCACCACGCTTACCCTGGTCACCAATGTCCTGGCAGGATATCCACTGGCGCGCATGCGCTTCCGCGGGCGCACGATAGTGCTGCTCATCATCCTGTCGACCTTCCTGCTGCCAGGCGAGATTCTGCTGGTGCCCCTCTTCCTGGGCATGGTCAAATTCAAGCTGGCCAACACTTTTTTCAGCATCGCCGTGCCGGCGGCGGCCAATGCCTTTGGCCTTTTCCTGATGACCCAGTTCTTCCGAACCATCCCGGTCGAGCTTGAGGAAGCCGGGCGCCTGGACGGCTGCAGCCGCCTGGGTCTGCTCTGGCGCATCTTCATCCCGCTGTCCGGGCCGGCCATCGCCACCGTCGCCATCTTCACCTTCGTCCGCAGCTGGAACGATTTCTTCTGGCCCCTCGTTATTAGCAATACAGACGCGACCCGCACCGTGCCGGTGGGCCTGGCGATCTTTGTCGGGGCCGGGCTTTCGATTCGCTTCGGCGTCCTCATGGCGTCGGCGGCCGCGGCCACAATACCGGCGGTGATCTTCTTCCTGATGCTGCAGCGCTATTTCGTGCGCGGCATCTCCACCACCGGCCTGCGCGGCTGAGCGCCATGGCTGCGCAGCTCAAGCCGGTCGCCTTTCAGGGCTGGAACGCGCTGCGACTCGACAACGGCCTCGTCACGGCCCACCTGGTGCCGGAAATCGGCGGGCGTCTGCTGCAGTTCACGCTGGGCGGGCATCCCTTCCTCTTCACCAACCGCGCTCTGGACGGCCAGCGCTTCTCGCCGGAAGAACACCAGGGCGACGGCAGCCTGCTCAACTGGAAGAACTACGGCGGCGACAAGACCTGGCCGGCGCCCCAGGGCTGGGACGGTGCAGGCCAGTGGCCCGGCCCGCCCGACAAGGTGCTCGACAGTGGCCCTTACAGCGCCAGCAGCGAGGCGGACGCCGACCGGGTCAGCGTCACCATGCGCAGCGCCGCCGACGCGCGCACGGGCCTGCGCATCGAACGCAAGTTGAGCCTTGCCGCCGGCAGTTCGCAATTGCAGCTCGACCTGAGCTTCGAAAACGTGTCGCAGCGCGAAATCCGCTGGTCCATCTGGGACGTCGCCCAGCTGGACTGCGAGGCTTCCGGCAGCGACTGCTGGCTCTACGTGCCGGTCGACCCGAACGAGGAGCGGCCCTGGCACCTCCTTTTCGGCGAGGAGAACAGTCAGCTGCAACCGGACTTCCGGCCCGGCCTGTTTGCGCTGAACTACCAGGGCATCGTCAGCAAGATCGGACTGCGCAGCCCCGGTGGCTGGCTGGCCTTTGCCGACCAGCGCGCGGAGCAGGTGCTCTGCATGCAGTTCCCCTATGAACCCGACGCCGAGTACCCCGACGGCGGCGCCACGGTCGAATGCTGGACCGAGATGCCCGGCGTGCCCACGCCCGTCCCCATCGACTCGCCCGGCCACATCCTCGAGGCCGAGGTGCTGGGCCCCCTGCGCACACTCCAGCCGGGCGAAAGCACGAATCTGCGCATCACATGGTCGGTGGCGCGCTGTCCCGGCCCTGTACTGGCGGTCAGGGACGCCGGTTGCGTCCATCAATCCCTGTGCGCACAGTCAAATGACGGAGCGCTGCACCTGACCGGCACATTCGGCGTCTTCCACCAGGCCCGCGCCGAACTGGCCTGGCAGGATGCGGCCGGCTCGACCCTGGCGACGCATGACCTCGCCGAGGTGAGTCCCCTGGCGCCGCTTTTCGTCGATTGCCACGCCATGGCGCCGGAAGGCGCGCAGTCGCTGCGCCTGCAATTGCGCCGCGCCGATAATGAATTGCTCGAACTGGACAACTGCACCTTGCCCACTACGGAAGGATGACATGAGCGAGATCTGGAGCCCGCAACAGGCCAGCGACTGGTACGCGCGTATCAGCCCGATCGTCGGCTGCAACTACCTGCCGCGCACGGCGGTCAATTCCACCGACATGTGGCAGGCGCAGAGCTTCGACCCCGACACTATCGACGAGGAACTGGGCTGGGCGGCGGCCGCCGGTTTCAACAGCCTGCGCGTCTTCCTGCAGTACATCGTCTGGCGGGATGATCCGGACGGCCTGCTGCAACGCATCGATCGCTTTCTGGCCATCGCCGCGGGCCACGGCATCACGGCGGCCTTCATCCTCTTCGACGACTGCGCCTTCGCGGGCCGCGAACCTTACCTCGGTGTACAGGACGAGCCAAAGCCAGGCGTTCACAACAGCGGCTGGACGCCCAGCCCGGGCCTGAGGCTGGTGGAAGACCGCGACGTCTGGCCGCAGCTGGAGGCCTACGCGCGCAATATCGTCAGCGCCTTCGGCCAGGACGAACGCGTGCTGCTCTGGGACCTCTACAACGAGCCGGGCAACAGCGACCTGGGCGAGCGCAGCACGCCGCTGGTGGAGGCGGCATTCGCCTGGGTGCGCCTGGAAAGCCCGCAGCAGCCGCTGACGACTTCGGTGTGGCGCGGCAATCGCGAGGCCGGTTACCAGGACCCGATGTCGCAGCTGCTGTTCACCCGCTCGGACATCGTGTCCTTTCACTGCTACGATCCGCAGACTCTGGACGTGGCGATCGCGCAGTGCAAGTCATACGGGCGGCCGGTGATCTGCACAGAATGGCTGCACCGTCCCTTCGGCCAGACGGTTCAGGCCGCGCTGCCGGTTTTCGCGCGCGAACACGTCGGCTGGTACCAGTGGGGGCTCGTCGCCGGCCGCACCCAGACCTACCTCGACTGGCGTCCGGAACGCAATTCCGCGCCGCTCGGCCGCTGGCAGCACGACGTCTTTCATCCGGACGGACGGCCTTACGACGAAGACGAAATCGAAGTGATTCGCAAATTCGCCTTCGGGTAACGCCCAATTGATCAATGGTGCCAGACTGAACTAGCCCTTGACCGCGCCCATGGTCATGCCGGCGACGATGCGCCGCTGCATGAAGAGCGAAAAGATGATCACCGGCAGCGAATAAAGCGTTCCCACCGCCGTCATCGAACCCCAGTCCAGGCTGTACTGGGACTTGAACTGGGCGATCACGATCGGCGCGGTCTTGGCCTCGACGCTGGTCAGCAGCAGGGCATAGAGAAATTCGTTCCAGGACGCCAGGAAACAGAAAATGGCCGTCACCACGATTCCGCCCGCGGCAACCGGCACAATGACCCGCAACAACGCCGCAGCCCGGGAACAGCCATCCACGCGCGCCGCGTCCTCCAGTTCGGAGGGAATCGCCTCCAGAAAGCCGGCCAGCAGCCAAATCGCCAGCGGCAGACTGATGGTCACGTGCGCCAGCGCCACGGCCAGCCAGGTATCCGTCAGCCGGAAACTGCGCATCAGGGCGAAGAACGGGATGGCGATCGCGATATAGGGGATCATGCGGGTCACCAGCGCCACCAGCAGGAAGAAGCGTCCCGGCCAGCTACCATATCGCGAGATCGCCCAGGCCGCGGGCAGCGCCAGGCTCACCGCCAGCGTCGTGCTCATCATGGCGACGATGAAGCTGTTGAGGAAAGAACGCGGCACTTCTGCATCCTTTGCGAAGCGCGAATAGCTGTCCAGACTGAACTGCCGCGGCAGAATGTGCGGCGGGATGGCCAGGGCGTCTTCCGCTGGCTTGAAGGAGGTCAGCATCATGTAGCCGTAGGGGCTGATGTAAAGCAGCATGACGAAGGCCACCAGCGCCAGGACCAGCAGCCGTCCGGGATTCAACGCCGGTCGCCTCACGCGTCCCCCCGCAGCGCTTGCGGCCGCCAGATGCTGAAGAAGGCCAGCAAACTTAGCGCCAGCATGGCCAGCAGGAATAGCACGGCGATGGCCGAGGCGAAGCCCACGTCGCCGTAGCGGATCATGTTTCGGTAAATGTGCATGCTCAGCACTTCGGAAGCGAAGCGCGGGCCGCCCTCGGTCTGCACCCAGATGATGTCGAAGGCCCGAGCGGCGTCGATGCCGCGGATGAACAGGACCACGGCGATCACCGGTCGCAGCAGCGGCAGAGTGACGTAACGAAACAGTTGCAGGGCCCCTGCCCCGTCAATGCGCGCCGCCTCCAGCAGTGAGGCCGGGATGTTTTGCAGCCCGGTGTACAACACCAGGGTGACAAAAGACGTCGTCAGCCAAATGTCGGGCAACGCCACCGAAAAGAGGACGATGTCGCGGTCACCCAGCCAGGCGATATCACTCGTCGACGCCAGCAAACCCAACTGCCGCAGAATATGGTTGACGATGCCAAAGTTGTCGATCAGCAGGAAGCGCCACAACAGACCGGCAACAATTGGCGGAATCATCAGCGGGAAAAGAAAGATCGTGCGCAGCAACTCGGAACGCCGCCCCAGGCTGTTGAAGAGCAGCGCCACGCCGAAACCCAATGTAAACTCGGCCGTGAGTACGATGCCGGTATAGGCCAGGGTGCGCAGGGCCGCGCCGCCCACCCGCGACGACGTCAGGGCCCGTTGAAAGTTTTCCAGCCCGACGAAGCTGCGTTCGCCGGGCGTCATCAAGCCAACCTCGTAGAAGCTGTCGCGGAAGAGATTCAGCAGCGGCCAGGCGACGAAGACGGCCAGGAAAACCGTCGCCGGTGCCAACAACAGCAACACGTAGCGGCGGTCTGAGCGGGACATAACGGTTCAGTCAACCCCATGCGTTCATCCACAATTGAAGATCAAGGCCTCTCCACGCAGGAGAGGGATTGAGGTGAGGGCCGACTGGCGACCCTCACCATGTGGATCGAACAGGCCTATTCGAAGCCCATCGCCTCCAGTTCGCCGCGCGCCCAGGCAAGCGCATCGGCCGGGGAGACCTCACAGCCGAGGGCGTCCTGCACCATGGGCACCACCACCTCGTCGTTGACCTGCTGCCAGTTGGGCACCAGTGGCCGACCGATGGTCTGCGGTCCGTTTAGCGTGGCGATCAGAGCCGTCAGGCTCTCGTAGTTCTCCTCACCGGCAAACTGTTCAAAGGCCGAGATGCGGGCGGAGAGGCCCAGGGGTTCCTGCACGCCCAGAACGTTCTGGTCGTACATGAACTGCACGAAGGCCATCGCCGCTTCCTTGTTTTCCGATGACTTCGGCACGATATTGAACCAGGGCCCCGGGATGGAGCCGATGCCGGCCTCACCCGCGATCATCGGGGCCACACCGACGTTGGCCACCGCCTCCGGCCCAATGTAGGGCGCGCCAACCAGCCCGCCGGAAAGGTCGAACTGTTGCAGACGATACGCGTGGCCCCAGAAGCGGGTCATGGCTGTCACGCCCTGGAAGAAGAGATTTTCGCCTTCCGCCCAACCGATTTCCAGCGGGTTGGCCGGGGTGATGCCCAGGTCACAGTGATGGCTGACGTAGAATTCCAGACCCGCCAGATGCGCGTCATTGTCGACGATGATCGAGCCATCCGCGCCCAGCACCACACCCGGTGAGCCAGCCTGCAAGACATGGACCATCCATTCCACGTCCGCGCCTGGCGGGGCGCCCTTCACGTCAGTGCCGTAAAGGTCAATGGCGCCGTCACCATCGCTGTCGCGCGTGAAGAAGACCGCCATGTCGGTGAATTCCTGCCAGGTGGTCGGCGGGGCCAGTTCGTAGCCGTATTCGGCCATGAATGCCGCCTGTTCGTCCGGGTCCTCCCACAGGTCCTTGCGGTAGTAGATCACCTCGGCGTTGGCCCAGGTCGGCATGCCAACGTAGCTGCCGTTCCACAGCCCGTCCGCAAGCAACGCCGGGAAGATGTCCGCCGCCACCTCGTCCGTAACCAGCGCGTCCAGCGGTTCGGCGAAATCAGCGAAGGCCGGAATCCACACGACGTCAATAGTGGCCACGTCAAATGCGCTGCCGCCGGTGGCCATCTCGGCCGCCAGTTGCTCGAAGACGCTCGGATAGGGCACCTCGACGAATTCGACCGTGTGACCGGTTTGCTCTTCAAAGAGTTCGGCAGCGGCAAGTTGCAGGGAGATGCCACCCCCTTCAACCAACACCCGTAGAGTGACCGGTTCGTCCTGCGCCAGCGCTGCCGGTCCGGTCACCAGCAGCAGCACAATCAACAGCAATAACACGCTCTTCATTTCATTCCTCCAGAATATCTGTCCCCTTTCGGGGCGATCAGGCAGGACTCTAACCAGTCCTGACAACGATGTCAAACTCATCCTAACGGTCCCACAAGCCGTACTCCGGCCAGCGCCGTGTCAGCCGCTCCGCCACGGGTGGCAGCGCCGGCTGGGCCCGGTGCGGCTCCAGCTGATACCAGTAGGCCACGCTGGAGTAGATGTTGCCCTGGTCGTTGGCGTGACCGTGCTCGATGGTCACCCGAATCGATTCTGTGAAGCGCACCGGGTCCTCGATGTGCCAGCGGTACAGGCTCCATTTGCCGAAATGCTCCTGCACGTCGCTGCCCAGCGAGATGCCATGGTAGGGCCCGTCGTATTCGCCGCTGGGGAAACCCCAGGAGCAGCCAAAGTAGTCTTCAGTGCCTGTGCCGTGCAAAGAGGGCGGCCAGCGTTCGCCGTCGATGAAGATCATGTCATCGCCCTCGCCCGGCCAGGTGTACACCTGGTTGGAGGCATCGAAGTTGTCGATGTTCAATACGCAGCCCACGTACTGCCCTGCGCCGCCCGCGTCCAAAATCACGTAGTTCTCCGCGCCAGTCAGATTCAGGCCGCCCAGGTCCCAGGGCGCCGGGTCCTCATATGGCTGTTCCTGCGGCACGGCCTGCGCCGGGTTTTCCAGATTCCAGCAGGCGTGGAAGCGCCCCAGGTCCTCAGGCGCTTCCGCCGTGTAAAGTTCATAGTCGATGTAATAGAAGAGATTGGCGATCGGCTCTTCGCTTTCATTGATCAACTGGATGCGCGCGCTGCTGCCAAAGGGCATGGGGAAATAACAGTTGTTGGAGGCCGAAAAGGGCCCCGTGGGGCCGCGGCGCTGGCCGAATACCATGTTCAGCGGCAGCGACACGAAATGGCGGCAGGTCGCATGGCCCACGCCGAAGAAGTCGCCGTAGGGCACGCGCACGCTGGGGTTCTCCTCGCCGTCCCAGTACATCTCCAGCACCAGTTTACGCAGGTACTGCGGTGCATGGCAGCGCGTCGTCATCCAGATGTGACGAATGCAGCCCGCGCCCTCAATCTCTGCCAGCACCTCTGTCGCGCCAGGCTCCACTACCCGAAAGTCGCGATTGGCGCCGCTCCGGTCCCAGCTTGATTCGCGCTTCGAGCGCGCGTTGCGCTTTACAAAGGGCAGTCCCGCCAGCGGGCTGTTCGGCTGCCATACGTTCATGTTGTCCCCTCCTGTCCAGCTTTTTTCCGTCCCTTGCGTTTCACTCTATCCCGTTTGACATCGATGTCAAAACCAGCCAGAATTACGACTGTGACCACTCTGAAAGATGTTGCACTGGCCGCCGGCGTGTCTACCAAAACAGTCTCACGCGTCGTCAACAACGACCGCCACGTCAGCGACAACCTGCGCCAGAAAGTTCTGCGCGCCATTGAGGACCTCGACTATCGCCCCAACCTGGTGGCGCGTCACATGCGCACGAAGAAGACCCGCCTGATCGGCCTCGTCACTGACGAAATCGGCACCACCTCTTTCTCCGGCAACATCCTGCGCGGCGCCCAGGAAGCGGCCTGGCAACATGGCCTGCTGCTGCTCGCCTGTCACACCGGCGGCAATCCCGAAACCGAGGCGCACACCGTGGACCTGCTGCTGGAGCGTCACGTCGAGGGCATCATCTTCGCCACCATGTATCACCGGGAAGTCTGCCCGCCTGAAAGTCTGAAAAATTGTCCCGCCGTGCTGCTGGATTGTTTCGTCAGCGACAACCGCTACCCGGCAGTGCTGCCCGACGAATGCCAGGGAGGCTACCAGGCCACGCGCCACCTCTTGCAGCGCGGTCGCCGCCGCATCGCCATGATCAACGGCAAGCGCGGCTTTCCCGGCGCCGAGGGCCGCGCCGCCGGTTATCGCCAGGCCCTCGCCGAAGCAGGTCTGCCGCTGGACGAATCCCTGCTCGTCTATGGCGACTGGTGGCAGGAACAAGGCTTCAGTCAGGCCCAAAGCCTGCTGCAGGGGCCAGAGCGGCCTGACGCCATTTTTTGCGGCAACGATCGCATCGCCATGGGCGTTTTCGATGCCTTGCGAGAGCGAAACCTGCAAGTCCCGAGGGACGTGGCCGTCATCGGTTTCGACAACATGGAAATGATCGCCGCCCATTCCCGCCCCGGCCTGACCACCATGGCCCTGCCCCATCACGAAATGGGACGCCTCGCCATGGAATTGCTCAACCATCACATTGAAGGCGGTTCATCGGGCAAGGGCGAGCCCCTGCGTGTCCCCTGTCCGCTCGTGCGACGGGAGTCGACCTGAGAGCCCGGCCAGTTCCCTCGTCCACAGAAATACGGCTCTTGCCTGTTTTCCCGTGCGATCCGGACCCGGTTGCAGGGCTTACAGCCCCAGGCGTTGGTACTGCTCCGCTGGTGCCTCGCTCTCCTGCATCAGCGCCCGCATCTGCTCTGCCAGACGCGCCTCCAGCGCCGGGTCCTGCAGCGCTGAGGTCTGCAGGGGGTCGGCCTCTACGTCCCACAGCGAGGTCGCGAAGGAATGAGATGGCGACGTGTGCTTCGGCTGCGCCGGGATTTTCAGCAGCGCGCAACCCTTGCTGAACCCGAAAGCCGGCGCCAGGGCCGTTTCCTGCAGCTCGGACGGCGGAAAGCGTCCGCGCATGTGCGTCGGCATCAGCGTGTAGTTGTAAAGAGGCCGGTTGTCCTCGCTGGCCGGCCCGCGCATGTAGACGTAACGCCCGTCCGTCAGGTTTACCTGCGCGCCGTGCAGCCCAAAGATCACTGCCTCGTGCACCGGCGCGCCCGTCGCCAGCGACTCGCCCAGCGCTCGACCCTGCATGGCTGCCGGCAGTTCCACGTCGAAGTAATCCAGCAGCGTTGCCGGCAGGTCGATGGTCTGTACCAGCGCATTGTTTCGTTCATCCTGTTTGCCGCAACGCGGGTCCCAAATGAAGAGGGGCGTGTGCGCCACTTCCTCGTAGAAGGGCATCACCATCTTGCCCCACCAGTCATGTTCGGACAGCATGAAGCCGTGGTCGGTGTTCACGATCAACAGCGTGTCCTGCCACAGGTCCAGCTCATCCATCAGGTCGATCACCACCCCCATGTAGTGATCGCACATGCTCAGCAGCGCCGCGTATTCCATGCGCAGGTGATGCACCTCTTCCGGCGTCTCCCGCACCTTGCCGTAATTCGGCCAGTCGAAGTGCGGTCCCTCGTAGCGATGCGGGTAAAGCGCCTTGTAGTGCTCCTGGGTGAAGAAGGGCTCGTGCGGGTCGAAGGTCTCGACCTGCAGAAACCAGTTGTCCTCTTCGCTGTTGCGTCGCAGAAAGTCCTCGGCCATGGCGAAGGTCTTCGCCTGCGGCTGCAGACCTTCCTCCTGCATGAAGCCCCGGTTGACCCAGTCCTGACGCCACATGGGGCCGTGGGCCCGCGTGTTGGGCAACGTTTCCGGTATCTCCGGATTAGCCACCTGGCCGATCCAGGGGTCGCCTTCCTGGCCGCGCGCAAACTGCCAGCTGTTGTAGCGCTGGTGATAAGTCGCGCCGCCTTCCTCGAAATAGTGGTAATGGTCGGTGACAAGGTGCGTGTACACGCCGCTTTCCTTCAGCATTTTCGGCATCGAGTCGTCGAAGGGTTCCAGCGGCCCCCAGCTGCGATGCAGAAAATTGTAGCGCCCGGTGTGCAGTTCACGGCGCGCCGGCATGCATGGCATGCTGCCCACGTAGGAGCGGTCGAAGGTCAC
The DNA here is from genome assembly GCA_021296065.1 of Anaerolineae bacterium. GTDB lineage: Bacteria > Chloroflexota > Anaerolineae > Aggregatilineales > Phototrophicaceae > JAGWBD01. The sequence continues at coordinate 21,088 of JAGWBD010000011.1, forward strand.
CGAGCGTTCCGCAAGCCGCGCGAAATTGGGCGCGTGCGTCCAGTCGCAGCCGTAGGGCGGCAGCATGTGCCGGTTGAGCGTATCAAACATCACCATGATGGCTTTCATGCGCGGTCTCCTGTGTTCAATTGGCCTGCCGGACGAGCCCTCGCCCTAAATCCCTCTCCCTGAAGGAGAGGGATTTTAACATTCATTTGCGTTTCCCTTATCGATGAAATGGATGCACCTGACAAATGGGCAAGGTCTTGCCTGTAGATGACTGAGTGTCCTCAACGTGGTTGGTGCCCCCTCTCCCTGAGAAGAGTTCCCGTCCACCGGGACGGGGAAAGGGGGCGGAGGGTGAGGGCGGAGAATTCAGCGCCCTTGTAGGGAAAACTCTTGCCTTCACAAGCGTACGCCGTGCCGTTCGCTGAGCAGCTGTTCCGCGCGCGCCCGTTCTTCCGTAATCCGGGCCTCGCTCCAGCCCAGCGCCTCCCCCAGCGCTTGCGCGGTTTCCGCCAGCCCCGCCGCCGTCACCCGACCGCACATCGCCAGCAGCGTGCGCCGCAACAGCAGGTCATCCAGATGCAAGACCGCTTCCTGCTGCGCAATCCAGACGAGTTCGCGCCGACTGTAGCCCGGCACATGTTCCAGCGCTTCATCCGTCTCCGCCGCCAGAAACGTCGCCAAACCCTCCGCCCGGGTGCCGTAACGCTCCAGCAGTTGGGCCAGACGCGCGGCAGGCAGACCCGTGTTCGCGCCCACGCGCGCCAGCCAGGCGGAGCGCAAGGCTTCGTCCGCCGGCCACTCGCGCCCACCACCGATGGCCAACTCGCGCGTGGAGAAGCGCCGTTGCCGTCCAAGGCGGCGCAGCGCCTCATCCGCGGCCTGCTCGCCAAAGGCGCGGAAGGTCGTCCACTTGCCGCCGATCAGCGCCAGCAAGGGGTAGTCCATCCCCGCCTCGCCGGCCTCGATCGTGCGAATGCTGTGGTCGCGGCTTATCTGCCCGGTGGTCGCCGTCGAACTTTCCGGCAGGGGCCGGATGCCGCTGTACTGAAAGACAACGTGCTCGCGACCCGCTGTCAGATCAGGGAAGACCAGCCGCAACGCCCCCAGCAGATAGTCGCTCTCTTCCTGGCTGACGCTCACAGCGTCCGGATCGTCGGCCGGGATGTCGGTCGTCCCCAGCAAGACGCGGTCCTCCAACGGAAAAAACAACACGATGCGTCCGTCCGACGTCTCGAAAAACAGTTCGTGGCCCGCGCAGGCGGCGTGCAACCCTTTATGCGCCAACACCAGGTGCGCGCCCTTCGTGCCGCCGATCCAGCGCGTCGGCGCGCCCAGACTCCGGTTGACGTAATCGATCCAGGGGCCACCGGCGTTGATGACCAGGCGCGGCCGGACAGCCAGCTCCGCGCCCGTCTCCTCATCGCGCAGCGACACGCTTGCCCCCTGCCCCGCCTGCGCCGACGTGTAGTTGAGCGCGAAGGCCTCCTCATGCGCCGCCACGCCGTCCGTGACCATTTCGATGCACAGGCGTTCAGGGCTGGCCAGCCAGGCATCGTACCAGGTCGCCGTGCACAGAATGTCGGGGTTCAGCGCCGGACGCTGACGCAACGCTTGCGCCCGATCGTTGAAATAATGCAGCGGCATGGCGCGCCCGTTTCGCGTGAACCAGTCGTAGACCAGCAGACCGCGGCGCACGACCAGGCCCCCGCGCCTCCCCGGCCGACGCAAGAGACCCAGGAAGTTCAGCGGCGCGTTCAGCAGACCCGAGAAGCGCCGGAACAGGGGCATGGTCGTCGGCAATGGCTTCACGTGATGCGGCGCATTGCGCAACAGGCGATTGCGCTCCAGCAGCGCCTCGCGCACCAGACGGAATTCGCCGTTCTCCAGGTAACGCAGGCCGCCATGCATCATGTGCGAGGAGGCCGCGCTGGTGCCGGAGCAGAAATCGCCCTTGTCCACCAGCAGCACCCGCAGACCCTGCAACGCCAACTCGCGAAACACAGCGATGCCGTTCACGCCCGCCCCAATGACCAGCACGTCGAGGTCCGGCCGCTCCCGCAGCAACCGCAATGACTCGTCCCTTTGCCGGGAAGCCATCAGGGCTCCGTCCTCATCATTCCCTGGCGGTTCACTCCCCGGTCCGGCCACGTACACGCCCGACCGCATTCCCCCAGGCTTCGTAGCGAGTCTCACGCTCATCCGCCGACATGCGCGGTTCAAAGACCCGTTCGATACGCCACTGCCCGGCGATCTCTTCACTGCTGTTCCAGAAGCCAGTGGCCAGACCCGCCAGATACGCCGCCCCCAGCGCGGTGGTCTCGGTGATCGCCGGGCGTTGCACCGGCGCGCCCAGAATGTCCGCCTGAAACTGCATCAGGAAATCATTGGCCGCCGCGCCGCCGTCGACGCGCAAGGACTGCAGCGCCAGCCCTGCGTCGGCGCTCATTGCGTCCACCACGTCGCGCGACTGGAAGGCGATGCTCTCCAGGGTCGCCCGCACAATCTCCGCCCGTCCGCTGCCGCGCGTCAACCCCAGAACGGCGCCGCGCGCGTAAGCGTCCCACCAGGGCGCGCCAAGGCCCGTGAAGGCCGGCACCACGATGACCCCGCCGCTGTCATTGACGCTGGCTGCCATGGCCGCGCTTTCTTCCGCGCTGGCGATCAGGCCAAGTTCGTCGCGCAGCCACTGCACCGCCGCCCCGGCCACGAAGACGCTGCCTTCCAGCGCGTAGACCGGCGCCGCGTCGCCCAGGCGCCAGGCGATTGTCGTCAGCAGGTTATTGGCGGAGCGCACTGGCGTTTCGCCCGTATTCAACAGCAGGAAGCAACCCGTGCCGTAGGTGTTTTTGGCCATTCCCGGCGCATGACAGGCCTGGCCAAAAGTGGCCGCATGCTGGTCGCCGGCCATGCCGGCCAGCGGGACCGGCGCGCCAAAGTGCTCCACGTCGCTCTCGCCCATTATTTCGCTGCTGGCCGTCACCCGCGGCAAGAGGGAGCGCGGGATGTCCAGTCGCTCCAGAATCGCCTCGCACCAGTCCTGGGCATGGATGTCATACAACATGGTGCGGCTGGCATTGCTGACATCCGTGACGTGCAGTCGCCCGCCCGTCAGTTGCCAGATCAACCAGCTGTCCACTGTGCCGAAAGCCAGCTCACCGCGCTCTGCCCGCGAGCGCGCGTCCGGGACCTGCTGCAGCAGCCAGTGCAGTTTCGTCCCCGAAAAGTAGGGGTCGGTGACCAGACCCGTATGCTCCAGTATGACCTGGTCGAAACCCTCGGCCCTGAGCTCGTCGCAATAGCCGGCCGTGCGCCGGTCCTGCCAGACGATGGCATTGTGCAGGGGTCGGCCGCTGTCGCGTTCCCACAGCAGCGTAGTCTCGCGCTGGTTGGTAATACCGATGGCTGCCAGCTGCGTTGCGTCAGCGCCCGCACGGGCAAGCGATTCCCGCGCCACTCCCAGCTGCGACTGCCAGATCGCCAGCGGATCATGTTCCACCCAACCCGGCTGCGGATACAGTTGGGGGAACTCCTGCTGCGCCACAGCGCTGATGCCGCCCGTACGATCAAACAGAATGGCGCGCGAGGATGTCGTTCCCTGGTCCAGCGCCAGAATGTAATCGGACATATCCACTCCCGCCTGCCGCGGATGCACAATTGGCGCGGACTATGATAGCCTTGACGGGTACCTCACGCGACCTGGAGGTCTCGTGCGTTTGCTGGCACGACTTCTGCTGACCCTGCTGCGTCTCGCCCTGCTGGCAGGCCTCGTCTACGCCCTCGTCGCCGTCGCCTGGAACGACCTGCTGAACCGGCGCGAGGTCTTTGCCATCACCCTCGGCGACCGTGAGCGTCCCGACGGCGCCCGCTGCGGCGCGCCGGGCACGGCCCTTGAACTTGTCGAGTTGCCCGGCTTGCCCGGCAACGACGTCGTCGTCGCAGGCGGCCCCAACGCCATCAGCAGCGACGCCTGGCCTTCATTCCAGCCTTCCCTGCCCTGGAGCAAAAACAGCGAGCGACATTTGCTCTTTGACGAGAGTTGCTTCCACGGCTCACCGCCCATAGGTCTGGCGCCGGCGCGCAATGACCTCGGCTGCACGGGCGACGACTGCTTTCGTTTTCGCGAGATCGACGGCTACAACTGGATGGACCTGGCCATCATCGCCGCGACGGACTGCCAACCCTCCAGCCTGGGCTGTCTCGGCCCGCTGGTGTTGCCGGGTCACGTCAGCCTGACCGTCATACGCAAATGCCACGATATCGGCTTCAGCGGCGCGGTCCACGTGCTCAGCAGCGACAACGGCGCCCGCTTCGTCATGCACGCCACCGCCAGCGGCCGACCCGACATCAGCGGGCCAGCCCTGCCCGGCGGCTGGTCGCTGTCAACGGTGACTCTCGACGAGCCCCTCGCCGTCGCCCCCCAGGGCGATGCCTGCTATCACTTCATCCTGCGCGACAACCTCGGCCAGAGTTACCACCAGTTCGCCTTCCGCGACACGGTCTACGTCACCGGCGAGGACCTCTAGGCTTCGACCGGACTGGCGCAATTCAGGACGGGGCGTCAGCCTACCAGGCCCAGGCTTCCGGCGCGGGCCCGCCCGGCCCCGGCCAGATCGCGTCCAGCGCTTCAAGTTGCCCTCCATCCAGTTGAATCTCCAGCGCTCGCAGGCTGCCCGTCAACTGCTCCAGGTTGCGCGGCCCGATGATCGGCGCCGTCACCGCCGGCTGCGCCAGCAACCAGGCCAGCGCCACGTCCGCCGGCATTTCGCCCGCTTCGCTGCAGAAGGCCTCGTAGCTTTCAAGCTGTGGCCGCAGGGCGTCAATGCGCGCCTGCATGCGCGCCGCGGCCCGCCGTCCTTCCTCAATCTTGCGCAACACGCCGCCCAGCAAACCGCCGCCCAGCGGACTCCAGGGAATGGTCCCCACGCCGTAGTCCTCACAGGCCGGCAACAGCTCCATCTCGGCAGTGCGCTCGTTCAGGCTGTACTTGCATTGCTCGGTGATCAGCCCCATGAAGTTGCGGCGCTGCGCCGCTTCCTGGGCCTTGGCGATGTGCCAACCGGCGAAGTTGCTGCTGCCCACGTAGAGGATTTTGCCCTCGCGCTGCAGCTGTTCCATCCCCTGCCAGATCTCTTCCCAGGGCGTCTCGCGATCGACGTGGTGCATCTGGTAAATGTCGATGTAGTCGGTCTGCAGCCGCCGCAGGCTGGCCTCGCAGGCGCGGCGGATGTTCAGCGCCGACAACTTGCCCTCGTTGGGCCAGTCGCCCATCGCGCCATAAAGTTTGGTCGCCAGCACTACCTTCTCGCGCCGGCCACCGCCCTGCGCCCACCAGCGCCCGATGATCTCTTCGGTGAGGCCGACGTGGCCCCTGCCATCGCGCGCGCCGTATCGGTTGGCGGTGTCGAAAAAGTTGATGCCAAGGTCCAGCGCCGTATCCATGATGACCTGACTGTCGGCCTCGCTGGCGTGCGGACCAAAGTTCATGGTGCCGAGGCACAGGCGGCTGACGCTCAGGCCGCTGCGTCCGGGATGCGCATACTGCATGTCCTTCTCCTTGTATTCTGTCGTGCGATCACGTTTGCTGTCTTCCCCCCGGTGACAAGGGGTTGGTGCCGCGGTCGCTACCACGATTCCGGCGCAGGGCCGCCCGGCCCCGGCCAGATTTCGTCCAGCGTCGCCAGTTGCTGCGCATCCAGCTGAATCTCCAGCGCACGCAGACTGCCCCGCAACTGGGCGGCGTCCGCCGGGCCGATGATCGGCGCGGTCACCGCCGCTTGCGCCAGCAACCACGCCAGCGCCACGTCCGCCGGCGCTTCGCCCAGCTCGTCACAGAAGGCCTCATAACGTTCCAGTTGCGGCCGCAGGCCCTCGATCTGCGCCTGCGTCTCCGCCGAGGCGCGCCGTCCCTGCCCCAGCTTGCGCAGAATGCCGCCGAGCAAGCCGCCGCCCAGGGGGCTCCAGGGGATCACGCCCACCTCGTAGTCCTCGCAGGCGGGCAGCAACTCCAGCTCGACGCGCCGCTCGGCGAGGCTGTACTTGCACTGTTCGGTGATCAGGCCGAGGACGTTGCGTCGCTGGGCCGCTTCGTTGGCCTTGACGATGTGCCAGCCGGCGTGGTTGCTGCTGCCCGTGTACAGGATTTTGCCCTCGCGCAGCAGTTGCTCCATCGCCTGCCAGATCTCTTCCCAGGGCGTCTCACGGTCGACGTGATGGACCTGGTAAAGGTCGATGTAGTCGGTCTGCAGGCGCCGCAAACTGGCCTCGCAGGCCCGACGGATGTGCAGCGCGGAGAGCTTGCCCTCGTTGGGCCAGTCCCCCGTCGGGTTGTAGACCTTGGTCGCCAGCACCACCTTCTCGCGCCGCCCGTCACCCTGCGCGAACCAGCGTCCCATGATGTCTTCGGTCAGGCCGCGGCAACCGGGCAGGTCACCGCCATAAGCGCCGTAGATGTTGGCCGTGTCGAAGAAGTTGATGCCAGCATCCAGCGCCGCGTCCATGATGGCCCGGCTTTCCGGCTCGTCCGTGCGCGCGCCAAAGTTCATCGTGCCCAGGCACAGACGGCTTACCAGCAGTCCACTGCGTCCGGGATGTGTGTACTGCATACTCTGCACTCCTGTCTGTCCCCTGCGTGCCGGTTTCGGGCGTCTCCGCTGATCGCGGCGCAAATTGCGCGGGCCTGCTGCCTTCAGTCCTCGGGCTCACCCTGCGGCGGTGCCATGGTGGGCGCGCCACTGGACAGTTCGCCCGTCTCCTCGTCATAGCGGCCCTGCAGCTCGTCGCTGATGGTCCCGCGCCACAGGCTGACCCCTCGCAAATAACCGGCGCGCGCGATCATATGCGCCGCGATCGGCGCCGTAAGAAAGACGAAGAGAATCGTCGCCAGCGCCCGCGCGCCGATCGCCAGGTCGTTGAAGTGCAGCGCAACCGCCAGCAGCATGAAACTGACGCCCAGCGTAACCGACTTGGTGGTGGCTGACATGCGCATGTACAGGTCGGGCATGCGTACGATGCCCACGGCGCCCATCAACATGAAGAAGGCGCCGGTCAGCAGCAGCAGCGCCGTCAGCCCCTCAATGAGAGTCACGCTTCCGGTCTCCGTTGCAGATAGTAGGCGAAGGCGGTGGTGCCCAGAAAGGCGATCAGGGCCAGCACCAGCGCCACGTCCAGCAGCGCCGCCTGGTCCGTGGCAATGGCGTAGGCGGCGATAACGCCGATGCCCAGCGTTATCATCAAGTCAAGCGCCACGACGCGGTCAGGCGTACGTGGCCCGCGCAGCACGCGCCAGAGCGCCAGCAACAGGGCGATGCCCAGTAGCGGCAGCACCAGATAGAGCGCCAGATCAGCCAGCGTCACGTGAACACGTCCTGCACCCGCTGCTCCAGCCCGTCCTTGATCTCAAGCCGAAAGGCTTCGACGTCGGTGACGAACATGGCGTGTACGTAAAGCACGCGCCGGTCGCTGGAGACGTCCAGCGAAAGCGTGCCCGGCGTCAGGGTGATCAGGTTGGCCAAGGTCGCAATTGCCACTTCGTCGCGTATGTCCAGCGGCACAGCCACAATCGCCGGGCGCGCCTTGAAGTTCGGGGTCAACACCTCCAGGGTCACGCGCAGGTTGGCCTGCACCAGCATCGCCAAAAAGTACAGCGCAAAGCGCAGCACCCGCGGCACACGCGAGACGTAACGCTGACAGCCCAGGGCGTCGCGCGCCAGCAAGAGCACAAGAAAGCCCACCACAAAGCCGGCGGCGACGTTGACCGGCGTCAGTTCGCCGCTCAGGGCCGCCCAGATCAGGGCCAGCATGACATGCAGCAACAACCAGTTCACGGGCTTTCCCCCAGCACGGCCACAATATATTGCTGCGGGTTGAGCAGTTGCTCCGCCGCCCGTTGAGTCAGTTCAAAGGCAGGGCCGGAGAAAACGCTGATGGCGATGGTCAGGGCCAACAGCGCCAGCACCGGTCCGTAGAGCATGCGCCGCTCGACGCTGGCCATGGGCGCGGGCGTCACCACACCTGCGGGAGCCTGGCTCCAGAAGGCCCCGACCCAGATGCGCATCATTGAGAACAGCGTCAACAGGCTGACCAGCAGCGCAATCGCCGCCAACAGCCACAGTCCGTCCTGCAGCATGGCCTGCAACAACACCAGTTTGGGCCAGAAGCCCGACAGTGGCGGCACGCCGGAAAGCGCCAGCGCCGGCAAGAGAAACAGCAGCGCCAGGCCCGGATGCCTCTGATACAGGCCGCCCAGGCGCGCCAGTCGGAAGGAGCCGCCCACCCGCTGCACGATGCCGCTCACCAGAAACAGCGTGGCCATCACGATGACGTGGTGAATCAGGTAAAGCCAGGCGCCGGCCAGCGCCAGCGGCCGGTACAGCGCCAGGCCCAGCACGATATAGCCGATGTGGCTGATGATGTTGAATGACAGGATGCGCCGGATTTCGCGCCGCGCCACCGCCCCCAGTACGCCGCTGAGCATGGTCAGCGCCGCCCCGACCAGCAGCAGTCCGTGGGTCCACGCCGTGTCCTGCACGAAGAGCAACGTAAACATGCGAATCATGGCGTAAACGCCGACCTTGGTCAACAGGCCGGCGAAGATGGCCGAGACCGCCACCGGTGGCGTGTGGTAGGAAGCCGGCAGCCAGAAATAGAGCGGAAACATGGCGGCCTTGATGCCAAAGGCGATCATGAAGAAGATTGCCACCGTCGTCACCGGTTGCTCCGGCCCGGCCGCGCGCAGCGCCTGCGCCAGCGCCGCCATGTTGAGCGAACCGGTCATGCCATAGAGAAAGCCGATCCCCGTCAGAAAGAAGGCCGAGACCAGCAGGTTAAGCGCGAAGTACTTGACCGAGCCTTCCAGTTGCGCCCTGCTGCCCCCCAGCGCCAGCAGGGCGAAGGAGGCGATCAGCATGATTTCGAACCACACGTAGAGGTTGAACAGGTCGCCCGTCAGGAAAGCGCCGCACATGCCCATCAGCAGAATCAGGATAAGCGGGTAGTAGCCGAAGCGCTCGCGCGCCTCGTCGAGGCTGGCGGTGGAATACACCAGCACGGCAAGGCCGACGATGGCCGCCATCAGCACCATGATGGCGCCCGGCAGGTCCGCCACCAGCACGATGCCAAAGGGCGCCGGCCAGTCGCCTGTGTTGCTGCTCAGAATGCCCTGTTCGCTCACCGTCGTCAACAGGGCCAGCGCCGCAAAGAGCAGCCCGACACTGCCCGCCAGCGCCAGAAAACGGTGCAGGACGCGATTGCCCCAGTTGATGATCGACAGAATCGCCATCAGAAAGGGAATCAGGATCGGCAGCACCAGCAGCGTGTTCAGTCAGTCCTCCATTTCAGGGCCGGTCACGCCTGCAGGTCCGGCCGGTCGCTGGCCGTCACCTGGTCGAGATCGTCGCTGTTTACCGCCTGGAAAGCGCGTCGGACCAGCACCAGGGCGAAGGCCTGCAGGCCAAAGCCGATCACGATTGCCGTCAAAATGAGCGCTTGCGGCACGGGATCGGCGAAAGGTTCAGCGACGCTGTGCGCCCCTTCCGGCACCAGCGGCGGGCTGGCGCGCGTCAGTCGGCTGACCACGAATATCAGCAAATTGCTGGCGTAACCCAGCAGCACCAGGCCGGCGATCAGCTTGACCATGCTGCGCCGCAGCATCATGTACAAGCCGGCCGCGTAAAGCGCACCGATCACGATCGCCAGCGCAACCTCCACCCTACTCCTCCTCTTCCTCGTCCGCCTCGGCCATGGCAAACACGATCGTCAGCGTCACGCCCACCACCACCAGCAACACGCCCGTGTCAAACAGCAGCACGCTGCTCAGCTTGCCGATGACCGGCACCTCGGCCGAGGTCCACATGGCCGTCAGAAATGGGCTGCCGGCGAACAGACCTGGCAGGCCGCTGATGAAGGCGAAGAGCAGGCCGACGCCTATCAGGCGGAAGGTGCTGCGCCGCAGCGCGTCACGCGCACGCGTCACGCTGGTAGCGAAGGCAAAGAGCGCAAAGGCCGACGCCGCCATCAGGCCGCCGACGAAACCGCCGCCCGGCGCGTCGTGGCCACGCAAGAGCAGAAACAGCGAGAACATGAGCATAAGCGGAAAAATCAGCCGCGTCGCGACCACCAGAATGATCGAGGTCATGTCCTGCCCTCTCCATCCCCGGCTTTCGATTCTCCGCCGCGGCCGGGGCGCAACTTGAGCAAGGCAAAAATGCCGATGGCCGCAATGCCGAGAACGGTGATTTCGCCCATGGTGTCAAAGCCGCGAAAGTCGACCAGAATGACGTTGACCACGTTGTGGCCGTGCCCCAGCGGCTCGCTGGCATCGGCAAACCAGGTCTTCAGCGGTGAGACCAGCGGCACATCGGTGATGACCAGAATCATCAGCGTAACCACGGCGCCGGCCAGGCCCGTTACGACGCTGTCGCGCAGGACCGTGCGCCGCGGCGACAGACGCACCATGCCCGGCAGGCGGTAAAGCACCAGAACAAAGAGAATGACGCCCAGAGTCTCGATTGAAAACTGCGTCATGGCCAAATCCGGCGCGCCGAAGAGGATGAAGACGATGGCCGTGCCGAAACCCACCACGCCCAGGGAAACGATCAGCGTCAAAAGCGTGTTGGCCTGCATCACGCTGGCCAGACCCGCCAGAATCACCACGACCAGAACAAGCTCGTGGAAGCGCAGGTCCGCCAGACGCGCAAGCAGGTCCGACGGCACGCCCGGTCCCCCGCGCAGCAGCCAGGTCAGGGCAAGCAGCAGTAGCCACGCACCCACAACCCACATGACGTAGGAACGCAGACGCCCGTTCTGCTGCATATCCGTCACGCGTTCCGCAAAGCGCGGCAGTCCGCCGACCAGTCGTCGGAAGGCGTTTTCCGGCCCCAGACGTGCGCCCTGGTCCAGCCAGTTCAGCCAGGGTTCAAGCTTCGTACGACGTCGGTAGAGCAATATACCGGCGACAATGGTCAACGCGCTCAGCAGCAGCATGGGCGTGACGCTGTCCGGCAACACGAACAGATGAATCGTCACCGGTGCGCCGTAGATGGCGCGCGCGGCCGCACCGGCCAGCGTCGCCGTTACTTCTGGCAACAGGCCCAGTGCCAGTCCCAGCGCGCCCAGGACAAGGGGCCCGGCCCACAGGCCGACGCCCGGCGCGTGAAAGTGTTCGAAACGCAGCGAAGCGCCGCTGAAGATGCGCAGCGTCATCTGCTGGGCCACCACCACGAAGGCGACGTTGCCCGCCAGCAAAAGCAGGGTCAGCAACCAGACGCTGCCGCCACTGAAGAGCGCCGCCTCGTAGATGAATTCCTTGGCCGCGAAGCCTGCCAGCAAGGGAATGCCGGCCATCGACAGACCGGCCAGCCCCGCCGCCAGCGCGCCCGTCGGCAATGCGCCCGCCAGACCGCGCAGCCGCCGCAGGTCACGAGTCCCGCTGGCATGGTCGATGGCGCCCGCCACCATAAACAATGCCCCCTTGAAGAGCGCGTGCGCCAGCAGATAGAGCGCGGCCGCCTCCGCCGCCAGTTTGGTACCCAGTCCCAGCAAGGTCACCAGAAGGCCCAGCGAACTCACCGTCGAGTAGGCCAGCATGCGCTTCATGTCGTCCTGCTTCAGCGACAACCAGCCGCCCAGCAGCAGTGTGACCAGTCCGGTGACCATGAAGAGCAGGCTCCACTCCTGGGTCCCGCCCAGCGCCGGACTCAGACGCGCCAGCAAATACACGCCCGCCTTGACCATGGTCGCCGAGTGCAGGTAGGCGCTGACCGGCGTGGGGGCCACCATGGCGCCCGGCAACCAGAAGTGAAAGGGGAACTGCGCCGACTTGCTGGCCGCCCCCAGCCACAGCAGCAGCAGGATCGGCAGGTACAGGCCGCTGTCCTGCAGCGTGCCGGCCTGCGCCGCCAGTCCCGCGATTTCCCAGGTGCCGCTGACCAGACCGATGAGCACAAGGCCGGCCAGCAGCGCCAGACCGCCGCCGCCGGTAACGATCAGCGCCTGCAGCGCTGCAGCGCGCGAACGTTCCTCCTGATAATGCCAGCCGATCAACAGGAAGGAAGTGATGCTGGTCAGTTCCCAGAAGATGAACAGTGCGATCAGATTGTCCGCCAGCACCAGGCCCAGCATCGAGGCCATGAAAGCCAGCAGCAGCGCGTAGAGCCGCCCGGCCTGCGCCTGGCCCTGCATGTAAGCGCCCGCGTAAATCAGGATCAGCGCGCCCACGCCGCTGATGATCAACGCCATCAGCAGCGACAGGCCGTCCAGATGGAAGGACAGGGTGACGCCGGGCAGCGGCGACCAGGGCCAGCGCTCCACAACGCCCGGCCCCAGCGCCATTTCCGCCTGATTGAGGAGCCAGACGAAGATTCCCGCCGGCAGCAGCGCCGCGATGGTGCCCGCCTGGCGCGGCAAATGACGCGCCACCTGGGGTGCGGCAAAGGCCAGCACAAACCCGGCCAGGACCGCGTTCAGCACCGGTGACTCCGGTCGCGCTGAACCGGCAACCGTCGAGGGTTAAGGCGATCCATCAGGGGCAACCTGACATAATTCTGCGGGACACGCCTGCGATTATAGCAAGATCCGCCCTTGCCGCAGCCGAAACAGTCGCCCGCATCACTTTCCGCGGATGTGTAGCCAGGACACGCGCTCCCCTGAATTGTCCGGTCATTCCGGCGCCCCATTGCATCGGGAAAGGGGGTTTGGGGGGTGAGGGTAAAACACTGTAGAATGTCCCTGCCAGTCATTCCCCGGGAGAACGTGATGAAACTCAAATGGTACGGTCAGGCCTGCTTCCTGGTTACCGCCGACGACGGCACGATGGTCGTGACCGATCCCTACACGCCGGAAACGTCCGGCTACTGCCCGGTGCAGGAGGCGCCCGACGTCGTCATCCGCTCTTCCGACAACGACGACTTTCACTGCCGCGCCGACCTCGTCCCCGGCGAGCCCGAGGTATTGACCGCGCTGGACGTGGCCCGCGCCGGCGGAGAGCAGAGTTCACACGGCATCACCTTTCATTGCATCGAAGCCATGGAAGCGCTCAATCACCGCTTCCACGACCCCGACCAGAACGGCATGTACCGCTTTGAGGTCGATAGCGTCAGCATCGGCCACATGGGCGACGTCGGCAACCCGCTGACGGCGGCGCAGATCGATTTCTTCCGCGACCTCGACGTCCTGTTGGCGCTCACCGGCGGCCACCCCACCATCGAACTCGACGATCTCATGACCGTCATTCGCGCGGCGCAGCCGAAACTGGTCGTGCCGATGCACTTCCGCACGCTCAGTTACCGCCCGCGCGGCATCTACTGGGTGTCCAGCTTCCTGGAGTTATTCAACGAGGAAGAGGAAGTTGACTTCGCCCTTGACTACGAGGCGGTCATCACCCAGGGCTCCCTGCCCGACAGCACCCGCGTCCTCGTGCTGGATTACGTGAAGTAGCTTGTCCGGGACCGCAACGGCCCGAATGAAAAAACAAGCCCCCAATCCCGGCGGGAAAAGGGGCCAAAACAAAGGGCGTTACCCCTACCCCTCGAACAGACTCTCGCCGCGGTGCAGACGCCGCGCGACGCGCCAGGTCTGGCCCTGCGCGCGCACCGTCGGCGCATGGGCCGCCAGATAGCGCGCTGCCGCCACGAGCACGTGCGTACCTTCCTCGCCCGGCCCCAGTAACTGGATTTGCCGCATGGCCGCCTCGACCATCTGGATCGTGTGGAAGTCGCGGTCCTCGCGCAGCAGCAGCCGACCCAGCATGGCCAGCATCGGCCCCGCCTCGCCGCCCGCGTGGAAGTAGTCGGCCACCAGCCCACCGGCCTCGTTGACCTGCTGCTGGTTGTTCAGCAGTTCCGGCAGCGCCGCCAGCGACTCCTCCGCCGGCGCCGATGCGCCATTCGGGCGCGGCAGACGCGCCGCCGGGATATTCAGGAAGCGATCGAGGTAGACGCTCATGGCCGCGTCCAGCGCCCCGCGCAACAGTTCCAGCGAGGGCGCGCGTCGCAGGCCCTGCTCAATGGCGTTGGCGAAGGTGAAACTGTGCAGAGCCGTGTCCCAGTCGCCGAATTCATTGCTGGTGTGGAAGCGGGCGATGCGCAGGGCCCCCGCGTAAGTGACCGTCGAGGCCAACTCCACCATCGTCGCGCCTTCTCGCAGTGCCTCCAGCATCGCCTCCAGCGTGGCGGCCGGGTCGTCCTCCAGGATCAACGCGGCCAGCGCAATGCGGCCCGTCCAGGTCTTCCCTTGCCCGGCTGCCAGCGCTTCCGGCAGCAGTTCGAAGGCCGCCTCCAGCAACTCCACCAGGTCAATCGGATAACGCCAGGCGTTGTCCTCTTCCATGCGCGTGGCTTGCGCAAAGCCGCGCACCAGGCAGGTCAGGGCCGGCGCGGCGTACTCGTCGCCGACGTGGTCCAGCGCCTCAAAGGCCTTGTTGGTGAAATCCGCCGGATGGCCGACGTCGATGTAACGGTGGTCGGTCACGGCGGCAAGGAGCATGTCGGCCATCTGTTGCCGCGTGGCGCCGGCTTCCAGCGCGGAAATGACGCAGCGTTCCGCGCCCTGCTCGTCGCGCACCTCGACGAATTGCCGTAGCCAGACCTTCAGCGTCTCGATGTCGCGTCCGGCGCCCGGCAGCGGCCGGATAGCGAAGCGCGGCGGCTCGCCGCTGACTTCGTTGGCCAGGGCAGAAAGGCCCTGATACAGCGCCCGCGGCCGCTCATCCGCTTCCAGTTGCGGCAACATGTTCTGCATGCAGGTCAGGATCGTCAGGCCCTGCCCCCAGCCATCCAGGCGGTTGCGCGTGCCAAAGGTCAGGCCGGCGCGGAAGGGCCCGGCCGGGTCGTCCTGCGCCTCCTGCAGCAGCACCGCCTTGGCGATCACCAATGAAAGGTTGCGCTCCAGACCCACTTCCAGGCGTTCGCACTGCCGGGCGTGCCGAGAGCCGTTCTGCCGCGTGTTGACCCACAGCTCGCCCTCACGCAGGTCGACCGGAAAGGCCGGCACGTCGTCGGCCCACAGGTCAAAGGTGCCGCCGCTGGCCAGGTCGAAGCGCGCGTGATGCCAGTGGCAGGTCAGAATGCCGTCGCGCACGGTGCCGCGGTCAAGCGGGAAGCCCATGTGCGGGCAGCGGTTGTCGATGGCGAATACCTGGCCCTCGTGCAAAACCAGCGCCAGCGTCTGCTCACCGGCCTGCACCGTCAACTGACCCGTTTTCTCCAGCTCGCCGTAACTGGCCACTCGCTGCCAGCCGTTTTCCGTCCCGTTCAGCGTCGTCTTCATCGTCTTCTCCTGACTTCCGGCTTGCGCCTGCTACCAGTGTATCGTCAAATTCGCCTGAGGCCTGCGTCAATCTCTTCGGGATTCCTGGCGTCGTCACCCCGCATTGCAGCGCCTCCGCCGCGGCGCTACAGTCGCAGCCCCATGCCCCGCTATCTGGCCCGCCGTCTGCTCGCCCTGCTGCCCACCCTGCTGGGCGTCTCCATCCTGGTCTTCGCAGCCATGCGCCTCATCCCCGGAGACATCATCAGCGCGACTCTGGGCACCGAGGCCGGCATGCTCACCGAGACCCAGCGCGCCGCCCTTGAGCGCTACTATGGCATCGACAAGCCTCCCGTGGAGCAGTATTTCGTCTGGTTCGGCGAGGCATTGCGCGGCAACCTCGGCCACAGCGTGCGCCACGGCCAGCCCGTGCTGCAGCTCATTCTCAGCCGCTTCCCCCTGACCCTCGAGCTGGCCTTGCTGTCCATGCTGCTGGCCTTGCTGACCGGCCTGCCGCTCGGTCTGCTGGCCGCGCTGCGCCACAACACCTGGCTGGATTTCGCCGGTCGTCTCTTCGCCCTGCTGGGCCTCGCCATCCCCAACTTCCTGCTCGGCACCCTGATCATTTTCATTCTTTCCGTGGTCTTCCGCGTGCTGCCCAACGCCGGCGATTACGTCCAGTTGCACGAAGACCCCCTGCGCAACCTGCAACAGCTTTTCTTTCCCGCCCTGACCCTCGGCTTCGCTTTCGGCGGCTCCATCATGCGCATGACGCGCTCGTCCCTGCTGGAAGTGCTGCGCGAGGACTACATCCGCACCGCCCGCAGCAAGGGCCTGGCGGAGCGCCACGTCATCCTGCATCACAGCCTGCGCAACGCCCTGATTCCGGTGCTCACGCTTGTCGGTATCGAGTTCGGCTACCTGCTTGGCGGCGCCTTCATTGTCGAGCAGATATTCGCCCTGCCCGGCCTGGGACGCCTGACCATCAACGCCATCGGCCAGCGCGAATACGCCCTGGTGCAGGGCGTGGCCCTGTTTGTGGCGCTCGTCTTTTTGCTGTTGAACCTCGCTATCGACCTCCTCTACGCCCTCGTTGACCCGCGCATCGCCCTCGCCCGCCATGAGTAAAAACATCCCTGCGCCCGCTTCGTCTCAACGCGGCGGCAGTCTGCTGCGTCGCCTGTCCGGCAACCGCAGCGGCGCCTTTGGTCTGCTGCTGGTGCTGGCCTTCCTGCTGGTGGCCCTGGCCGGCCTGCTGGGACTCACGCCGCGCCTGCCGGCCGAGCAATTCATGAGTCATCGCCTTGCGCCGCCCACCGCGGATTTCCCGCTCGGGACCGACCTGTTTGGAAGGGATATCGCCAGCCGTCTGATCAGCGGCGCCGCCGTCTCGCTGCGGGTGGCCGTTACAGCCGTGGCCCTGGCCGGCGGACTGGGCGCCGCGCTTGGCATCCTGGCGGGCTTTGCCGGTGGCCGCGTTGACAACCTGCTCATGCGTCTGATGGATATCCTGTTCGCTTTTCCGGCCCTTTTGCTGGCCCTCGTGATCGTCACGGTGCTGGGCCCGGGCCCGGCCAACAGCGCCCTGGCCATCGCCATCGTCTACCTGCCGATATTCGCCCGGGTCGCCCGCGGGCCGGTGCTTTCGGTCAAGGAGCTGGACTTTGTGCTCGCCGCCCGTTGCCTGGGGCTGCGTCCCTTCAGCGTGTTGCTGAGTCACATACTGCCCAATATTGTCGCGCCATTAATCGTGCAGGTCAGTCTGGCGCTTTCCTGGGCTCTGCTGACGGAGGCCGCATTGAGTTACCTTGGCCTTGGTACGCGCCCGCCGGCCGCCAGCTGGGGCGTCATGCTCAGCGAGAGCCGCGCTCTCGCCGAGCGCGCCCCGTGGATGATGGTCTTCCCCGGTCTGGCGATCATGGCCGGCGTGCTGGGCTTCAACCTGCTCGGCGACGGCCTGCGCGACGTCCTCGACCCCCGCCTGCGCGGCCCTGGCAAGGGCGTCAGGGCCTGAAGCAATCGCCACTCACAGAATTTGTCATCGATGACCTTGCCGTTTCAGGCACGTTTCGCTTGCAGGGCAAACATCCAAATGGACGGAAGCAGCGACAAGGCGCTGCCTTGCCGGTTTGTGCCATTTCCCGGAATGCAGTAACCTTGGCGCAGTGGTCAGGAGTGCGCCCATGCCAGGACTGTCCGACAAGGAACGACCGGTGTTTCGCGGCCTGCACTGGCACCGACACGACAACTACTCCTTTTTCATCCCCATCGACTGGCACCAGTTCAGTTGGGATGACGGGCGTGAGGGTGTCGTCTACGGCCCCGACGCCGACGATGACCAGACTGTCTTCGCCGCCCAGCTCGTCGATCTCGGTTTCGACATCACGGCGGAAGACGAGGGCGCCATCGCCGAAGGCTTTTTCGGCGCCATTGAGGCCCTGCCCGGCGTCGAAATTGAAGAACGCGAGCAGGAAGTCCTCTATGGCCCCCGCATCCACCTGCAGGCGCGTTATTGCTTTGATGATGGCGGACAGCGTCACAAGCGCTGGGTACGCGGCCTCTACCGCCACAACTTCCAGGTACTGCTCACCGCCCAGGGCGCGACGCCAGAGAAGTTCCACTACTGGCTGCCCATGTTTTTCGAGGCCATGTTGACCGCCGGCGTGCACCTGACGAAACCGCAGGAAGCCGACCTCGAAACCGGAAACTTGTCGGGTCTGCCCCAATGACAAACCTCCGCCGTCGCCGAAAATTGGCCGGGAGCGCCTGACCTTGCTTCGCTTCATTGTTCGCCGCGCCATCATTGCAGTCTTTACCATGGCCGCCATCTCGGTCGTGCCTTCATTATCATTGAGTTGCCGCCTGGCGATTACCTGACGTCCTTCGCGGCCACCCTTGCCGAACAGGGCGATATCGTCTCCGAAGAGCGTCTTGAGCAGATGCGCGTGTCCTACGGCCTCGGCGAACCGATACCCAACCGCTATTTCAAGTGGATCGGCAACATTGTGCTGCGCGGCGACTTCGGCCGCTCGCTCGAATGGCGCATTCCCGTCAACCAGATCATCTGGAACCGGATTGGCTATACAGTACTCATCAACATTTCCACCATCCTATTTGTCTGGAAAGTAGAAATCCAAATTGGAGTGTTTTCAG
>JAGWBD010000169.1 GCA_021296065.1 Anaerolineae bacterium
AGCAATTGAATTGATCGGCCGCGAGGTCTTGCCCTGGTTCCGGGGAGGCGGCCTATGAGTCGCGAGTTTCATCTGTATGATCTGCGCGTTACGGTGGTTGATATCGAAGGTGAGTCGGTCTGTGGCATGCAGGTCGGAGATTATTTTGAATTGACCGAAAGCAGCCGTCTGCGCATTCCGGAGGGCAAGCATTTCTGCATTTATGCGCTTGCCTCCGTCGTTCCCTTCCTTGCTGCGAAACAACGAGAACTGGACGAAAACGACTGGCTGGCCCAGGATTCGCACGTGATGTGCCCGGACCCCGAAGAACGCCTGATCATGCG
This sequence comes from Anaerolineae bacterium, assembly GCA_021296065.1. GTDB lineage: Bacteria > Chloroflexota > Anaerolineae > Aggregatilineales > Phototrophicaceae > JAGWBD01. Next base: position 324 of record JAGWBD010000169.1, read on the forward strand.
CATGGAACGACGCGAACGGCGGCTGCTGGACAGCGACGAACTGACATGAGACAGGTCGCACTAGGCGTTCAGACCGACAAGACTCCGGCGGAGTACGTCGCACTGGCGCAACTGATCGACCAATACGACGTCGACGTTGTCCATGTCTACTGCGATTTGCCCTATACACCTTCCTACCTGCCACTGGCCATGATGGCGCCGCATTTGCGCAGGGCGCGCCTCGGTCCCGCCGGTGTGTCGCTGGCGCGCATGACGCCGGTGGATATCGCGGCCGATACCGCTTTTGTGGCGCAGCTGGCGCGTGGCGGCGTCAGTGTGGGGCTGGTGCGAGGCGGTTGGCTGGGCGATTATGGCGTGCGCGAGCCGGAACGACCCTTGCAGGCCATTCGCGAAGGCGTGGCCGTCATTCGATACATGCTGTCAGGAGGCACAGGCGGCCTGGCGGGCGACTTGTTTTCCCTGGCGGAACATGCGTATTCTCCCTGGGCGTTGCCAGCCGGTACACACGTCCCGATCCTGATCGGCAGTTGGGGCCGGCGGCTCTGCGCTCTTGCGGGTGAGGTCGCCGATGAGGTAAAGATTGGCGGCAGCACAAACCCGGCGATGTTGCCTCTTGTGCAGAAATGGATTGGGCGGGGGGAGCGACTCGCTGCCCGCAGGCCCCGAAGCGTGGCGCTGGCCATCGGGGCGGTCTGTGTGGCGGACGAGGACCGCGACCTGGCGCGGGCTGCCGCCCGTCGCAGTGTGGCCATGTATCTGCCGATCGTGTCCAGGCTGGATCCGACGGTGGAGGTTGAGCCAGAGCTGGTCGACCGCCTGCAGTCGCTCTTTGAAACGCGCGATGAAGATGGCGCGGCGGGCCTGATTTCCGATGACCTGCTGGACCGTTTCGCATTTTCCGGCAATGCGAAGGACCTGATTGACCAGGCGGAACGGCTTTATGACGCGGGCGCCACGCGGGTGGAATTCGGTACGCCGCAAGGCATCGATTCTGCACGCGGCATTCGCCTTATCGGCGAACAGGTGATCCCGGCCTTGCAGGGCAATTGAAAGGTTTCAGGAACCGCCGTCAATCAGTTGATGCAGGGCTTCCGCACTGTTGACCGCCGTTCCGCTGGCCTTGCGGTCAATGCGTCGCAGCAGGCCGGTCAGGACGCTGCCCGGACCCAACTCCAGGAAACGGATTGTGCCATCCGCAATCATGTTTTCCACCGACTCGCGCCAGCGCACACCGGCTGTCAGTTGACCCTCCAGTTCGGCGCTATTGTCCGCCACCGAAGTCAGGGGCACTGCGCCCAGATTGCCGTAGACCGGGACCGTCGGGTCTTGCATCGGCGTCGCCCGCACATGGTCGGCAAACTCCGCGTTGACCGGTGCCATAAGTGGAGAATGCGCGGCGATACTGATCGGCAGGCGCAGTGAACGGCGGGCGCGAATTTGCGGCGCCAGATCCAGCGCGACTGAAAGTGTGTCGTTGTCACCTGAAATGACGGTCTGGCCGGGGCAATTGTCGTTGGCGACCACCAGCACGCCCCCGGTTTGTGCGCGTGCCCGATCAACCAGACTCTGGACGGCCTCAATGTCCGGGCCCAGCAGCGCCGCCATGCCGCCGGGCGCGCGACTGTCCGCCTCGTCCATGAGACGACCGCGTTCCCGGGCCAATGCGAACCCGTCGGCAAAACTCATGGCGTTGGCGGCGATTAGGGCTGTGATTTGCCCGAAACTGTGACCGGCGACCATCGTTGGCCGCTCGTCAGGCAACGCATGTTGCAGGGCTCTCAGGATGGCAATGCTGGTGACGAAGATGGCGGGCTGCGTGTTGCGGGTTTGGTTCAGGGTTTCAGCCGGAGCTTCGAAACAAAGCTAGCTCAGGGAAACGCCGGCCAGGTCGTCGGCTTCGTCGAATG
>JAGWBD010000058.1 GCA_021296065.1 Anaerolineae bacterium
ACGAATCTGGCGCTGGTTGGCATCTACATGTTTGATCATCATGTGCATCAGGCGGTCAGGGCCATTCAACCGTCGGCGCGTGGCGAACTGGATATTACCGACGCCATTCAATGGCTGATTGACGCGGGTTACCACGTCGCGCCGCACGTCCACGACGGCTGGTGGATAGATACCGGCAAGGCGACCGACATGCTGGAAGCCAACAGCCACGTCCTCAGCGAATTGTCGCCAACCATCGCGCCGGACAGCACTATCGAAAATTCGGAGGTCGATTCACGCGTCAGCGTGCAGGCCGGAGCAAGAATACGCAACAGCGTGCTACGCGGACCCAGCATCGTGGGCTGCAACACCATCATCGAAAACAGTTTTGTCGGCCCCTTCACCAGCATTTATCACGATGTATGCGTGCGAAATGCCGAGATCGAACGCAGCATCATTCTTGAGCACAGCAGGGTCTGCGACATCGCCGCGCGCCTGCAAGACACACTGGTCGGGCGACACGTCAACGTCCAGCGGGCGGTCGGCAAACCGCAGGCCCTGCGCATGAACCTTGGTGACCACAGCAGCGTTTGGATTCCCTGATGAAACCGGACATTAAACTGATCGCCCTGGACCTGGACGGAACGCTTTACGATCCCCGCTCCGGAATATCCCCGACCAACCGCAAGGCACTGATCGCCGCACGCGATGCCGGCATCGAAATCGTGCTGGCCACGGGCCGGACGCGCGGTTCGGCGCTCAATATCATCGAGCAACTTGGATTGCAGTCGCCAGGCATATACGTGCAGGGCCTGGTCACCCACAACGGGGATGGCAGTATTCGCCATCAGCAGTTTCTTGATGCCGGGCTGGCCCGGGAGGTGGTGGGTCTGGTAGATGAGGACATCGCCTTCATTGCCTATTCCGGCACGGACACCTGGGTCGTGCGCTTCGACAAAAACATCGAACTGCTGGTCATGTATGGCGAGCCGCGTCCCCGACAGTGCGATTCGCTGGCGGCGTTGACGCAACGCGTGCCGATCAACAAGTTTGCCGCCATGGACGTCATGGACCCCGACAAAATGAACGACCTGCGCGCCAAACTTGAAGAGGCCCTGGGCGACCGCGCCCAGGTGCTGCAACCTGGATTGACGATCATGGTTGAAGTCCTGCCAACGGGGACCAGCAAGGGCGGCGCCCTCGCTACCCTGATCGAAGACATGGGTTACACAACGCAACAGGTTCTGGCCTGCGGCGACGGGGAGAACGACATCGAGATGCTGGAACTGGCCGGAATCGGCGTCGCCATGGGCAACGCTGACGAAGCGGTGCGCGCTGCTGCGGATTTCGTCTCCGTCCCTTATAATCAGGATGGCGTCGCCCACGCCCTGGCCCACTTTTTGCCGCACATTGTTCCTCCTGGCTTGCTGCAGGACGGCAAGGCGTGAAAAACATCCTGGTCACAGGGGGCGCGGGCTTTATAGGCAGCGCCTTTGTGCGCCAGATGGTCCTGCGTCACCCTGATCTCAACTTCATCGTCCTCGATTTGCTGACCTATGCCGGCAACCTGAAAAACCTGCTTCCTGTCAGCGACGAGGCCAACTACCGTTTCGTGCAGGGCGACATTGCCAGCCGGGAAAACTGCGCCAGCGTCATGAAAGAGCACGACATTGACACCGTCGTCAATTTCGCCGCCGAGAGCCATGTGCACCGCCGCATCCTGGAGCCGGACGCCTTTATACGGACCAACACGCTGGGCGTGAACGTCCTGCTGGACGAAGCCTGCCGCGCAGGGATTGGCCGCTTTCTCCAGGTCTCAACTGACGAGGTCTACGGTGACATTGCGCCGGGCACGTTCTCCGTGGAGGAGGACCCTTACCTGCCCAACAGCCCTTATTCGGCCAGCAAGGCCGGCGCCGAACTGCTGGTGCGCGCATGGCAGGTCACCCATGACCTGGACACGGTCATTACACGCGGCAGCAACACTTTCGGGCCATATCAGTACCCGGAAAAGCTGATGCCATTCTTCATCACCGAGGCCATCGACGGGCGCGCCTTGCCCCTTTACGGTGACGGACGGCAGCAACGCGACTGGCTTCACGTCGATGATCACGCCAGCGCTGTTGCCTGCGTCCTGTTTCACGGCGAAAGCGGTCAGGTCTACAACATTGCCGGTGAACACCAGGCGCGCAATCTGGATATTACCCGGCGCATTCTGGAGCTGCTGGACAAGCCGGAGTCGCTTGTCCGCCACGTGCCTGACCGCGAAGGTCATGACCGGCGCTATGCCATGCGCTGCGAACGGCTGAAAGCCCTTGGCTGGCAACGGGAGCACAGTTTTGAAGAAGCCGCCGCCGCAACCGTGCGCTGGTATCAGGAAAACGAGTGGTGGTGGCGCTCCATCAAGGCCGGGGACTGGCAGGACTGGTACGAGCGTCAATACGCTGCGCGCCTGGCCGCTGCTGACGGCTGAACGCCTGTCACGCCATGCCGCGCCCGTGCTAAAATGCCGCCAGTTGAAACGAGATTGGCATGCGAATTCTGGTAACAGGCGCTGCCGGCAATCTGGGAGGCCTGCTGCTCGGGGACCTGGCCCGGGACGGCCATGATGTCATTGGCGCTGATGTCGTCGGTGATGACGTGGAGCGTCTCGACATCTGCGACTTTTCCGCCACACGGCGCTTGCTGCAAGATCACAGACCACAGCTGGTCATCCACGCCGCTGCCTGGACCGACGTCGATGGCTGCGCCCGCGAACCGGACCGGGCATTGCAGGTCAATGGATTCGGCACGCAGAACGTCGCCCTCGCCGCGGCAGCGGTGGATGCAGAGCTTGCCTATATCAGCAGCAACGAAGTGTTTTCCGGACGCGACATCCAGCCACTGGATGAATTTGCCTCACCTGCGCCCCGCAACCCTTACGGTTACAGCAAACGCGCCGGGGAACTGTCGGTTGTTGCGCATTGCCCGCGCCACTACATCGTGCGTACGGCCTGGCTCTTCGCTCATGGCGGACGAAACTTCATCCAGGCGGTTTTGGGCGCAGGTCGCTCGGGCAAACCTGTGCGCGTGGTCAGTAACGAGGTCGCCAACCCTACCTACACCAACGATCTGTCCGCCGCGCTTGTTCGCCTCGTCGCCAGCGGCCGTCACGGCACCTACCATTTTGTCAATGAAGGCGCATGCTCCCGCCTGCAGTTCGCCCGTTACGTATTTGATCGCAGCGGGCTTGCGGATGTCCCGATCGAGGCAATCAGCAGCCATCAGTGGCCGCGTCCCGCCTCGCCGCCGGAGCATGCGGCCCTGGTCAATCACGCAGGTCGCCTGCTGGGCATTACCCTGCGTCCCTGGCGGGCTGCGGTCGAAGCCTTCCTGTCAAAGGAGGGTTGGCTGTCATGAACGCACCAGACGCTTCCGGCCCGCTGCTCTCAATTGTCATCCCCAACTGGAACGGCGCGCAATACTTGCCGACCTGTCTGGAATCCCTCGCCCGCCAACGCTGCTGCGCGCTGGAGACGATCGTTGTCGACAATGCCTCATCGGACGACTCCCGTGACCTGCTGCGCCGCGACTATCCGCAGGTGCAACTCCTTGAATTGCCGCAAAACAGTGGTTTCACCGGCGCCTGCAACGCCGGTCTGCGGGTTGCCCGGGGTGAGTTGCTCGCCTTGCTCAACAACGATACCGAAGTGCATCCGGACTGGGTGTGCGAAGTCGTGGCGGCTTTCCGGCGCCATCCCCAGGCCGGCGCCGTGGCCAGCAAAATGCTGCTGTTCGACTGCCGCGACCACTTGCATACGGCCGGCGACTGCTTTTCGCTGGACGGACGCGCCAGTAACCGCGGCGTCTGGCAGCAGGACTGCGGGCAATTTGAACGGGAGGAGTATGTTTTCAGCGCCTGCGGTGGCGCGGCCGTCTACCGTCGCAGCATGCTTGACCAGATCGGTCTGCTGGACGACGACTTCTTCTTTTCATGCGAGGACATTGACCTTGGCTGGCGCGCCCAGCTGGCTGGCTGGCGCTGCGTTTATGCGCCACGCGCCATCGTTTATCACCACCTGTCGGCGACGGGCGGCGGCGTGACCGCCAGCTATTTCGATGGACGCAATCTGATCTATCTGCTCGCCAAAAATTATCCCCCGGACCTTTGGCGATTGTATGGAAACAAGGTCCTGGGCACCCAGTGGCAACTGCTCTGCGAAGCGCTGGTGGCGTGGCGGGGCGCGGAAGCCCGGGCCCGCCTGCGGGGGATGCTGTCCGGCCTGTTCGGCCTGCCGCGTATGTTGCGCAAGCGCCCGGCCATCCAGGCCAGTCGCCAGGTTTCCCTGAAGTATCTGGAGGAATTGCTCGGGGAGTCTGCCTGATGACAGAATCCGGGCAGGAAAACGGCGGCGGCAAGCTGCTCTCCATCATCATCCCGGCCTACAATGAGGAGCGGCGCCTGCCAGCAAGTCTCGCAAAGATCGACGCATTTTTGCAGCAGCAACCTTACGGAGCCGAAGTGATCGTCGTGGACAACGGGAGCACGGACCGAACAGTGGCCGTGGCCAGTGAATTTGCCGCCTCGCATCACTGGGCCCAGGTCATTCAGGCCAGCGTGCGCGGTAAAGGCCTGGCCGTCAAGGTGGGCATGCAGGCTGCCTGCGGCGACTTCCGTTTCATTTGCGACGCCGACCTTTCCATGCCCATTGAGGAAATCGCCCACTTTTTGCCGCCCCACAGCAATGGTTTCGACGTCCAGATTGCGACACGGGAAGGGCAGGAATCGCGGCGCATTGGCGAACCCTTTCACCGACATTTGATGGGCCGCATCTTCAACCGGATCATCCAGTGGACGGCACTACCGGGCATGCAGGACACGCAGTGCGGCTTCAAGATGTTTAACCGGGCTGCAGCGGACGACCTTTTCAGCGTACAGCAAATGGTGGGAATCGGCTTCGACGTTGAACTGCTCTTCATTGCCCGCAAACGCGGCAACAACATCCGTGAAGTGCCTGTCACATGGTCTTTTGATGCCGACAGTCGCATGCGTTTGATCTACGATTCCCTCTACATCCTTCTGGAAATCCAGCAGATTCACCGCAACTGGCAGCGGGGTTTTTATGCCCGGCCTGGGTCATGAACGGCACCTGCAGGGCGCCGGTTATCGCCACATTCTCGCCATGGATGAGGCCGGGCGGGGCGCATGGGCCGGCCCCCTTTGCGTGGGCGCCGTTAGTCTTCCGTCCGGGCGCAAGGGCTTGCGCGCAACGCTGGCGGACGTGCGTGACAGCAAGGTAATGAGCCTGCAGCAGCGGGAAACCGCCGCATCAGCTATCCGGCGCGCGGCGTGGACCTGGGGCATCGGCCAGGCCAGCAACCTGGAAATCGATGGGCAGGGAATCGAGCAGGCGACGTATCTGGCCATGCAGCGCGCTCTCGATGACGCTTGTCAGCGCCGTCCAGGTTATGAACCCGACTGCCTGCTGCTCGATGCGCTGGTCTGGCCACAAATGGTCTCGCGTTGCCCCCAGGTCACCATGATTGACGGGGACGCCCGTTCCCTCAGCATTGCGGCCGCCAGCGTGCTTGCCAAGACCTGGCGCGACGCGCAAATGCGCAGGCTGGCGCTCGAATTCCCGGCCTACGGCTTCGAGCGTCACAAGGGCTACGGAACAGCAGTACATCGAGCCGCTTTGGATCTGCACGGTCCTTCACCACTGCATCGCCGCAGTTACCAACCGCTGCGTGAGTTGTTGAAAGAGCAGCAGCCGTGAAACTCGCCCTGGTGCATGACTGGTTAAATCAGGTCGGGGGAGCGGAAGACGTGCTGGCGACCCTGCTGCAAATCTGGCCGGAGAGCCCGGTCTATGCCAGCATCCACGACCCCGACTCCATGCCCGCTGACATTAACTCGGCGGACATCCGCACCCTCTGGCTGGACCGGCTGCCAGGCATCCACCGCCACCATCAACCCTTCCTGCCGCTGTATCCCCTGGCCTGGTCCGGCCTGCACCTCAGGGAATACGACGTCATTCTCAGTAACAAGAGCGGTTTCTGTACGGCGCTGCGCCATGACGAGCAGACCCTGCACATTTGCTACTGCCTTACGCCCACGCGATTCCTGTGGCAACTGGAGGAATACATTAAACGCGAGCGACTGGGGGTCGCGCTGCGCCATGCGCTGCGCCCCCTGGTCGCCCTCTTGCGCCGCCAGGATTACGCATCGGCGCAGCGGGTCCATCATTTCATCGCTATCTCCAGCGCAGTCCGGCAGCGAATCAGGGACTGTTACGAACGTGATTCGGCTCTCATCTTCCCGCCCGTGGATACGCAGCGTTTTCGCCCCGTTTTACGCTGTGAAGACTACTTTTTGACGGTCGCCCGACTGGTGCCCTACAAGCGCATCGACCTCGCCGTGCGGGCTGCGACCCGTCTGAATCTTCCACTCAAGGTGGGAGGCACGGGCCGCGATTTGGACCGATTGCGCGCCATGGCCGGGCCAACAGTGGAATTCCTGGGTTACGTGCCGGATGACAAACTGCCCGAATTGATGGCGCGCTGTCGTGCCTTTCTTTTCCCTGGTCATGAAGATTTTGGCATCACGCCGGTACAGGCCCAGGCCGCCGGCCGGCCAGTCATCGCATTCAGCGCCGGCGGCGCGTTGGATACCGTCATTCCCGGCCTCAGCGGCGAACTTTTTCACGAGCAGTCCGTCGATGCGCTGACGTCCGTGCTGGCGAATCTGGACAGCTCCCGCTACGATAGCCAGGCCATTCGCGCTCATGCCCTGCGCTTCGATTCCGCCGTTTTCCGGCGAAAAATACGCGCTTTCGTTAGTCAGGCGCTGACGGCATTCCGCAGACAGGAGCCCATGGCATGGCGCGATCCCTATGAATCCGGGTGATGCAATGGAACTGCGGGCTATCGTGGATGTGTTGCGACGCTGGTGGTGGCTGGTCGCCATACCCACGTTGGTGGCGGGCGTCGCCACGCTCCCTGCCCTGCCGGCATTGAGCGCAAGCAGCGGTGGCTACGGCAGCGTTTTGCATTTCAGCGCCGCACAGCAATCCACAGATGCCCTGCCTGCGGACAGCGGACTGGAGGATGTCTGGCTGGCATCCGAGCTGGCTGTACACGCCATTGCCGCCTGGGTGCGCACAGAAAGCTTTCGCAGGGAACTTGACGTTGCCCCGGGCGTCGAAAGCGGCGACACCGCGGCGCTGGTAATCGCTTCGGACAACCATCGCAGCATCGGGCAGCTTTTTCTCAACCATCCTGATGCGCAGTCCCTGATGCGTATTGCCACGGCGGCGGCGGATGTGTTGCAGAACACCAGCCGCAACTATTTTCCGCAATTCGCTGAAGGCTCGGCCGCCGTCAGCCTGCTTGATGCCCCGACGATTTCCCCGGCCCCGGTGCCGCTGGGCCAGCGTTTGGCCCCTCTGCTGCGCGTCGCGCTGGGCCTCGTGGCGGGGTTGATCCTGGTGATGATTGCCCATACCTTCGACCCCGCCCTGCGCACGCGAGAAGACCTGGAGATGCTTGGTTTGCCAGTGCTGGCGGCGCTGCCGCGCAAATGAATTTGAATTCTCAGCCTGGAAGCGGGCGCAATATGGCGCGCACCGGAGAAGCGCAGGCCCCTTCAAGGCGCAGCGGCAGGGCCACCAGTTCGTAGTCGCCATCCGGCACCCCGTGCAGCCACAAACTCTCAAGCGTAACGATGTCATGCCGTCGCAAGGCATGATGGCCCGGCAAGGTTTCGCTGTCGCCCGCATCCACCGAAGGCGAATCCAGACCCAATAAACGCAGACCCCTGTTTGCCAGTTGCTCTATCAGTGCTTCGCCGGGCCAGGGCCAGGTCTCCGGCCATTGCTCTTCCGCCAGTTCGCTGACCCTGCTACGAAGCAGCAGCCTTTTGACCCCCGCCAGCGAGACATGCGCCAGATCAGCCGGCGCCAGCGGGCCATCTCGACGCGGTACCGTCACGAGCCGCGCGGGCCCAAGACAGGCTGCCAACGGCATGTCCGCCGCAGTCGCGCCTTCGTCGTTGCAGTGAAACCAGGCATCCATGTGCGTGCCCAGGTGAAGGGTGGACTCAACAGACGTCAGGTTGACGACTGCCCCATCGGCCATGCGCAGCGTGGGGCGCAGTCGGAAAGGCTGGTCACCTGGCCAGACTGCCGTGTTTTCGTGGACCGGGCGCGTGATGTCATAAATCACGTAGTCGCCTCCCCGTGCGTTTGCTTGCGGCAAGTGCCCAACTCACCCTGACTCGCCTGCTGGTGGACGGACGCAACCCGACAAGACATGCCTGTATCCAGAGTGATCAAAAGAGACCGACGATCTCGCCATTCCCGTCGATGTCGACCTGCTCGGCGGCCGGATGCGCCGACAGGCCCGGCATCGTGCGCATGTCGCCACAAAGCGGATAGATAAAGCCCGCGCCAACGCTGGCGCGCACCTCCCGTACCGGCAGCACAAAGCCCGACGGCGCGCCCTTGAGCCTGGGATCATGACTGAGGCTCAAATGTGTCTTTGCCATGCATATCGGCAGGTCGCCGAAGCCATTGGCCTCATAGCCGTCGATTTGGCGCGCGGCTTGTGCTTCATAGTGCACCCCTGCGGCGCCATAGATTTGTGTCGCAATTGTCTCAATCTTGTCGCGAATTGGCTGTTCAAGCTCATAGAGATAGTGAAAGTTCGAAGGTGTTTCCGCGGCGCTCACGACCATTTCCGCCAGTTCCACTGCGCCTGCTCCTCCCCTGGCATGGTGTCTGGCCGTTGCGGCGCCGAGCGCGCCGGCTTCGACCGCGAGTCGCCGAATGGCGTCCAGTTCATCAGGATGGTCGCCGTCAAAAACATTGATGGCCACCACAGGCGTCACGCCGTGGCGTTTCACGTTTTCAATTTGCCGCACCATGTTGACTGCGCCCAGTTCCACGTCCCCTACGTTTCGTTCCAGCATGGCCGCTGGCAGCGCCTTGCCGGCTACCACGCGATGCCGCCCGCTGTGCAACTTGAGCGCGCGCACTGTCACAACTAGCACGGCGGCATCCGGTCGCAGTCCGCTTGCGCGACACTTGATGTTGAAAAACTTCTCCGCGCCGATGTCCGCGCCAAAGCCGGATTCGGTGATGAGATAGTCGCCGCACTTGATGCCGATCAGGTCGGCCAGCACGCTGCTGTTCCCCTGGGCGATGTTGGCGAAGGGTCCGGCGTGCACGAGAGCGGGCGTGTTTTCCAGCGATTGCAGCAGATTTGGTCGGATGGCGTCCTTCATCAGGACCGTCATGGCGCCGGCCGCGCCGATCTGACCCGCAGTGAGCGGTTCACGCTTGCTGTTCTGGCCGATAACGATGCGCGCGAAGCGCTCTCGCATGTCCTGAAGGGAAGTAGTCACAGCGAGGATGGCCATCACCTCGCTGGCTACGGCGATGTCGAAGCCCGTCTCGCGCAGCATACCGTTCCACTTGCCGCCCATGCCCACCACGATATTGCGCAAGGCGCGGTCGTTTATGTCCAGCACGCGTCGCCAGGTGATGCTGTCCGGATCGATGTCCAGCGGGTTGCCGCGCAACAGCCGATTGTCGATCATCGCGGCCAACAGGTTGTTGGCCGCCGCCACGGCGTGAATGTCGCCGGTCAAATGCAGGTTAAAAGTCTCCATCGGAACCACCTGGGAATGACCGCCACCGGCCGCGCCGCCCTTGATGCCGAAAGTCGGCCCCATTGACGGTTGCCGCAGTGACACAACCGAGCGCTTTCCCAGGTGCTTCATGGCCTGGCCCAGACCCACTGTGGTCGTTGACTTCCCCTCCCCCAGCGGCGTGGGCGTGACAGCCGTGACGTCAATGTATTTCGCGTCAGGCCGGTCACGCAGTTTTTCAAGAACCTCGAGCCGGAGCTTGGCCACGTGTGGCGAGCCATAAAGATCCAGATCCTCCGGTTCAAGGCCCATCCCGGCTGCGATTTCATGACAGGATTTCAGTTCTGCCAGACGGGCGATTTCAAGGTCACTGCGCATGGTTCGGTCCCCGTTCATGGTTGGCTGTTTTGAATGTATCACATGCCTGCGGCATCAGGCGTTCCGCAAGGCGCTGGTCGGGCTGACGGCGGGAGCAGGGGAAGGCGTTAGCGACGGAACCGTCGGCGCCATCGTCAGGCGTTGGGGGTCCAGTGTAATTGTGGACAGAGGCGTGGGCGTGTCCTCGGGAGTTGCCGTTGGCTTCAGGGCGCGCAACAGGGAGCGGTGCATGTATACGGACTCGATGCGGCGCGAGCGTGGTTCTTCATCGACCAGCAACCAGTCCGGATTCGAGGGCGCCGGAAACATGACGCAGACTTCGTCCCCTTCAAAGAGCGCACGTACGATCCCCGCATCAAAAGAAGGCGAAGAGCGCACGATCGCCTCACTCACCACAACCACGAAGGGCTGGCACTCGGGATATGGCGTGCGTGTGGGTGGCGGGGCCAACACCACCCGGCGCGTCAATTCCTGGACGACCGTGGCGCTCGCATCCTGCACGGCCTGCAGGGTCACTTCCTGAATTCCCAGACCGCCGCTGCGCAGGTAGTTTTGCACTCCCTGCCAAAGATACCAGCCGGCAAACACAATGGCTATAGCAATCAGGATGATCAGCCAGGTGGGCTGGAATCCACGCACCATCGAAACCTCGCAGCGCCTGCATTGTCTCAATTCTACAGGCGATCAGGGCATTTGCGGCAATTGCATGGTCTTGCGTTCCCGCGGCGCTTGCGCCACACTCGCCGACCACGTCAGGGAACAGACCATGGTCCAGACCCGACACTACAATTTGGAGAACGTTTTCGACGCTGATAGTACGCCAGGCGTCTTTGGCAAGGTGGCTACCCAGTTGATGTGCCTGCACCAGCTGGTGCGGCAGTTTGACTCGCCCCTCGTGCTGGAGTGCGGCGTGAACGAAGGCTGGTCCAGCGGGGTGCTGGCCCATGCCTGCGAGCTACAGGCTGGCAGACTCGTGTCCCTGGACATTGCCGACTGTTCGGCTGCGATTGATTCAGAGGTGTGGACCTTCATCCAGACGGATGACGCGGACCTGGACTTCGTACTTTCCCATGTGCCGGAACTGGAGCGTGGAATCGACATCGTCTATATCGACAGCCTGCACTCCCCGAGGCACGTTGCGAAACTGACCTCACTGTATTACCCCCTTGTGAAACAGGGTGGCTACCTGGCTTTCGATGACGTGGATCCCGGGCCATTCATGCAGGGCCGGCGCAAGGACAACGCCAACATGGAAGTGGTCTGGCGGGGAATTGCAGACGCCGTGCTGGACTTTTTCCACGCCAACGAAGATGACCTGTTGCTGGAATTCCACTTCGGCAGCACGGGCCTTGCCATCATGAAGAAGCTGGCGCAAATCGACAAACTGCCGCAACCGGCCCGGCGCCTGCGACGTCGTAGCTTCACCCTGCGTTCGCTGGCGCGCCAACTACTCACGCGAAGATAAAAGAAAAGGGCGCCGCCGCGCCCTTCTCATTCGCTCAGCCAGGGGGCCCTACCCCATATTGTCAATGATTGCCGTGGCGAAAGCGCTGGTGGCGACCTCGGTCGCGCCGTCCATCTGACGCGCAAAATCGTAGGTCACGACTTTTTGCGCCAGGGTCTTCTCGTAGGCGTTGCCTATCAAGTCCGCCGCCTCTTGCCAGCCGATATGTTCCAGCATCATGACGCCGCTGAACAGCAGTGATCCCGGATTGACCTTGTCCAGATTGGTGTACTTGGGCGCCGTGCCATGCGTCGCCTCAAAGAGCGCGACCTCGTCGCCGACGTTGGCCCCTGGCGCAATGCCCACGCCGCCCACTTCTGCGGCAAGGGCGTCGCTCAAATAGTCGCCATTGAGGTTGGTGGTGGCGATGACATCGTGCTCACGCGGCCGCAGCAACATCTTCTGGAACATGATGTCCGCGATGGTGTCCTGCAACAGGATGCGGTCTTCCGGCACCTGGCCACCGTGTTCGCTGGCCACCTCATCCCAGGAAATCGTTTCCTCGGGAAATTCCTCGCGCCCGACCTCATAA
>JAGWBD010000170.1 GCA_021296065.1 Anaerolineae bacterium
ATGCTGTGGCCGCGGATGACTTCGTGCAAGTGCTGCCGGTCGCCTCCGGCCAGGCTGGCTGCCATGAGTACGCGTTCGGTGGCCGCAAAGAGACCGTAGCGCTCCAGGTTGAGGCGTATGGCCCGGTCGTCCAAACGCAGTCCAGCCAGGATGCGCAAGGTTCGTCGAAGCAACTCCTCGCAGCACAGGCTGGCCTGGGGCAGCATAATGCGGCGGTTGGCGGAGTCGTCGAGGGTGCGTTCCAGCAGGTTGTGGGCGCCATTGTCCCAGGCCACGCGCGGCAGGGCAGCGAGGTAGCGGGCGAGGCTGTCGATGTTTTCGGCGTTAACCGGGTTGCGCTTGAAGGGCATGGCCGAGGAGCCTACCTGCCGGGCCGCGAAAGGTTCCGCCCACTCCCCGACAGTCGGGCTTTGCAGAAGTCGCAGGTCAAAGGCCAGACGGTAGAGCGTCATCCCGTTGCCGGCCAGCAGGTTCACAAAATGCCAGTCCTGACGGCGGCTGCAGGTCTGGGTAGCGACGGGAAAGGCCTTCAGGCCAAGTCGCTCCATGATGTCGGTTTCCAGTTCTTCAGCAGTGCGTGTGTTGCCTTCCAGCAACTGCTGCCAGGAGGCTGCCGTTCCGACCGCGCCCTTGAAGCCTTTGCCGCGCAAGCCGTCCTGAAGCGCGCAAAGCGCTTCGTAGTCCGCCAGCAGGTCCTGCGCGTAGCCGGCCAGGCGATAACCGATGGTGGTGGGCTCTGCCGGCTGCAGGTGCGTCCAGCCGATGCAAACGTGATCCGCTTCCTTATCAATTCGCTGCGCCAGGATGAGCAGCAGGTCACGCAGCACATCGCCCAGCAGCCCCAGAGACGCGCGCATGCGCAGGACGTCGGCGTTGTCCTCGATGTCCATACTGGTGGCGCCCAGGTGCAGAATGCCGCCACCTGTCGGACACTGCTCGGCAAAGCAACGCAACTCGGCCATCAAATCGTGATGCAACTCTGCTTCCAGCTCATGCGATCGATCGATGTCCACGTCGTTTGCGTGGGCCCGCAGGTCCTCAACCTGCGCCTCCTGCACCAGGCCGGCGCGAAACTGCGCTTCTGCCAGCGCCACCCAGATACGGCGCCACAGCCGACGCTTGTGGGCCTCGGACCACAGTTGCCGCATGTCCGCGCTGCCATAGCGCCAGCTGAAAGGGCCGACCCAGGTGTCGTGTGTGAAGCTCATTGATTCAACGCAGGTAACCGTTGGTTACACCGCCGTCGACGGGGAGCATCGTGCCGGTGGTCTTGGCAGCGCGGGGCCCGGCAAGGAAGGCGATGGCCTCGGCAATGTCCTCAGGCAGAATTTCCGTGCCCAGTACGTTTCTGTTGGCGTAAAAGGCGTTCAGTTCCTCGACCGTGATTCCATACTGTTGCGCGCGGGCCTGCTTCCATTCCCCGTCCCAGATGCTGCTGCCACGAATGACGGCGTCCGGCAGCACCGAGTTGACGCGGATGCCATGGGCGCCACCCTCTTCGGCCAGACAGCGCGCCATGTGCACCTCGGCGGCCTTGGCTGCGCTGTAGGCGGCGGCACCCTTGCCAGCCGCCACACTGTTCTTGCTGCCGACGAAAACCATACAGCCGCCAACGCCCTGGGCCTTCATCACCTTGAAGGACTCGCGCGCCATCAGGAAATAGCCGGTGACCAGGATGTCGACGTTGCGCTGGAACATGTCCAGCGAAGTGTCCTCGATCGGCGCGCCTCCGGCGATGCCGGCGTTATTGACAAGCACGTCGAGCCCGCCGTATTTCAGGACGGTATTTCGCAAGGCGTCCTGCACAGCCGCTTCGCTGGTGACGTCGGTGTGCGCGAAGATGGCCCGGCCCGCGCCGTGCTTGCCTTCGATTGCGGCAACCGTCTCCTCGCCTCCCTCACGGTTGATGTCCGCCACTACGACGTGCGCGCCGTCCTGCGCCAAACGGAGGGCCGTGGCCCGGCCAATCCCGCTGGCGGCGCCGGTGATGAGCACGACCTTGCCGGCGAAATCGCGGTCGGGCGGCGCCAGTTTGAGCTTGTATAGCTCCAGAGGCCAGTACTCGATGTTGTAGGCCTCGTTGGGCGTCAGGCTGACGAAGCCGCCCAGCGCCTCTGCATCGCCGATGACGGCGATGGCGCGGTGATACAACTGGCGGCTGACATCGGCGTTGGAGACGTCCTTGCCCGTGTTAATCGAATGACCCGCGGCGCGGGGTCGCGCAATTCATCGCCCGGGTTTTTGTTGTCCTCGAAGTTGGCGACGTAGCGTTCCTCGTAGTCGGCGATGCCCTGGCGGATTCTGTCGGACAGGGTGTCCGCGCCCTCTGCCGGTTTCCAGTCGACGTAGAACGGCTGGCGCTTGACGTGCACCAGATGGTCGGGGCAGGCGGCGCCGATCTGGCTGACTTCGGAAGTCTTTTCGCTGCCGATCATGTGCAACACGCTGTCACTGCTGTCTGTCTGCAGAATGGCGCTGCGGCGGGAAGACACCGCGCCACGAATGACGGGCAGCACCTGGGCAAGAATGTCTTCACGGTTCTGGAGGGAAAGGCCCGGCACCTTCAATTCACCGAAAACCTTCTTTCCCCTGCGCCGATCCGCCAGGTAGTCCTCAGTCTCCTGAATGATGCGCATGCTGCTCTCGTAGCAGGACTTGCTGTCATCGCCCCAGGTGACGAGACCATGCTTGCCCATCACCACGCATTCGATGGTTGGGTTGTCGCGCACCATGCCGCCGATCCACTTGCTGAGCGTGAAACCGGGACGGATGTAGGGCACGTAGGCGGCCCGGCCGCCATAGACGCGACGCGCTTCTTGCGCCGCATCCTCGACGCACATCAGACTGATGAGGGCGTCCGGGTGCGTGTGGTCGACGTGTTTGTGGGGTACAAAGGCGTGCAGCAAGGTCTCGATGCTCTGGCGCGGGCGACCCTGCTCGAACCAGGTGCGCTCCAGGTAGGCGACCATCGCCTCGTCGCTCATTTCATCCCGCTGGTAGAGCGGCTCGATCTCGTCCATCTGCAACAGGGCGAACTGTGGTTCAGTGATGGTCAACACATCGGAACCGGAGGCCTTGACGGCCAGCACTTCCTGCTCACGTCCAACATGATCGACCATGCACAGTTTGGCGCTGGTGTTGCCGCCAAAGATGTTAACCACGGCGCGGTCCAGCCCCAGAATATTGCTGCGGTACACAAGACCATCCCGATCCGGCAGCCCGGCCGCTTCTTCATCATTCCATAAATTGTTTGGCATGGAGCCCCTTCCAACCTTCGTAGGCATAGGTGGAACGGGGTCACAGTATACAGCGTGCAGGGCAGGACGGGCAGTGTGAATTCCGGTACAATCAGCGTCGATCCAGGTACAGGAATATCGATGCCGGCCCGCAAATGCGAACAGTGGAACGAAAGCGAATCCTGGCGCGATGCCTGGACGCTGCGCGCCTGTCGCCGCCTGACGACACTTGGCGAGGTCAACCAGACCCCCAAC
>JAGWBD010000171.1 GCA_021296065.1 Anaerolineae bacterium
TTGCCCGCCGACGACGCTGATGAAAGCCGTTGACACCAGACCGATACTGACAAACACCAGACTGAAGCCGGCCACGAAAAACAGACTGTGTGCGAAAGTGAAAAAGCGCGGGGCCGTGCCGATGCCAACGACCGGCCCGCCCGCCAGGGCCACGTTGCTGACGGAACTGGTCAGCCTTCCCCCCATGTAACCCACGTAGGCCGGGACCAGAGGAAGGACGCAAGGCGAAATGAAAGACACCAGACCGGCAATAAAGGCCAGCCAAAGTGTTAACTGGATTTCGATGAATTCACGTTCCCCCTCCATCGTCAGGAGAGAATGTAGCGATCGCCTTCTATTCTATCAGGACAGGACGTACTTCCGGATTCTTTCGTGATTCCCTTATATTGTGGCGACGAATAGTCTGCCGAAGCAATTTCAATCGCTCCAATCTACATCGCCGTTACGGGCAGTCCGTCTTTCTGCAGCCGCCAGTTGCCCAAGCAATGATCTTTCCTCTGCTTCGCTGGTGATCCTGCCCTCATACCAGGCGACCCGCAATTTCAGGAGAATGCGTGCGAAGGCGGGTCCTGGCGAGAGACCGGCAGCGTGGACATCGCGTCCGGTACTGAACACCTTGATATTGGGCCAACGCCGCAGCCAGTCTCAGAGTCTATTTCGTACGAGGGGGTTGTCCGTGAGTAGTGCCAGGCAGCAGACGGCAGAATTGGGCAAAGGGAGAAGCCGGCCCACCACCTGGAAAGTACCGGCGCCCGTCTCTGCAAGGATTCCCGGTTGGCGCAGCAAACGCGCAGTGGCTTCCATGGACCTTGCCAGCTTTGGCGCCATCAACAGGCGCTCGCAAAAAGAGGGCAAGCTGTCCGGCTCCATGTCGCTCACCAGGGCATGCCACAGCCGTGACGGCGCGTCACTGCAGGAGGGCAGCCCTTGCGCTTCGCGAGAGCGCTGCAGCCGCACTTCAATGTCGTCCGGCACGCGGAAGGCCGGATGAATCGCAGTCAGCAAGTCAAACTGCTGCATGTTCGACAAAATGGCGCCCGGGCATTCTTCCTGCAGGAGCAGGTCAATTTCATTGCGCAGGCGAGAGCCTGTGATTTCGCCCAAAGCAGGGCGGGCGATCTGCATCAGCTCCACGGTCCGGGGCTCTATTTTGAAGCCAAAGCGGGAACGGAAGCGCCATGCACGCAGGATGCGCAGTGGATCGTCATGGAAGCTGAGAGGATGCAACACTCGAATCAGTCCTGCATCAAGATCTTCAAGTCCTCCAGTTGGGTCGACAACGGGTCCTGCAACCGGGGCGACGGGAATGGCGAGCGCGTTGATAGTGAAATCGCGCCGCAACAGGTCCTGCTGCAGATTGCTGCCGAAGACATGCGGCAAGGCAGCTTGCGTCACGTAGGTTTCGGCGCGAGCGCCCGCAAAGTCGACGTGTTCCGGCAACTGGCTGGCAGTCAGCGACAGTCGGTCAGCGGTCTTGTCATCCGGGTACCACCGGAACGTGCCGAATGGCGTAATGGGGCCGGTCGTCCCGCCAAGACGGGTCTGAATCAGACGGGCCAATCGCTGCGGTTCTGAATCCACGACGAAATCGAGGTCATCACAGGGCCTTCCCAGCAGCAAGTCCCGAACACTTCCTCCCACCAGCCAGAGACCGGTGCCGGCAACGCGAGCCACGTCAGCGACGCGCTGTATCAATTCGCCATGTGGCGTTTGGGGCAGGGCCGCCAAACGGTCGCTGGCGGGAATTTCAGTGTGGTAGCGCAACAGGTCACCTCTGGAAACCATGCCCCGCAGTCGGCCGGACCCATCCAGAACCGGCAAACAGTCCCAACCGTGTTGCGCCAACGCGGCCTCCACGGCAGAAAGTTCTTCTTCTTCCCGCAATCGAGGAAAGTCGGCATGCATGATGTCTTGAACTGTCAGTGACCCCAGGTCGTGTTCAAGGGCGCGATCCAGATCTTGCCGCCGCAGCAATCCCACCACGTCGTTTTTGGCTAAAACGGGCCAGGATTCGAAACCTGTTCGCCTGACGAGGGGGGCTATGTCCTTCAGTCGCGCGGTGCCGTTCAGGGTCTGAAAGGGGCCGCTGGTCATCAGTTGGGAAGCGCGAGGTTTCATGGCCGGATACCGCCAGCGAGCAGAAGTGGACCGGTCGGGCATGCTCGCCCGCAAACAAAGTATAGCGTGACGGGGA
>JAGWBD010000172.1 GCA_021296065.1 Anaerolineae bacterium
CCGACCTGATCGGGCGCGTTGGCGGCGTCATCATCATTTTCCTGGGCCTGCATTTTTCGGGCCTTCTGTCCGGTTGGCTGCAAAAACTGAGGTCCAGTGAAAGGCTGCTCGCCAGCCCTCTGACAAGTCTGGCCGTCGCGCTGGCTGGCGCAGGTCTCATCCTGTGGGGCTTTTCCGGCACCGTCTCGATTCAGGAGTCTGACCTGTGGCAGTATGCACCCTGGGCACCGACCCTGGGCTTGCTGGTGCTGGGTTTGTTTCTGGCATGGCTCTTGCTTGGTGGCGCCTTTACGGATGGTGTCCGCTTCTGGCAGGCAAGCATCGACCGTCTGACCGGCATCCTGTACGCCGACACCCGTCGCGAAGTGGGCGGAAACGGGGGCAGAAATGGCTTCGCCAGCTCGGCGCTGATGGGTGTGGTATTCTCGGCCGGCTGGACACCCTGCATCGGCCCTGTCTATGGCGCGGTGCTCACCCTGCCAGCAAATGGCGGAGACATTGATCAGGCTGGCATCCTGCTGGGGGCCTACTCTCTGGGCCTGGGCGGTCCCTTCATGCCGGCAATCAGCGTCGACAACAGCGGCATCTCCGCAGCATCCAGTTGTTGAGCGGGGCATTCCTGATTCTCGTCGGCATTTTGGTCGCCAGCGGCACGCTGCAAGGTTTGAGCGCCACTCTGGCCACCGGCGCTTTCGCCGAAGCGGCCATAAACCTCGAGGAGCAGGTGCTTGACAGTATAATTGGCGAACCTGGCGCTGATTCCGTCAGTGACGTCGAGGCACTCTCACAGACTGACTCACCGGTTGGCTTCGAACAGTTGGCCGAAAGCGCACCTTCCACAGGCACCGCGGCCGGCCAGATCGCACCGGATTTCGCAACGACCGGGGATGACGGCCAGGCCCTGCTCCTCAGTGACTATCGTGGCCAGGTGGTACTTCTCAATTTCTGGGCCACCTGGTGCGGGCCCTGCCGCATTGAAATGCCGGAATTCGAGCAAATTTACCGCGAGCGGGAAGGAGACTATTTCGTGGTGATCGCCGTGAACAATGCGGAGACGGCAGCCACAGTGCAAGACTTCCGTGAGGAACTTGCCTTGTCATATCCGCTGGCGCTTGACGAAGACGCCTCCATCCAGGCGCTCTACGGCATCAACAATTATCCCAGTACGTATTTGCTGGATCAGAATGGCATTATCCTGTCCCCGCACTTCGGAGCCCTCACTGTACAGCAGATTCATGAACTGGTCGACGGAGCCCTGGCTGCCTGATTTCAGTTTGCAGGGCAACAGCGCTGCTGGTGTGACATTTTGAAACCGGCGCGAGCTTTCTTTCGCCGCGCAGCGACACGGCGCGATCGCTTGCTGCTGGGCATTTGCCGACGCTGGCTCGACCTGGCAACGCTCTTTCTGGCGATATACGTTGCCCTTCCTGTGTTGGCGCCCGTCTTCATGAAGCTCGGTCTCGAAGCACCCGGCAGCGCAATTTACACCCTTTACAGCCCGTTTTGTCACCAGTTCGCTTTTCGTTCCTGGTTTATCGGCGGGCAACAAACGACCTGGCCACGCGGACTCGCCGGACTGGACACCGTATCATTTGAGCGCGGCGCGCTGGAATCACCGGCCTTTCGTGAACTGTTTGCCCGTTACGCCGGTCAGGATCCGGCGGACATCACTCTGGAAGATCTGTCTGCCTTTACTCCGGCCCTGCAATTCGCGTCACGCGCCTTCCCGGGCGATGAAAATTTCGGTTTCAAGCTGTCGCTGTGCGAAAGAGACATCACCATATACGGCGCCATGCTGGCCGGAGCGTTGCTGTACCGCCGCTGGCGCAGCAAGTTGAGACCTGCGCCGATCTGGCTGTATGTGCTGTTGGGGCTTGCTCCCGTCGGGATTGACGGCTTCAGCCAGCTGCTGGGCTATCCACCTTTCAGTCTGTGGCCGCCGCGAGAGACTACGCCTGCTTTTCGCGTCGCCACCGGTGCTCTCTTTGGCCTGATGAATGTGTGGCTGGGCTTCCCCTGGCTGGAAATCAGTTTTCAGGAATTGCGCGAGCCGCTGGAACGACGCCTTGCCGGCCGCAGACGACTTGCAGGAACATAGGCATCAGTCCCGGTTGACTGCGGCACGACGCTTGAAGAGCAGGCGATAGAAATCGCCACCCTGCAGTTCTTCCGAAAGCAATTCCCAGCCCTGCGCACCCAGCTCGTTGAGCTTGCGCGTATAAAAGTGCTCTACCGTGGTGAAGGTCTGACCGGCAAGAACTACCCTTGCGTCGGCCTGTTGTCGTTCGCTGGCCTTGACAAACACTTCCAGATACTCCCAGGCGCTGGCCGGGCTGGCTGCCGGTGCCGGATCGTCGGGTGCCATCTCTTTCAGGCGGGCCAACCAACCCCGCGCCGTCTCGTTGGACGGCATGGTTTCCAAAACCCGACGCGCCGCCGCGGTCTGCTTCTCGGCAATCAATTGGCGCGCTGCCCTTAACTTGACGTCAGACAAAGAGTCCCTCCTGCATCAGCGGGTGTTGACGGCACCCTGTGCACCCTTGTCGGTTGAAGGTGTCGTGCCCTTGCGATAGGCCCGGGAATCAAGCACCCGCCCCAGAGTCCGCAGCAGGATTTCCAGGTCGAGCAGGAAGGAATGGTGGCGCACATAGTACAGATCGTACTGCAGCTTCACCCAGGTTTCGGC
>JAGWBD010000059.1:0-5537 GCA_021296065.1 Anaerolineae bacterium
GCAATGAGCGCCTCGCTGTCAACATTTTACCGGACCTGCCGGGACCCGACTGCGCTGCTCCCGCCAGAAAGTGGCTCGAATTTAATAGCCGCCCATGGCGGGCGCGGGCACCGGCAGGACGTTACCGGCGTCGCGTTCGATCTGCCACAGACGCTCGTGTTCCTCGAGGTATTCCTCAACCGAGATATCGCCCCACCAGACGTTCTCGACCGCCTCCCAGAGGTGCACGTTCGGGTCGGCCGGCCAGAAGGTCCAGGTCGTGTAGCCGATGCGACCCGCGCCGGTCACCGCCGCAAAATCCGCGAAGAAGCGCGAAACGCGTCCGTCAGTGCCTTCAGGGAAGTCCTCGGGCGCGAAGTGGACCGGCACGACCCACTCACCGAAGCCGACGTTGGCCGCCAGCTGCAGAACCAGGGCCGGGTCGCTGATCAGGAAGTCCAGCACCTTGATGGCCGCGTCCACGTTGGGCGACTGGGCGTTGACGGAAACCGTGCTGCCCGTGGCCAACTCGTAGCCGTACTCACCGGCCATGTCGCTCATCGGCGGGATGGGCGCCCAGTCCCACTCCTGGCCGACTTCCTCGAAGAATCCGCCGATGCTGCGGAAGTTCCAAGTGCCGGACAGTACCATGGCCGCGTCACCGGAAGCCAGCTCGACGCGCCAGTCATCGCCACCATTGGCGAAGTAGTTCTCGAGGCTGCCGCTGAACCAACCGTTGTCGGCGATGTGTCCGCGCAGCAGGTCCGTCGCGCCGGCGATCGACTCGTCCGTCCAGGGGATTTCACCCACCAGCGCCTTGTAGACATTCTCGCGACCCGCGAAGGCGTTGAGGTACATGCCCATCAGATGCTCGTTGGAGGGCTGCCAGGTGGCATTGCCGTAAGCCAGCGGGAAAATGCCGATGTCCTCGGCGGCCGCCGCGATGCCGTTGAACTCGTCGATGTTGGTCGGCGGCGACCAACCGTTGTCGTCGAAGACCGTCTTGTTGTAGAAGAGCACCAGGCTCTCGTAGGTCAGCGGGATGCTGTAAAGTACGCCGCCCAGCTGGCCGCTCTGGTAGGCCCAGTCCAGCAGCTTGTCGGACCAGCCCAGCTCGGCCGCCGCGTCTTCCAACGGCTCAACCAGCCCGGCGTCCACAAACTCGGCGATGAAGGACGCGCCCGGCGTCTGGAGCAGGTCCGGCGCCTCACCGGCCTGGACGGCCGTGCGCAGCGTCTCGTTCAGGGACTCCTGCCCGATCAGTTCCAGCGTGATGTCTGGATGCGCCGCGTTGAAGGCATCCACGAAGACTTCCTGAACGTTGGACGGCATTGAGTTGACTTCCGTCCACCAGGTCACCGTGATCCCGTCCTGCGCGCTGACCACGCCGACACCAAGGGCCGACAGTAGCAGCGCCACCAAAAGTATGCGTTGAAGCATTGTATGACTCCTTGCTCAACTTCGGTCGATATGTTTCAGGCAGGCATAATAATTGCCCTGCGGTCGGGTTGCAACCGCAGGGCAGGGAAAATCGAAAAATTGCACGTGTTTCAGACAGTTAACTGACTGCCTGCAGCAGAAAACGAGACTACCTTCCGGGCGCGGGCACCGGCAGCATGTTGCCCTCCGCAACCGCTTCGTCCCACAGCGCCTGTTTGGCCGCCAGGTACTCCTCGACGCTCTCTTCGCCGTACCAGACGCGCTCCAGCCCGTCCCAGGAATAGAGGCTCACCGTCGAGGGCCAGAAGGTCCAGGTTTGGCCAGGTCGATCCCCTACTGTCAGTCCACGAAGCGTCCGGCTGGCCTTCCCGACGCTCAAATGCCGCCGGTTTCCAGGTTGAGCAGCGGCAGGTCCTCCACGTCCCCGATCTCTGCCAGGTAGATGTTCGAGTAGTCCGACATGTTGGTCGTGAACAGCACGTGCCGCCCGTCGGGCGTGATGTGCGGGTGCGGGTGACAGCGCTGGCCGCTGAAACTGCTGCCGTGGTAGGCCAGTACGCGCGCCGGACCCCAGCCCTGCCCTGCCCCCTCACGTTGGTGCAGCAGGATGTAAGGCCAGGTGATGGTCGTGTTCAACATGCCCGGCAACAGGTAAACCGGCATGCCGTCGCCGACCACCAGCGAGCCGTCCAGACTGTGAAAGTGCCGGCTGTAGGGCAGCACGGTCTCGACGTGGCCCGAATTGTCATGGCGGATGCTGCCGAAGCGCGTGTCGTTGGCAGCGCGGTTGTGGCTGCGGAAGCCCAGGGTCTCGCCATCGGCGAACCAGTGCTCGGCGATGACCGAGTACTCCCCGTGCTGCGGGCGGATGTTCCACTCCTCGCCCGTCTCCAGGTTCAGGCCGTGGATTCGTTCCTCGATCAAATGCCAGGGGCCTTCGTGACAAAAGGTCATCAGTTCCGGTCGGGTCGGCGAGGTGTTGAGATGCGTGATGTAACGACGGTCCTCATACACGAGCTCTGAGTCGCCACTGGCCACGTCGATGCGCACCAGGCGCGACAGGGGCGGGTTGAAAAAGGGGCTGCGGAATTTGGGATCGTGACCGGTGTTTTCCTTGTCCGTACTGTCGTCTTCCGTCGGGTCTTCCAGGATGGTGACCACGTGACGCCCGTCCGCCGTGGCGCTGATCTGCGAGCCATGGCCGCGTGGCAGGAAAGGCGGCTCCGCCTCGAAGACCGGGCGCCCCTGCAGCGTGTTCAGGTCCAGCTCCTGCAACGTATTGCCACTACAGTGGTAGAAGCATGCCGTCGCCGGTGAAAGGCAGCTGTTGAAGAACACCTCGCCCTGGTTGTCCGTCAGCTGGATGATGTCGCCCGTCGCCAGTTCATAACGAAAGTAGTTGCCGGCGTTGTCGCGCTCGGAATGGAAGAGGAAGGCGCGACCCCCGTCGATCCAGCAGGGATGCGTGAAATAGAACTGCCAGGAATGCCCCAGCCAGTCGGTCAGTCGCGTGATCTCACGCCCGCTCAGGCGGTCCTGGAAAGAGACCTGCTTGTCCTTAAACTGCTTGCCAACACCCATCATTCACTCCAGTATCAGTTGCTCGCCTTGTTCCCGTCTCGTGACTCTGGCCGCGATGGCCTCCACCCGGCTTGCTGCTGTGCTGACGCAGCGCCAGGACGACTTCTGCTATATGCCTCGCACCCGCACGCCCGCGTCGACGTCCAGCAAGGGCAGGTCCTCAACGTCCCCGATCGGCACGATGTGGATATTCGAATACTCGCTCATGTAGCTTCTGCGGTTTGTCGTGAACAGCACCTGCTTTCCGTCCGGCGTGATGTGCGCGTGCGGATGCGTGCGCTGCCCGTTGAAGCTGCTGCCGTGATACGCCGGGATGCGCGGCTGCCCCCAACCCTCGCCCTCACGTGGATGCAGCAGGATGCAGGGCCAGGTGACAACCTGGCGGCCCAACCTCTCCTGCTGCGTGGAAGGTGTGCCGTCACCGACCACCAGCGATCCGTCGAGGCTGTGAAAGTGCCGGCTGTAGGGCAGCACTGTCTCCACGTGCTGCGTATTGTCAAAAAGAATCGAGCCGAAACGCGTGTCTCCAACCGAGCGATTGTGGCAACGAAAGCCCAGAGTCTCGCCGTCAGCGAACCAGTGCTCGGCGACGAGCCGGTGGTCACCGTGCTGTGGTCGAATGACCCGGCTTTCACCCGAGAGTAGATTCATCCCGTGAATGCGCTGGTCGTCCTCCCGGATCGGCCCCTCGTGCGTATAGGTAAAGAGGTCCGCCCGCGCCGGGGACGTATTGACATGCCCCAGGAAGCGACGGTCCTCAAGCAGCACTTCCGCCGCACCGCTGGCAATGTCAATGCGCGCCAGGCGCGTCAGGGGCGGCGTATGGTAGGGATGCAGCTTGAGCGGATCGTAGCCTTCCGGGACGTCCACCAGCGCGGCGACCGCATAACGACCGTCGGCGCTGACGCTGAGTTTGGTGCCCATGTCATCGGGGAGAAACGGCGCTTCGACCTCGTAAACCAGCCGCTCTTGCAGCGACTCGACCTGCAACTCAAGCAGTGCACTCCCCGACCAGTAGTAGAAACAGCGGGTCGCCGGACACAGAAAACCCTTGAAGAAGGCCTCTTCACCCTGCAGGTCCGTCAACTGGACGATTTCGCCCGTCGCCAGTTCATAGCGAAAATAGTTGCTGGCATTGTCGCGCTCGGAGTGGAACAGAAAGGCGCGACCGTCGTCGATCCAGCAGGGATGCGTGAAGTAAAACTGCCAGGAATGCCCCAGCCAGTTCGTCAGGCAGGTGATTTCGCGCCCGCTGAGCGGGTCCTCATAGCGGGTTTGCTCGTCGCGAAACTGCTTGCCGACGCCCATGCCCGTTACAACTCCAGATCGACGACGTGCAGTTGCCGCGTGCCGTCGGCCGCGATCGCGTCCACGCAGACCTGCGTCCCGCTGCGATTCCAGCGTGGGTGCAGGTCACAACGCAGATCGCCCGTCAACCAGGAAAGTCGCTGCATGTCGAAGCCGTGCAGCATCTGCACCGCCTCATCTTCCATCCGCACCAGCAGCAGTTGCTTTTCGAGGGTCTCGCGCTGGTTACGGTCCGTCACCATCCAGCGGCCGTCGGGCGAAAAGGTCATGTGCCCGTCGAAGTCCAGCACACCGCCACCCATCGGCCGCAACGCCGCCCCTTCGCGGTCCGCAAGCATAAAGTGCTGCCGTGATCCTCTTTCCTGCGGTTTGGTCGTGGTACAGGTCACGGCCATGCTCTCGTCGTCGCGCCAGTCCAGATGCGAGACGAAGCCGCCAAAGTCAATCAGGCAACGCAGGTCGCCGCCGTCCATCGCGCCGGTGTAGAGCGCGCTCTGCAGCTGCGTGTTCTCCACGCCGCCAGCCCAGGCGCGCGCCAGAAAGTAGAAACGCGTGCCGGAGGGATTAATGGTGGTGTGGTTGAACCACATGTGCCGTTCGCGCAGCGCCGCGTGCCGCTCGACCAGCTGTTCCCACACCTCATAAATCGAATAGAGCAGCGTCACCTCGCCGCTGTGCATGTCGAGGCGGAAGATGCCGTCACTTTTCGGATGCGGATCCTCCGGGTAAGGGTCCTCCGCGCCCTGGTAGCCCACGACCTTGCGCAGCCGCCCCATACGGCCATAGTCCAGACAAAGCGCATAACGCCCGTCGCGAGCGAGCGCGTTGATGGGGCGCGGCAGAAGCCGTCGTTCCCCGCTTTCAATGTCATGCACCACCGTGACCAGGCGACCGTCCACGCGGTCGTTATGCACGATTTCGCGGCCCGGCGCCGCCGGATTCCAGTAGAGCCAGGTGCCTTGCTGCAGGTTCCAGGCGTCGGTGGTGGTGACCGGGGTGAATTCGCCGGACTCCGCGTCGGCCAGACCAATGACGCCGCGCTCGCCCGGCAGCGGCAGGTGATCCTGAAACTCGCTTTCAATGCACAAAAGATGCGTTTCCGCCGGATTCCAGAGGGGCACGCTGTAATAGCCAAAGAAGTGATGTCGCGGCCCGCGGGTCAGGGTACGCACCCTGTGGTGAATATCCACGGCTCCTCCCCTTGCCTGAAGATACAAAAGAGCCGGGGG
>JAGWBD010000059.1:5589-17304 GCA_021296065.1 Anaerolineae bacterium
CGGATAAGCGACGCGGACGTTACGCAGCGACGTGTCGTCGACGATATCGTTGGGCACGTTGCGCATGCTGTTGCTGACGATCACCGGCTGCGGCGCTTCGCCGACGGTGCCGATGGCGAAGGGCGCCTCGGCGTGCACGCCCATGAGCTCCTGCATCAGGGCAGAGCGTTTGTCAGCGTCAGGCTCGACGGTGACCTGCTCCCACAGGGCCCAGATGCGCCAGATGGGATGGTCCTCCGGCGGTTCCTCGCCGTTTTCGGCGCCATTCCGCCAGCGATTGTATTTCACCGCCCAGACCTGCTGCGGCGAATCGCCGATGTAGGAGCGCGGGTCGGCCTGAATGATCAGGCTGCGGTCGACGTCCCAGGTGCCGATGTCGACCTGGTTGTTGGCCGCGCGTTCCTGATAAAGCGAGCGCTCGACGCCGTCCTCGGTGACATTGAGACCAATCGCACGCCAGTAGCCGATGACCTGGCCGATTTCGTCCGTGGCCGTCTGGCTGCCCACAGAAGCGTGCATCAACTGGAAGTTGATCGGCTCGCCGTCGGGGGCTGTGCGGAAGCCGTCTCCGCCCATCGCCATGCCTACCTCGTCCAGCAGGGCATTGGCTCTCTCGGGGTCGTATTCCGTCCAGCGCTGCTCCAGCTCGGCGCTGAAGTCCGGCGAGCCCGAGACCGGGCTGCCCTGGCGTGGCTCCAGCAGACCATCGTAGATCAGATCGTTGATGGCATGCCGGTCAATCGCTATCGACATGGCCTCGCGAACACGCGGATCACTGAAGAGTGCGCGCTTGCGCGGGTCGTCGCTGCTGGTGTTGGGGTGATAGGCATAGGTGGTGGCTCCCCGCCAGAGCAACACGCGGTAGTCGCCCTCCTCCTCCAGCTCCTTGTAGAGCGTGTAGTTGGCGGCCTGAACATGCCGCACCTGCATGTCGATCAGCCCCTGGGTGATCCACAGATCGAAGACGGCGTTGTCCTCGAAGAGCTTGTGTTCGATGCGGTCGACATAGGGCAGTTGCTGGCCCGTCTCGTCCACAGAGTAGAAGTAGGGGTTGCGCACCAGCACGATCGGATCGTTGAAGGGTAGCGGTTTTTCCATCCACCATGCATGCACGACCGGTACGTCCGGGTTGGTCGCCCACCAGGAGATCGGGCCGCGCGGCGTGCCGCCGGTACCGAAGAGTTCCTGCCAGGTGGCAACTTCGTTCGCCGCCACTGCCGCGTCGATCATTTCCTGGTTGGCGTTTTCGTGGTCCTGCACGAACTGGGAGAGGTAATGGGCCGGCGCGGCCATGGTTGGCCCGCCATGCTGGCCCTCGGTGTCGTCACGCGCCACCTTGAAGGGCAGCAGAGGGCTGGGCGCGCCCAAACGACAGATAAAGGTCTCGTCATCAACAATTTCTAGATCCAGGTTCTGACCGCCCACGTTCAGCACGGCGCGCGTGGCGCCGATCTCGCCATTCTGATACCAGTCATACCAGAACTGCACGTCGGCGGTGGTGAAGGGATGACCGTCCGACCACTTCATACCCTCGCGAATGTGGAAAGTGTACTCGGTCGAGTCGTCATTCTGCGACCATTCGTCATAGAGACCGGGGACAATGATGACACTGCTGAGGTCCGCCGTGTACTGGAAGTGCAGGCCAAAGGCATAGAACAACTTGGCCGGCCCCTGCATGTCAGCGCGGCCCTTGAATCCACGACGCCAGGTCCCGCCGTATTCGCCAATTTCCTCGAAGACCGGAATCACGCGCGGGTTGGAGGGCAAACGCTCCTCCACCGGCGGCAGACCCATGTCATCCAGCATCGGCGCCTGGGAATACATCATGTCCTGGGCGACCGCTGGCACGGCCTGGAGCAGTGGCGTTGCCGCCACAGCCGCAGCCGCTGCACCGGCGCTGGCTTTCAGGAACTGTCTACGATCAAGCGTATGTTTCTCACTCATAAAAACTCAACCTCTCATCCTTCTGACTGGTCCCCGGGCCGGAAGCGATCTCCAGGCCCGCCATACAAATCTGCACCAACGTCACCTCCCTGGCAAGGGGCCATTCGACACCTGTCGCTTGCAAGGAAATGTATACCCTTAATGAAAGGGCATTGCAAAACGACTGGACTTGCCCTGCCTGCTACAGTGCGTCCTGCTTGACCGGCTGCGGATTGATGTCCAGTCGAATGCTGCCCGTCTGAACTGGCTCACGAAACGAAAAGATGATGCGCCGCAAATCCCGCTTCTCTTCGAAGAGCGCCACTTGCGGCACCAACTCTGTTCGCAGTTGAAGGGTCTCGTTGTCAAAATTCACTCGCAGGGATGCCCTTTCGCCGCGAATGATGACCTGGCCCTCGCCTTCCTCGACCTCGCCAAAGGTGATAAGCACGCTCTCCAGCATGCCCGGACCGCTGGCAAAGCGCACTTCGTCCAGCAGTTCAATGCGCCCCGCCGGACAGTCCCGCTGCATACTTGCCGTCCGCACCAGCGACTCCAGGTCTGCCGACTCGTCCCATGCAGCGGCAAGCTCCAGCCTGAGCAGGTCCTGCGTCTCGTCAGCGCGATGTTCCAGCAAGCGGGCGTGATAGCTCGCAGCGATTCTTGCATCGCCATGACGAACATGCCTTGTCGGCCCCTGCATCTGCCCGTTGGGCACCGGACAGGAATGGCCGAAGGACTGGTTGACCAGCAAGTCGTAGCGCCCCGCCCCGAAGTACTCGCGGCTGAAGCGTCCCCGACCCGGATCGGCGATCAGCGACTCGCCCCCCAGATGCACGATGATCGAGCCGAGATCGTTCTGGTTGTGCATTTCGCCGTTGTGGCCGCCCCTGGCGACCAGCACCAACGCATCTTCGTCCGCCGGGTCCCTGCGCGCGAACATCCAGTGCATGCCGCTGAAGAAGTCATGGCTCGCAGGGACGAAGCGTTCATCGTCCCTGACATCCGGCTGTGCGGCGCGCCACAGCAGACTGCGCAGGTCCCAGGTCAGGGGCGCCTCGCGCCAGTCCAGACCCAGACGCAAATGCTCGCGCGCCAGGGCATGCAACTCCGGAATGTCCAGCCGTCGCGACAGCCAGTCGATCAGCCACAGCGGGCAGGCCATGCCGGGGTGAATGTCCGAAATCTCCGCCCAGACTCCCGGACTGACCAGGGTGCGCAGCGGAAAGCGGGCGATGTCCCGCATGCGCTGCAGGTCGCCCAGAAAGCTGAGGCGGCCATTGGTCTTTTGTTCCAGCAGCGCCGCGGCCATGATGAAGTTGCCGAAACCGAAGGCCCAGCAGGACACGCCCTCGGTGGAGCCGCCGTCGCACTCGAAGCCATCGATGAAGTCCGCCATTGAGTGCGCCGCGCGGATGACCATCTCCGCCAGACGCGCCGGGTCCGGCTCCAGGTGAAATGCCGCCGTCAGCAGGTTGCCGTTGCAGACCCCGTTCCAGTTGTTGACCGTACGCTGCTCCGTGCTGTACATCCAGTGAAAGTCATGGCGCTGCAACCAGGGCGTGAACAGGCGTCGGTCCATTTCGTAACGAATGCGTTGACCAAGAGCGGGCTCCAGGTCCGGGCCCAGCAACCCATCAAACTCGGCCAGATAGGCGCCGGTCATCGCGGCCATCAGGTCGATGTGTGGCCGTTCCATGTCCGTCAACTCGCGCTGGTGCGCCGAAATGGCCCAGGTGCTCTCTTCGCAAATGGCCCAGGCCGTGTCAAGCAGCGGGTCGAGAAAGCGCCCTTCGTACTCAAGGCACTCCGCGACGGTCATCCAGTTCAGCGCCGCGCGACGTTGGCCCCAGTTGTCGCTGTAGGCGTTGCGCTCACCGATGCGCTGGAATTCCAGGAAAAGCGTCGCCGGCAGAGCCGGAATGTCGGCGCGGGCCGCCTCTTCTCCCCGTCTGATGAGGCGCCTGCACGCCTCTTCACCCAGCCCGGCCCTGACGGCTTCCCAGGCGTCGCGATCCGCCGCCGGCGGGAAGGCAGGGCCCGGCTGTTCCTCGCGCAGCGCGCGCTCCACCTGAGTGGCGTTCAGCTTTCGTAACATGCTGCCCCCTTTGGACTTCAGGCTGGTTCCGGCAAGGCCTCGGGACGGCTCAGCACCGGCCGCAGCCACTGGCCAGTGTAACTGCTCTCCTGCTGCGCGACCTGCTCGGGCGTGCCCGTGGCGATGACCTCACCACCGGCGTCGCCGCCTTCGGGCCCCAGGTCGACGATCCAGTCCGCCACCTTGATGATGTCCAGGTTGTGCTCGATGACCAGCACGGTGTTGCCGTTGTCGACCAGTTGTTGCAGTACGGCGATCAGGCGCTTGACGTCGGCGGCGTGCAAGCCGGTAGAAGGCTCGTCGAGGATGTAGAGCGTCTGGCCGGTGGCGCGCTTCGCGAGTTCGCGGCTGAGTTTGACGCGTTGCGCCTCGCCGCCGCTGAGCGTGGTGGCCGGCTGGCCGATGTGAATGTAGCCCAGGCCGACGGCGTCCAGGGTCTTCAACTTGTTGAAAATCGAGGGGATATTGGCGAAAAACTCCAGCCCTTCGCTGACCGTCATGTCCAGCACGTCGGCGATGCTCCTGCCGCGATAGCGGACCTGCAAGGTCTCACGATTGTAACGCGCGCCCTGGCAGACCTCGCACATGACGTAGATGTCGGGCAGGAACTGCATCTCGATCTGCAATTGCCCCTGCCCCTGGCAGTTCTCGCAGCGGCCGCCCTTGACGTTGAAGCTGAAGCGACCGGGCATGTAGCCGCGGATCTTGCTCTCCGGCAACTCGGCGAAAAGTTGACGAATGCTGTCAAACATCTTGGTGTAGGTTCCCGGATTGCTGCGTGGTGTGCGCCCGATCGGACTCTGGTCGATGTTGATGATCTTGTCGACGTGCTCCACGCCGTCCAGCGCTTCCAGCGCGCCGGGTCGTTCCCGACTGTTGTTGATCCGTCGCGCCAACTGCCGGTACAGGGTGTCGATCATCAGCGTGCTCTTGCCGCTGCCGCTGACGCCGGTGATGCAGATCAGGGTGCCCAGCGGCAAACGCACGTCGATGTTTTTGAGGTTGTTCTCGCTGGCGCCGCGCATGATCAGTTCCTGACCGCTTCCGGGGCGACGCGCTTGCGGCACGTCAATGCGCAGGCGACCCGCCAGGTAGGCACCCGTCAGGCTGTCCTCGACCCGCTCCACCACCTCCGGCGGGCCTTCAGCGACCACGTGGCCCCCGCGTTCGCCGGCGCCTGGCCCCAGATCGATCAACCAGTCCGCGGAGCGCATGGTCTCCTCGTCATGCTCGACCACCAGCAGGGTGTTGCCGAGGTCGCGCATGCCCTTGAGCGTATCGATCAGGCGGGCGTTGTCGCGCTGGTGCAGACCGATAGACGGTTCGTCCAGCACGTAGAGCACGCCGGTCAGCCGGCTGCCAATTTGCGTCGCCAGGCGGATGCGTTGCGCCTCGCCGCCGCTTAGCGAACCGGCGAAGCGCGAGAGCGTCAGGTAGTCCAGCCCCACGTCGTTGAGAAAGCGGGCGCGCGCGCCGATTTCATTCAACACCTGGCGCGCCACATAGCGGTCCCGCTCACTGAGAGCGGCGCCATTTTGCGACGCGTGTTCACCGCGCAGGCCCTGCACCCAGTCCAGCAGCGCCCTGACCGTCATGGAGGTCGAATGGTGGATCGACTTGTCGGCGATTGTGACCGCCAGCGCTTCCGGTCGCAGCCGCTGGCCCGCGCAGGTCGGACAGGGCGTGCGCACCATGCAGTCCTCAATGCGATCACGAATGAAGTCCGACGCCGTCTCGCGATAGCGGCGATTGAGGTTGTTGACGATCCCCTCAAAACTGGTGGTCCAGCTGCGCGTCTGGCCCTGACTGTTGCGATACTGCACTTCCAGACGGCGCTTGCCGAGCCCGTACATGACGGCATGTTGCTGCTTTTCCGTCAGGTCGCGCCAGGGCGTGCGCAGGTCAAAGTCCATTTCCCGCGCCAGGGCCTTCATCATCCCCTGGGTCCAGCCGGAAGATTCGGTCAGATTCCAGCCGTTGGCATCGATGGCACCTTCGGAAATGCCGACATCCGGGTTCGTCACCAGATTGGCCGGGTCGATCTCCAGCCGGAATCCCAGGCCCTGACAGTCCGGGCAGGCCCCTTTGGGCGTATTGAAGCTGAAGAGCCGCGGCTCCGGTTCCGGCAGGCTGCCATGGCCGTTGACGCAGGCCAGGTGCTCGCTGAAAAGGATGTCCCTGGGTTGCTCCGCGTCCGTGACGTCATTGATGACGATGAGGCCCTTGCCCAACTCCAGCGCGGTCTCAATGGAGTCCGTCACCCGCGTGACGAAACCGCGCGCGTCCTCCGTGGTCGGGTCATCATGGTGGCGGATGATCAGGCGGTCGACAACGATCTCGATGTTGTGAATCTTGTAGCGGTCCAGCGCGATGTCCTCTTCCAGTTCGCGCAATTCACCGTTGACGCGCACGCGCTGAAAGCCGGCCCGGCCGATTTCCTCCAGAACCCGTTCGTGCTGCCCCTTGCGGTTTTGAATCACCGGCGCCAAAAACTGCGCCCGTGTGCCGGCCGGCAGCGCCAGCACGGCATCCACAATCTGCTGGGCGCTCTGCGCCATCACCTCGTCGCCGCAGACCGGACAATGCGGCACGCCGATCCGGGCGAATAGCAGACGCAAATAGTCGTAAATCTCGGTGACCGTACCCACGGTGGAGCGCGGGTTCTGGCTGACGCCGCGCTGGTCGATTGAGACCGCCGGGCTCAGCCCCTCAATCTGGTCGACGTCCGGCTTTTCCATCTGCCCCAGGAATTGCCGCGCATAGGCGCTCAAACTCTCTACGTAGCGCCGCTGGCCCTCGGCAAAAATGGTGTCAAAGGCCAGCGAGGACTTGCCCGAGCCGGAGAGCCCGGTGATGACAACCAGACTGTTGCGCGGGATGTCGACGTCGATGTCCTTGAGATTGTGTTCGCGCGCGCCCCGCACCACAATCTTGTCCAGCGCCATGCCAACTCCGTCAACCTTCTTTCGGACTATCAATTCTACGGGCGCCGCGCCGGACTGACAAGCGCCGAAGCCCGCCTTCCCCCGGCCCTTGCCTGCCCTCAAGTCGACAGGAATTGAGAGCCTCGCCATGCTATAGTGCCGCCAGCGTCCTCGCTCCCGGAGCAGAATCGATGCGCGATGTGTTCGTCCTCGGCGTCGGCCAGACGCCCGTCGGGGAGTGGTGGGAACGAAGTTTGCGCGACCTTGCGGCGGACGCCCTGCAGGCCGCGGTAACCGATGCCGGCGTCGACCTGCCCCAGGCGCTTTTCGTCGCCAACATGCTGGCGGCGCGCATCAGCAACCAGACCCAGCTGGGCGCCCTGATCGCCAGTCACGTCGGCTGGCGCGGCCTGGAGGCGACCACCGTGGAGGCGGCCTGCGCCTCCGGCGGAGTCGCGATTCAGGCGGGCGTGCGCGCGATCGCCAGCGGCATGCTGGACCTGGTCGCCGTCTGTGGCGTGGAGAAAATGACGGATGCCACCAGCTGCCCGGTGACCACGGCCCTGGCCACCGCCGCCGATGCCGATTTCGAAAGCGCCCACGGCGCCACCTTCGTCGCGCTCAACGCTCTCATTATGCGCCGCTACATGCACGAACATGGCATCGCCCACGAGGCCTTTGCGCCCTTCAGCCTCAACGCCCACGCCAATGCCGTGCACAACCCCAATGCCATGTTTCGTCGCGCCATCTCCATGGAGACCTGGCGCCGCGCGCCGGTTATTTCGGACCCTGTTAACCTCTTTGACAGTTCGC
The DNA here is from genome assembly GCA_021296065.1 of Anaerolineae bacterium. Taxonomy (GTDB): domain Bacteria; phylum Chloroflexota; class Anaerolineae; order Aggregatilineales; family Phototrophicaceae; genus JAGWBD01. Next base: position 13,348 of record JAGWBD010000059.1, read on the forward strand.
CCGTCGCAGACGGCGCGGCTGCCCTGGTCCTGGGCTCGGCAGAAATTGCGCGCGCCTCCGGTCAGCCGCCGCTGCGTGTGCTGGCCAGCGCCTGCGCCACCGACAGCGTCGACCTCGCCAGTCGCGAAAATCCAATTGACCTTTACGCCGCCCGCCAGAGCGCTCAGCGGGCCTATGATCAGGCCGGCCTCGGGCCCGGAGACATTGACGTATTCGAGTTGCACGATGCCTTCTCCATCATGGCGGCGTTGAGTCTGGAAGCGGCCGGCTTCGCTGAAGCGGGCCGGGCCACGCAACTGGCGGCAGATGGTGAAATTGCCCGCCAGGGTCGCATTCCCGTCTGCTCCCTGGGCGGCCTCAAGGGGCGCGGGCACCCCGTCGGCGCGACCGGCGTTTACGAAATGGTCGATCTTGCCACCCAGTTGCGCGGCGATGCGGGCGCGGGCCAGGTGCCGGGAGCGGCCATCGGCATGGCGCAAAACATCGGCGGCACCGGCGCAACCGTGGTTACCCACATCCTGACCGCCGACGACTGAACTGTGCTTCATTCAACCAACCTGAGGAAAGCCTGTGACCGATTTGCGTAGCCGCCGCTGGTTCGCCGATGAGGACAAGCCCGGTTTCGTCGGGCGCAGCTGGCTCAAGAACCAGGGCCTGCCCGACCATGTCTTCGACGGCCGCCCGGTAATCGGCATCTGCAACACCTGGTCGGAACTGACGCCCTGCAACGGCCACTTTCGTGTGCTGGCCGAATTTGTTCGGCGTGGCGTCTACGAGGCGGGCGGCCTGCCCCTGGAATTCCCGGCCATGTCGCTGGGCGAATCCCTGATGCGTCCAACCACCATGCTCTACCGCAATCTCGCCAGCATGGAGATCGAGGAGACCATTCGCGCCAACCCGCTGGACGGCGTGGTGCTGCTGACCGGCTGCGACAAGACCACGCCGGCCTGCCTGATGGGCGCCGCCAGCGTCGATTTGCCGACCATCGTCGTCAATGGCGGCCCCATGCTCAACGGCAAGTTCCGCGGTCGCGACATCGGTTCCGGCACCGACGTCTGGCGACTCAGCGACGACCTGCGCGTCGGTCGTATCAGCGTCGAAGACTATCAGGAAGCCGAAAGCTGCATGTCGCGCAGCGACGGCCATTGCATGACCATGGGTACCGCCTCCACCATGGCCTGTATGGTCGAGGCGCTCGGTCTGACCCTGCCTGGCGCCGCCGCCATCCCCGCCGCAGACTCGCGCCGTCGGCGCGTGGCGCACCTTTCCGGCCGGCGTATCGTCGAAATGGTGCGCGAAGACCTGCGCATGTCGCAGATTCTGACGCGGCCGGCGCTGGAAAACGCCATTCGCGTCAACGCCGCCGTCGGCGGTTCCACCAATTTCGTGTTGCACCTGCTGGCCATTGCCGGGCGGCTGGGGCTGCCGCTGGAACTGGACGACTTCGATCGACTTGGCAGTCAGATGCCCCTGCTGGTCAATCTGATGCCTTCCGGCGACTATCTGATGGAAGATTTCTTCTACGCGGGCGGTTTGCCGGCGGTGATCAGGCAGATGAAGGAATTGCTGCACATGGATGCCCCGACGGTCAATGGAGGCACCCTGGCGCAAAATACAGCCAACGCGGAAAACTACAATCGCGAGGTCATCGCCGACATCGACGATCCCTTCCAGCGCGCGGCCGGTCTGAGCATTCTGCGCGGCAACCTCTGCCCGGATGGCGCTGTCATCAAGCCCTCGGCGGCGTCTCCCGCCCTGCAGCAACACCGCGGCACGGCGGTCGTCTTTGAGGACATCGACGATTACCACCGTCGCATCGACGACCCCAATCTCGACGTTTCGCCGGACAGCGTGCTGGTGCTCAAGCAGGTGGGTCCCAGGGGATTCCCCGGCATGCCCGAAGTCGGCAACTTCAACCTGCCGAAAAAACTCCTGTTGCGGGGCGTCGAGGACATGCTGCGGATTTCGGACGGGCGCATGAGCGGCACGGCCTTTGGCGCCGTTGTGTTGCACGTTGCGCCGGAATCCGCGCTGGGCAGTGCGCTCGCACTCGTGCGCAACGGCGATGAAATCGAGCTCGACGTCCCTGCCCGGCGCTTGCAACTGTTGGTCAGCGACGAGGCGTTACAGCGCAGACGTCAGGTCTGGCAGCCGCGTCCGGCGGAAGCCACACGCGGTTACGCCAAACTCTACGTGGAGCACGTGGAACAGGCGGACCAGGGCGTTGATTTCGGCTTTTTGCGGGGCGGCTCCGGCGCGGACGTAAAACACGCAGGTCACTAGCGACGACGCCTGGCTTCAGCCTCTGGCCGGCGCGCTTTCCGCCAGGGCGATGACATCGGTTAAATGCCCGGAAAGGGTCACGTCGCGCAGGTTGCGCACAATGGAGACCCAGCTGCGCCCGGGCCTGAGGCGGATCGGCTTCTCGCTGCCTGTGTGATTCAGCTGCAGGGCGACGGTCGGGGCCAGACTGAAACGACTCCAGGAACCGCTGTACCAGCGGCCGTCACGCATCACCAGCGCCGGACCCGAGCCCCAAAGTTGCACTTCAAGGGATTCATCTTCCGCACCGGCAACGAAGAGGTCCGGCCGGCGGGCGTGCGGCACCTGTAGCACGATCAGGTTGTCCGCCCACAATTGCATGCCGTCAAGCGCATCGTTGTGGGCCACGCCGTCCGTATAGCGCAGCCAGCGGCCCTGGCCAGAGTCGTATTGCCATAACGCGTTGCCCTCACCCCACCAGTTGATGCCGACTTCGGCCAACGATTGTCCACCGATATCAGGTTGTTCGTCGAAGGCGAAGCCGCGCGCCTTGTAACCCTGGTTGACGCCACGGGCCGTGGCCAGGCGATTAAGTTGCTCCGTATCCAGATAAAGGGTGTGTTCATAGCCAACGCCGAATTGCTCGAAGCGGCAAAAGCCGGCGTCCTCACAATTGGAGCCAGTCAGCGGCGAAAAGACATGCCCGGCATGTTGCGAACTCCAGATAATGCGCTGGATTGGAATACTGGTGCCGGAATAGGCGAGAAAGGCGCTGTACATCGTCATGAGTTCCAGATCCAGCAGGCGGGCGCTGCGCACCGAGCCCACGTGTCGCGGCATTTGACTGCGAAAAATGGCGGCAAAGCGCGTAATCCCGCTCTCCGATTCAACCTCAAACACCAGATCTGCCCGATTCAATCCCGATTGCGGCCGCACAATCGGCGGGAAGTTGGAGATTTTCACGATCAGATTGCGTCGGTCCATGGCCGCCTCATCCGGGTAAGGCAGGCCCGTCAGGGAATTGTAGTTCAGGGGGTATTGCAGGGGCCCGCTCGCCCGCACCTCGACTCCATCGGTCTCCTGTCCCGGCTCCTTCGCCCCCGCCGGCGCAACAACCATCAGGGTCAGGGCAGTGAGGAACAGACGGGCCAGACGCATACAGGCGGTCTCCACAGATGGACAGGGTCCGGGGGCAGTATAAAGGTTGCCAGCCCGCAATGCACAGGGAAATTTGCACAGGGCGGGCTATACTCCTCCGCCTGTGTCTGGAGGAAAGCCATGTCTGATCGACGCTTGCTGATCTCTGTCGCCCACCCCGACGATGAAACCTTCGGTTACGGCGGTCTCGTGGCAAAGTACGTGTCGGAAGGCGCAGACGTCTACGCCATCGTGTCCACCAATGGTGACGTGGGCACCATGGACGACTCCTTCGTGGAAAGGCACGGGTCGAAAAAGGCAGTACGTCTGGCGGAACTCGAATGCGCCAAACAGATGCTGGGCTTCCGCGAGATTTTCCTCCTGGGCTATCGCGACAGCGGCATGATGGGGGCCGAGACCAACAACCATCCTGACTGCTCGTGGCAAGCGCCGCGCGAGGAAGTGACGCGCCGCGTCGTCGAAGTCATACGCGAAATCCGACCGCAGGTTATCCTGACCCACAATCGTTACGGCGGTTACGGCCACCCGGACCACATC
>JAGWBD010000012.1 GCA_021296065.1 Anaerolineae bacterium
GTTGCTGAGCCGCGCAATGTTGGGCATGGTGCGCTTGTAGTGGTTGGCCTTGACGCGGCGCCAGACGTCCTCGACGAAGTCGCGTTCGAAGCTACCCCGTGCATTGAGAATTTCAACAGGCTTGCGGCGTCATTCCTCTGACCAGTCCTCAATCTGTATGATTATGAATGCGGCCATGCGAGCATCTGTGTCCAGCGTCCATGAAATTGTTGCATCACAGTTGAGAATCATTACATCGCGCCGAGAATCATCCACAATCTGGTTGCGCCTACCGCACCTGCTTGCCGTGATTCCGAGATCAACATCACCACTGAACACAGTATCTTCATCGCCTACGTCCAGTTTGTGGACCTCGTAAAATCCCGGGCCGACCGTGAACAGACCAGCTGCACTTCGATCATACAGGAAACTTTCGGATCCCGTTCTCGTGTTAACAACAACGGGGTAAATCCATCCAATGTCCCTGCTAAGTGAGCCCTTCGTTATTGCAAAACTGCGCGGGCCTTCTGGTTCAGCAGGTGTATCGTCTTCCTGGGCAACCAGCGGCAGTGTTGCTACACAAAGCAGGACCAACATGGTCAGAATGTTGCGATACACGCGAAGTTCTCCTTGGTCTTGAGCGCAAGCGCATTCATTTATGGAATGAAGAGTCAAGAGATTAAGTTACCCTTTTACCCCACCCAGTCGCGCAGGTAGAGGAAATCGTGGCCGAGGGCGCGGTTGCTGAGCCGCGCATTGTAGTGGTTGGCCTTGACGCGGCGCCAGACGTCCTCGACGAAATTGCGCTCAAAGCCTTCCTCCACCACCTCGTCCACCACGTAGCGTTCATCCACCAGCAGGTAGAGCACCTGGTCGACCTGCTCGTAGGTGAAGCCCAGCTCCTCCTCGTCGGTCTGGCCTTCCCAGAGGTCGGCCGAAGGTGCCTTGTCAAGGATTGATTGCGGCAGGTCCAGCGCCGCGGCCAGTTGCCGCACCTGGGCCTTGTAGAGGTCGGCGATCGGTTGCAGGGCGACGCCGCTGTCGCCATAGATGGTGGAATAGCCCAGCAGAAATTCGGTCTTGTTGCTGGTGCCCATCACCAGGCCGCCCCAGGCGACCGACTGATCGTAAGACACGATCATGCGCTGGCGCGCCATGATGTTGCCGCGCCGGCGCCGGTCCATCTGCGGGAAGCGTTCGAAGAGCGGCAGCACCATCTCGGTGATCTCGACGGTCAGCGCAGGCAGGCCGAGGGCCTCGATCAACAGGTCGGCGTCGGCCAGGCTGTTGGGCGCGGAATCGCGCCAGGGCATGCGGATGGCCAGCACGTTTTCCGTCCCCAGGGCGCGGGCCGCCAGCGCCGCCGAAAGCGCCGAATCGATGCCGCCGGACAGCGCGATGACGGCTCGCGGCAGGCCCGCCTTCTGCGTCTGGTCATGAATGAAACCGCAGAGGACCTGCGTCGCCAGGTCCGTGTCAATGGACAGCCGCGCCAGGACCCCGTCGCCCATCGCGTTCAGGCGCTCCCGAATTCGGTCACGAAGCTCTCCACCAGCGCCAGATGCTCCGAAAGCGAGCCGCAGCCGGCATTCATGGTGTCGAGCGCGATGTGGGTCGCGCCCAGTTCGCGCCACTCGCCCACGAAATCGGCCCACTGCGCCCGCTCGATTTCACCGGCGTTGAGCCAGACGTTGATGCCGAAGTTGTCCGGGTCGCGCCCTTCTTCCGCCAGGTACTGACGCAAACGCGGCACGCGCGAGCGGCCTTCCGCCAGATCGGAGCCGGGCAACATGCCGTCCGCCAGACGCGCCGCGCGGCGTACCACCACGTCGGCATAGCCGCCGATCCAGACGGGAATCGGACGCTGCACCGGCAAGGGATTGATGCCGGTCTGCCGCAACTGGTGGTACTGCCCGTCGAAGTCGACCACTTCGTCGCTCCACAGGGCGCGCATGAGCCGGATCTGCTCTTCGGCGCGGCGGCCGCGATCGCGGAAATTCATGCCCATGCCCTCCAGCTCGACCTGGTTCCAGCCGATGCCGATGCCCAGCTGCAAACGCCCGCCGGAGAGGATGTCGATTTCGGCGGCCTGCTTGGCGACCAGCTGCGCCTGGCGCTGCGGCAGGATCACGATGCCGCTGAAGAACTCGATGCGCTCCGTGATGGCGGCGGCCCAGGCGAAGAAGGTCAGGATTTCGTGGAAGGAGTGCTGGTCGGTATAGGGGCCGGGCCAGGCCGCCGGATCGGCCGGTCGGTGCCCCAGCACGTGATCAAAGCAGAGCAGATAGTCGCAGCCCATGGCTTCAACTGTCTGAACATAGTTTCGCAGGGAGGCCACGTCCGTGCCGCTCTCGGTTTGGGGGAATACTGCGCCAGTTTTCATGTCGTTTGTCTCACCTCAATGCAGGGACGTTTAAATTCTTGCGAGCGATTTGAAAAGCGATAGTTCAGCCAATTGCGCTTCCCAGACCCGAGAGATAACCCTCTCTCATTCGTTTGCTGGCCGCTGCGTCCGGCACCATCATCTCCACGCCGTGGAACAGTCCATCATACACCAGCAGGTCGGTCGGCACGCCGGCGACCATCAGGCGTTGCGCGTAGTCAATGTTCTCATCCCGGAACAGGTCCAGGGTGCCGACGATGACCAGCGCCGGCGGCAATCCGCTCAGGTCTTTGGCGCGCGTCGCTGCCGCATAGGGCGAGACATTATCAGTTCCATATTCATCGCCCAGGTACATTTTCCAGGCCTTGAAAGACACCTCCCGATTCCAAACGGTCGGACAGGTATCCGCATGGCCGGAAGGCGTGTCATGCGTGTCGTCGATCATGGGATAGATCAACAGCTGGTAAGCGAGCTCCGGCCCCCTGTGGTCGCGGTTGTAGAGCGCCAGACCGGCGCTCAGGCCGCCGCCCGCGCTCCCGCCGCCAATGGCGACCCGCGCCGCATCAATGCCCAGGTCCCCGGCATTCTCGACCATCCAGTTCAACGCCGCAAAACTGTCGGCGATGCTTTCCCTGTAGGTCGCTTCGGGCGCAAGACGATAATCGACCGAGACCACCGTGCAGCCGATTACTTCGGCGATCTCGATGCAACGCGCGTCATCGCGGGCCAGACCCACGATATAGCCGCCGCCATGCAGCCAGAGCAGTCCCCCGCGCGGCGCATTGCCAGGCGGCTGGTAAATCGCAAGGGGAACATCGCAGTCCTGCCCGGCAATCGTGATTTCCTCGATCGTCACGTCAGTGGGCGGGAGGTTGGCGCGCATTTCGAGATTACTCTCCAGGGTCATCTCGCGCGCCAGGGGAGGATCGTCGCCAATGGCGATATAGCGCTCGGGCGGGTGTTCATAGATGGCGTGGACGACTTCGGGGTCGATTCTGTCGATGAAGGACATGGCGCACCTGCCTTGGGGATTACCAACGGGCTCTTTGACTGCCCTCGTCGATAGCCTAACGCAGCCCCCGGGCTGCGACAAACGCGGGATGGATCCGCCAGGCGGTGTTTCCACCTGGTTGGAGAAGTCGAATTTGGCAGGTGCTCAGCCCGGGCGTCCCTGATACGCGTCTGCCTGAAGTCCGCCAAAACCACTCGCCACAACTTGCCGCCGAAATATGACCTGCGCCCTTGCACTCACAGAGTTTATTCTCCCATCACGCGCTGACTGAACGCCGTGATGCGGTGGGGGTAGTCCTCTTCGACCTTCATCTCGCAGAGCACAAAAGAGTCGCTGCACTGCGCCTGCATCAGCACCAGCGCGTGATGCTTCTCCAGCGCCAGCACCTGCATCGGCTTCAGCGAGCCGTAGCGCGCCTGGTCCGCCTGCAGCGCCGCCAGACGCGCCGTCGCGCACGACTCTTGCAACGCCGCCTCCGTGTAGCCCGTGGACACGAAGTCCATCAACCGCATGTCGTCGCCGCGCTTCAGCAGGCCGCACTGCGCGATCAGGCGCATGCCGGCGTTGCTGCCGCCGAGGTTGGGGCGCCCGCCCGCGCTCATCCCCCGTCCTTCTCAAGGATGCGCGCCAGTTCGCGTTGCACCAGATACGGCCGTTCGTCGCGCAGCAGCGGCATGTGGGCGCGCGTGCGCCGCAGCTGGTTGAGGTCGATCTCCTGCAGCAGCAGGGTCTCCTCGAAGTAGGGCGCCTGGGCCAGCAGTTCGCCCTCCGGGTTGGCGATCAGCGAGCCGCCCCAGAAGTTCTTGCCGTCCTCGTAGCCGACGCGGTTGCACATCAGCACGTAGTTGGTGAAGGTGCTGGCGCAGGCCTGGTTCATCAGTTCGACCCAGCGGGCCACCGTCAAACGCCCGCCCTCGCGGCTGCTGATGCCGCGCGTGGGGCTGCTGTTGGCGAAGACCAGCAGATCGGCGCCGTCCATCCACAAGAGCCATGGCGCCGAGAGGTGCCAGAAGTCCTCGCAAATCAACATGCCGACGCGCCCGAAGCGCGTCTCGAAGGCGCGCACCTGGTCCCCCTGGGCGAAGTAACGGCTGTCATCGAACATGGTGTAGGTCGGCAGGTAGAGCTTGTGATGCACGTGCAGGCACTCGCCGCCGGACAGCCAGGCCTGGGCGATGGTGAAGCGGTGACGCCGGTCCACGTGCACGAAGCCGACCACCAGGTCGAGTGCCAGACTCTTGCTGGCCTCAAGCAGGGTACGGAAGCTCGCATCGTCCTCGCTGGCCGACATGGCCAACTCCGGCACCAGGTCCATCACCTGATAGCCGGTCAGCGAGAGCTCGGGGAAGACCAGCAGGTCCGCGCCTGCGTCGCGCGCCTCTTCGGCCAGCGCCAGGTGCGCTGCCAGATTGTGCTGCAGATCGCCCAGTTTGGGGGCCATCTGCGCCAGGCCCACATTGACCCGCATCGCTCACTCCCTGCATCTGGCGGGCATCATACCAGAATCCCCTGCTGCGAGTCGCTTCAGCGCCAGCCCGTCCAGCCCGGGCCGCGCAGCACCTGGCCGGGCAGCGCGCCGGTGTGCTCGCCGTCGCGCAGCACCTGCACGCCGTTGACAAAGACCTGCTGCATGCCGCTGGCGTAGCGATGCGGCTCCTGCGGCGTGGCGTGGTCCTGCACCTGCGCCGGATCAAAGACCACCACGTCGGCGAAGTAACCCGGTCGCAGCAGACCGCGCCCGCGCAGCTTCAGGTTTTGCGCCGGCAGGCCGCTCAGTTTGCGCACGGCTTCCGCCAGCGTGAGCAGGCCCTCGTCGCGCACGTACTTGCCGAGCACGCGCGCGAAAGAACCGTAAGCGCGCGGATGCGGGATGTTGTTGAGGAAGACGCCCTCCGGCGCCTGCGATTCGGCGTCCGAGCAGAAGCTGACCCAGGGCAACTGCACCTGGCGGCGCAGATTGTCCTCGTCCATGGCGAAGTACATGGTGAAGATGCGGCTTTCGTCCTCGATGATCAGGTCGATCAGGGTCTCGGCGGCCGAGTCGCTGCCGCGCTCTTGCATGACCTCGGCGAGGGTCACGCCCTGCAGCGATTGCAAATGTGCCTTGCGCAGGCCGGCCAGCAGGATGTTTTGCGGCGGCAACATCAGGGCGCGGTTCTCCCAGTCGCCGCCGGGCTGCGTCATCTCGGCGACCAGACGGGCGCGAATATCCGGGTCGCGCAGGCGTTCGATCAGGGCCGTGATGCCCCCTTCGTGCGCCCAGGGCGGGATGCAGGTGTCGAGGCCGGTGCCGGAGTAGGTGTAGCTGTACATGTCGGCCGTCACGGGCAAGCCTTCCGCGCGCGCCGCCTCCACGGCCGCGATGGCGTGTTCCATGCGATGCCAGTTGGCGCCCCCGCTGGCCTTGAGGTGATAGATCTCGGCCGTCACGCCGGTCTCGCGCGCGATGGCGATCAGTTCCTCCACCGCCTGCAGAAAGTCGCCGCCCTCGTTGCGGATGTGCGAGATGTACATGGCGTCGTGTTCGGCCAGTACGCGCGCCAGTTCGATCAGTTCGTCGGTCTCCGAGTAACAGGCAGGCGCGTAAATCAGGGCGGCGGACATGCCCATGGCGCCCTCGCGCAGCGCCTGGCGCAAGAGCTGCTTCATTGCGTCCAGTTCCCCGGCTGTCGGCGCGCGATTGTCGCGCCCCATGGCGTGGATGCGCAGCGTGCTGCTGCCCACGAAAGAGGCGATGTTGCAGGCGACGCCGCGCGCTGCCAGCCATTCCAGATACTCGCCCAGCGTCGTCCATTCGACGTCGTAGAGGATGTCCCCCTGCGACATGTAGGAGCCCGGTCCGCTCGCCTTCATCGCCGGGCTGAGCGGGCCCATCGATTCGCCCTCGCCCATCACCTCCAGCGTCACGCCCTGGCGGATTTCACTCTGCGAGCGACCGTCCTCGATCAGGGACTCGTTCGACCAGCTGAGCATGTTGATGAAGCCGGGGGCGACGGCCAGGCCTTCCACGTCCAGCACGCGCGCAGCCGTGATGTTCTCATCCGGCGCCGCCAGGGCCTGGATGCGCTCACCGGACAGCGCCAGGTCGGCGCGTCGGGGCGGGCCGCCGCTGCCGTCGTAGATCGTGCCGCCGCGCAGCAGCAGGTCGCAGTCCGTCATGGGGGTCTCCTTCGTCCGCGCCAGAGCGGCCAGGCACAGGCCAGCAGCACGGCCAGGTCCAGCCACTGGTCGCTGCGCAAACCGGACCACTGCGGCACGTGGTCCGCGCGCCAAAAGCCGATGAAAAGCATCCCCGCCGCCAACAGGGCAAGCAACAGCAAGAAGCGGAGGCCGCGCAACCAGCGCCGTCGGAAAAGCAGGCCTGCCAGCAACAGGGCAATCACGCCCAGCAGCAGACCGAAGAGCGGCGTATTGTAGCGCGGCGCGTATATAGCGTAGACGTCCGGCAGCTCGGCCACCAGCAGCGGCGAATGATTCGCCAGGGTGTCGACCTCGCGCCCGTAGCCGCAGCCGGCCGCCATGCAGCCGCGCCAGGCGCCCAGACAGAGCAGCGCCAGCGCCGGCGTCAGGGCGTCCAGCAGGGCGGGCCAGGCGAGACGGCGCCAGCGCGCCCCCAGCCACAGCCCGGCGAGCGCGCCGACAAGCCCGCTGTGCCACTCCAGTCCGCCGCTGCTCCAGCGCAGAATGTCTTCCGGCGTGCGGAAAAAATGTTCAAAATGCAGCAGCACGTGACCGCCGCGCGCGGCCAGCAGGCCCAGGGCCAGCGCCAGCAAACAGGCATCCAGCACGGCGGCCGGCGGGCCGGGCCGCTGCCACAGGGCGACGGCGCCGGCCAGCAAAATGGCCAGTGCAAGGACCAGGCTGAAGGTCTGCAGCTGCCAGGGACCGATGGCCGTCACGGGGACGGGCCTGGTCTTTGCAACCAAAAGCTGTTGACCAGCGTGTTAAAAGGACGCAAGAATTGCCCTGGACGGGCAGGGACGCGGTTCACAACGGGATGCCCCGTGCTATAATCGGCACAGATTGTAGCACTTGCCCCGTCCTTTCGTTCACCGGAGGCACCCGCCGCGAGGCCTTTCGGCCTGTCAGCCATGGCATGGCGCGCCGGTTTTAAAAACCACAGGAGAGAAAAACATGGGTGGTATCAGTTCACTGCTGGGCGCGGTGGCCCTCGTCGGCTTCCTTGTCTTTCTGGGCGGCATCGGCCTGGTGGTGGTGGCGGCCTCGCAGGGTCGCAACTTCCGCAGCGGCGTGTCGCTGGCCGGCGTCGGTCTCGTCATCGGCCTTGCCTTCAGCGTCATCAGCCAGGGCATCCTGATCGTCTCGCCGCAGGAAGTCGCTGTCATTTTCAACACCATCAACGGTGAGCTGGAAGACCCGCCACGGCGTTCGGGTACCTCCATCGTTATCCCGGTACTGCAGTCCTACACGATTTACCCGATCGAGCAGCTGGAATACACCATGTCCAGCGCCGCCGGTGAGGGACAGCGCGCCGCCGCGGACGACTCGGTCGAGGGCCGCTCGGTCGATGGTCAGGTGGTCTTCCTCGACATCACCGTCATCTACAACATCAACGCCCTGCAGGCCAACCTGGTACACGAACGCTGGCGCAACCGCTATCAGGACGAGTTCATCCGGCCCGCCGTGCGCGGTCTGGCCCGTGACGTCATCTCGCGCTTCCGCGCAGAGGACATTTTCGGCACCCGCCGTACCGAGGTGCGCGATGAAATCGACAGTCAACTGCGCGAGCGCATGAAGGCGGAAGGCTTCGACCTTAGCAGCCTTATCGTGCGAAACGTCTCCTTCTCGGCGGAGTTCGCCAACGCCATCGAGCAGCGTGAGATCGCCGAGCAGGAACGCATCCGCGCCCTGGACGAGGCCGAACGTCTGCGCGTTCAGGCCAGGGGCAGCCGTGATGCCGAAATCACCAAGGCGGAAGGCGAGGCCCAGGGCATCGTGTTGCGCGCCCAGGCCCAGGCCGAGGCCCTGCGTCTGGTCAGCGAACAACTGGCCGCCAACCCCTCCCTGATCCAGTACGAGTACATCCAGAATCTGGCCGACAACATCAATCTGGCGCTGGTGCCTTCCAACAGCCCCTTCCTCTTCGACTTTGACAGCCTGGCCGAGGCCCAGGCAGATTTCGTGGCGCCGGACTCCGTACTCTCTGAAGACGGCTGAGGCCGTCCCCGGCAGCAACAGCGCGGGACGGGTCGCCCCATGACCCGTCCCGCGTCAGCGACAGATTGATCGCGGAGATGAAGCATGGAACGCGATCCCTACAAGGTGCTCGGCGTCAGCCGCAACGCCAGCGACGAAGACATCAAGAAGGCCTTCCGTCGCCTGGCCAAACGCTGGCATCCCGACGCCAACCCGGACAAACCACAGGCCGAGGCACGCTTCAAGGAAATCAGCAGCGCCTACGAAATCCTTGAAGACCCCGAAAAACGCAAACTCTTCGATCGCTACGGCCACAACTTCGCCAATATCGCCGGCAACGGTTCCGCCGGCGCGGGCCAGGCACAAAACTTTGACGACGCCACGCTGCAGGACATCCTCGAGGGCCTGTTTGGTAGCAGCGGCCGCGGCCAGGGTCGCGGCCGACCGTCCCGCGGGCAGCACGTCGAACGGCCGCTGGTCATCAGCCTGCAGGAGGCCTGGAGCGGCGCCAGCCGTCGCATGCACCATCGCGGGCGCAGCATCGAAGTCACCATCCCGCGTGGCGCGCGCGATGGCACAAAGGTGCGCCTTGCCGGTGAGGGTGAGCAGAACCCCTTTGGCGGCCCGCCCGGCGATCTCTACCTGATCATTGACGTGCAGGATGACCCGAGCTTCAGCCGCGACGGCGACAACCTGGAGGTCGAGGTGCCGCTGGACATGTTCACCGCCCTGCTGGGCGGCGAGGTGGAAGTTCCTACCCTTTCCGGCAGCGTGCGCCTCAAGGTGCCGCCCGGCACCCAGTCCGGCCGGCGCTTCCGCCTCAGCGGACGCGGCATGCCCCTGCTGCGCAGAAAGGACCAGTTTGGCGACCTGCTGGCGCGCGTCAATATCACCGTGCCCACCCGCCTGAACGCCGAACAGCGCCGCCTCGCCGAGCAACTGCGCGACAGCCTGTGAGCGGCCCGCGCCGCGCCCTGATCGTTCTGCTGCTGCTGACCTGCGCCTGCCAGGCGATCGAGTTGCCGCTGCCAGCCAGTCCCGCGCCAACCCGCTCGCTGCCGACACCTGCGCCGGTGGCCGCTGCGCCGCTGCCAGCCGCCCGCAGCGACGCGGCTGTCGCTGACGACAACCTGCTGACCGCGCTCTACCAGCGCGTCGCGCCAGCCGTCGTCGCCATCTCCGTTTACGCGGCGCCGGAGGACAACGCAGGTCAGAAGCGCGGCTCCGGTTTCCTCATCGATGACCTGGGCCACGTCGTGACCAACGCGCACGTCATCCGCGACGCCGCCCGCATCGAGCTGGTGTTTCACGACGGCCGCATCGCTCCGGCGACCCTGCGCGGCGCCGATGGCTACAGCGACCTGGCCCTGCTGCAGGTCGACGCGGCCGCCGTCGCCGGGTTGACTCCGTTGGCACTGGCCGACTCCAATACGCTGCGTCCCGGCCAGCGTATCATCGTCATCGGCAATCCCTTCGGCCTGAGCAACTCGATTGCCCAGGGAATCATCGGCGCCACCGGACGACAGTTGCCGCCGGCCCTGCTGACGGACGCCGACTTGCCGCCCGATTTCAGCAACCCCGCCGTCCTCCAGCTGGACGCCCGCATCAACCCCGGCGATTCGGGTGGCCCCGTCCTCAATTCGGCTGGCGAGGTCATCGGCGTGGCCACGGCCATTCGCAGCGCGACCGGCGCCCTTCAGGGGCCGGGCTTCGCCGTCCCGGCCAATACCCTGCGCCGCGTCGCGCCCGAACTCATTGAGCGCGGCAGCGTGCGCTACGCCTGGCTGGGGATTTCCACCCTGCGCGAAGAAGACGGCTTCAGCGTGGCCGCGCTGGTCGACGCCCTCGGCCTCACGACCAACAAGGGCGTGCTCATCGACCGCGTCCACGACGCTTCCCCGGCGCAACTGGCCGGCCTGCGCGGCGGCGCGGAGCGGGTCATGTTGCGGGGTGTGGAGGTCTGCGCAGGGGGCGACATCATCGTGGCCATCAACGGGCACTTTGTCAAAAACCTTGACGAGTTGCTCGCCTGGCTGGTCAGCTACGGCCACCCTGGCGACGAGGTGACCCTGCTCGTCGTGCGCGGCGCGGAAACGCTGGAACTGCCGCTGGCGTTGGGCGCGCGGCCACGGCCGGGCGATGGCCTGCCCCCCGCCGATTGCCCCGCCGGTCCATGATCAACACCACGCTGGAAACGAAACGCCTTGTTCTGCGCCCGCTGCAAGCTGACGATGAGGCGGCCATCACGCGTTACGCCGGCGACCGGCGCATCGCCGCCGGCAAACTGAGCATCCCCCACCCCCTGCCGCAGGACTGGACGCGGCGCTACATCCGCTATCACCTGCAGGCCATCGCCGCGCGCGAGGACTTCTGCCTGGCCCTGACGCGTCGACCGGAGCCAGGCCTCATCGGCGTGATCAACCTGTATCCACAATCCGAATCCATGGGCCAGGTCGGCTTCTGGACGGGCGTGCCCTGGTGGGGCAAGGGTTACATGACCGAGGCGCTGCGGGCTGTCCTCAGCTTCGCTTTCGAAGACCTTGCACTACAACGCGTGCACGCCTCCCACTTCGGCACGAACCCCGCATCGGGCCGCGTCATGCAGAAGGCCGGCATGCGCCAGGAAGGACGCCTGCGGCAACACGTCCTGAAGGATGGCGTGCCGCAGGACCTTGTCTGGCATGGCATGCTGCGCGAGGACTTCGAGAGCAACCATGCCTGAGCTGCGGCGCCTGGAAACGAAGCGGCTGGTCCTGCGTCCCTTGCAACTGGACGACGGGGCGACCATCGCCCGCCTCGCCGGCGACTGGCGCGTCGCATGGCCGATCCCCACCATTCCGCATCCCTACAGCCTGGGCAGGGCGCGCGACTTCATTCGGGCTACGCGGCGCGGCGCGGCCGAAGGCAGCGAGGCCGTCTACGCCGTGACGCGCAAACCGGAACCGGCGCTCATCGGTATCATCAGCCTGCGCCCGCAGCAGGGCTTCATCGCGGAGACCGGTTACTGGATGGGCGTCGCCTATTGGGGGCAGGGATACATGACTGAAGCGCTGCGGGCCATCATCCGCCACGCCTTCTGCGACCTGCATCTGCAGCGCATCTTCGCCTGGCATATCGGCCGCAACCCTGCTTCCGGCCGCGTCATGCAAAAGGCCGGCATGCGCCATGAAGCCCGTTTGCGCCAGCACGTCCTGCACCGTGGCGAGGTGGAGGACCAGGTCTACTACGGTCTGCTGCGCGATGAGTACCTGGACGCCGACGCGGGCTGCTAAAGAAAGAAATCGCGCAGGGCGGCGCGGACCGCGTCGACGATCTCTTCCTGCGTGTATTCCGGCAGGTAGCGGACCAACAGACTGTCCTCGCGGATGGTCAATTCGGCGATGCCGGGCACATTGTCGTAGAGCGTCTGCGCCATGGTCGAGCCGGTCTCGCCAGCCGCCTGGTCCGCATAGAACTCGCGGTCGGCCGCGGTCAGTTGCTGGTTGGTGTAAATCTCGACGAGGTCCGCCTGCTCGCCCGGCTCGCTCTCGACGGTGACGTACTCGGACATGTCACAGGACCTGAACGCTGTCTCCCCGCGCGATGGCGCCGTCCCGCACCACCCGCGCCATCACGCCCAGACGCCCCGCCACCCGGGTCGCGGGCCGCCCCTGGATGGTCTCAAAGCGATCGCAGCCGGTGCGCGCTTCAACCAGCTCGATCACCGCCTGCTCGCCAAGTTGCAGACGGGTGCCACTTGCCAGGGTTTCCAGCGGCTCGACCAGTCCGGCGATGACCAGTTGCTCACCCATCTCACCGGGCCCGGTGCGCAGGCCCTCGGCGCCCAGCGCATCCAGCGTTTCCCGCCCCATGACGTTAAGTTGACGTTTCGGATGGCGCCCCTTGCGGTCGCCGCGAATGCCGCCGCTGGTGACCAGGTCGGCGCGTTCCAGTTCCACGCGGGCGTAATGGTCGGCCGGTGCGGCCGGCACGTCGGCGGGCCGATATACGATGCTGACGATTTGGGCCATGGGTTCCTCCCTGCCTGGTTGACCGCATGCCATCAGGGGATGACGCGCCGGTTCAACATGTCACTGACGCTTTTGACGAGACGGCGCAATTCCAGTTCCATTTCCTCGCTGATGCCTTCCAGAATGGCCGCCTCACGGAAATGCTCGCGCGCCGCGCGCAATTGCTCCTGCCCGCTGCGCAATTCACTGAGTCCCTGACAAAGCCGGTCGCGCGCATCGCGGCTGGCCACGCTGGCGTAGGCCTCCGGAAAGTCGCGTCCCAAAGCGGCGCCGGCCTCCTGCACCGCTTCCAGAAACTGGTCCACGGTCGCCAGTTCATGAGCGGCGCCGCGCTGCAGCAGCGAGCGGATTCCCGGGCTCAGGGTGGGCTCCACGCCGAAATCCAGCTCACGTATGTCACTGTAGCGGCCCTCGACGTCGTTAAGCGTGCCGGGCTGCGGTCGCAAGGAACCCTGCCGTGGCGACAGGCCGGTGAACACCGGATACAGGATGCCCACGCACAGGTTGTGGATGTCCGTGCGGATTTGCTGCGGGGCGTCGATCACGCTTTCCAGCTGGCGTGAACTGTTGAAATCAATGACCTGCAGCCGCGTGCCGTCCCAGTAGACGTGTTCCAGCTTGTGGTCCAGGTAGACAATGTCCTGCTGATGCGCCAGACGTAGCATACTGGCAAATTGCAACGCCAGCGCGATGCCTTCCTCACTGGGCAGGCGTCGACGACTGCCCGACTGGTTGGGCTTCATCAGATAGAGCAGATTGCGCGTACGCGGCAGGTTGCGCAGCGCCAGCCAGGGACGCCAGCGCTTGTGCGAACGTTCCTCCAGCGCATCGACGAAAGCCTCGACGTTCAGGCCATGCGCGACGATTTCGCCACGATGCGGCTGATCGCCGTCGCTGTCGATGAAACCGCAATCCAGCAGGTCGACCGCCTGCGGGCTCTCGGCCAGCTTTTGCAGAATCTGTGCCTCGTTGCCGAAGGCGCGGTACTCCCAGCGCGGGCGACCGTCGGGCGCCAGATGCTCGTTGCGCATCACCTTGAAGGCCACCGTCTCACCCGTCAGATGATTGCCGGCGTCCATGACGCGCGCGTAATGGCCGAGAGCAAAGGTGTCGATGAAATTGCCGATTCGATAGCGTGCCGTCAGCGATTCGCTCATGGCTACAGTCTATCCCCTTTGCTGTATTCCTCACATGGTGAGACCGGCCCAGGTTGCAATTTGGCCCCTTCCGGGCTTAAAATACGGCTCCCAAAGGAAAACCCGGCCACGGCAAATGCCCAACGAGAAAAACCCGGACGACGGCGCTTCCCGTCCCGACGGGGATGAACCCGCCAGCGCGCCGCGCCCCGAAGACACGCTCCCCGCCAGCGGTCCCGAGCCGCCCGCGTCGCCAGGCCCTGACGCCGGCGTCGAGGAACTGACCGCGCTGGTCGACGCCCTGGGCGACCCGGCTTCGCCTGCGGCGGATCTGCCCGCCCCGGAGGACACCCTGCCCGACTTGCCGGCATCGCTGCCGGAAGAAGACGACGCGTCGCCACATCCCGAAGGGGACGACGAACGCGCCGCCCGTTTTCGCGCCACCGAAGCCGAAGTGCGCAGCCTGCGTCAACGCAAACGTGATGGCCTGATCACGCAGGAGCAACTGCTGGAAGAGTTGCGGCGTCACATGATCGAGGATGAAGGCGTCTGGTGGATGCTGGGCGTCGAAACCGACACCTGGTACCGCTACGACGAGGTCGCCGGTGGCTGGGTCATTGCCTCGCCGCCGGCCCATGCGGGCGTTTCCCCTGGCAGCAGCATCGACATCCAGGAGGGTCTGGCCGGACCGGAAGAGACCCTGTCCGGCGCCATGCCGCCCGGCTTCGCACTTGAAGAGGAAGAGTTGCCGCGCACCGACACGCCGCTCTACGACGAAGAGGCGACCATCCCCGGCATGGCGGCCATCCACCAGGGCACGCTGCGCCTCAGCGAGGAAGAAGCGCCCCGGGCCAGCGTCCTCGCCGTCACCCGACCGGCGCAGCAACTGCGTGAGCGGCAGGCGCCGCGCACGCTGGTGCCGCCACCCCGCCCTGCCCCCGCCACGGCGCCTGGCCGCAACCTGCTGCCGCAACGCCTTTTGCTGCTGGCGGTACTGCTCGGCGGGGCCTTTCTGGTGCTCATCGCGTTGACGGGGCTGGTCGTCCTGTTGCGCTACAACAGCATCGTCGGGCGTTACAGCGAGGAAATCGACGCGCTGGCCCAGGCGCAAACCGCCTTTCAGAGCCTGCGCATCCTTGATGGCAACGGTGAACTGCTGGCCGAACGTGACAGCGAGGACGGTCGGCGCGAGCCACGCGCCCTCGCTGATATCTCGCCATGGCTGATCGCGGCCGTCATCGGCGCGCAGGAGCCACAATTCTATGGCAGTTCCGATTTCAACCTGCCGCGCATCGCCAGCGACCTTTTCGGCAGCGCGCCCGGCGCGCCCGTCACCATCGCCCGGCGCCTGGCTGATCTGAGCATTCGCAATGAGGGCGTGGGCGCCGCTGCCCAGGCGCGACACCGCAACGTCGTCGCTGCCGAGCTGGCCCGCCGTTACGACCGCAACACCCTGCTTGAACGCTACCTGAACAAGGCCGAATTTGGCCCGCGCGTCTTCGGCGCCCAGGCGGCTGCCAAATTCTGGTTCGGGCTGGACGCGAGCCAGTTACAGCCGGTCGAGTCGGCCCTGCTGGTCAGTTTTCTGACCCACCCGGGCGTCACGCCACTGGACGCGGCGACGCGCGACGAGGCTTTCGTCAACGCCGACGCGCTGCTGCGCGATCTGGCCGGCTTGCACTGCCTCAACCTGCAACACGAGTCGACTCACCCGGATTTCGCGACGCCTTTCTGCGCCCACCGCCAGCAGATCCTCGACGACCAGGGCAACTTCAGTCCCACCGTTAACCTGCAACGCGCCACCCTCGGCACGCGCGATTTCGCCGCGCCGGCCGCAGAGGCCGCCTGGCCGCACTTCAGCGCCCATGTCGTCGCCGAATTGCGCGCGCTTTACGGCGAGGACGCCTTCCGTAGCGGGGCAACCGTTCACACGACGCTCGACCCGGTCATCCAGCAGGTCGCCGCCGACGCCCTGCGCGACCAGTTGCGCTCCAGCGCCATGAACCGCAACGTGCAGACCGGCGCGGTCAGCGTGGTGGACCCCGCCAGCGGCGGGTTGCTGGCCCTGGTCGGCGGAGACGGCGACCCGCAGACCATTCCCGGTTTCCAGGCGCCGGACGCAGCCCTCATGCCCCTGCTCTACGCCGCCGCGCTGGAAGGTGTCGGCGACCGCAACGGCAACGGTCAGCTGGACCATGAAGAGTACCTGACGGCGGCTTCCATTCTCTGGGACGTGCCGGGCCAGGCGCCCAATCCCTTCTTCCCGCCCCTGCCGCACGCCAACCTGACCCGCGGCCCGGTCTCCCTGCGCAGCGCGCTGGCCAACGCCCTCAACATCCCCGCCGCGCGAGTCTGGGACTTCGTGACCCGTGAACGCTTTCTGGAAACGGCCGCCCGCCTCGGCCTGAAGACCTTTCAGACCGCGAGCGGTGAAGGCCTCGGCGACACGCCTGGCGAGACCGGCGTGCTGCTGCCGGAACTGATGCAGGCTTACAGCACGCTCGCCAATTACGGCCGCTTCCAGCCCCTGAGCGCCATCCGCGCCGTGACCCTGGCTGATGGCAGTGAAGTGCCGCGCGTGAACGCGCCTGACAGCGGCGACGTGCTGCACCCCGGAATCGCGCTGCTCGTCGGCAACCTGATGGCGGAGGACAGTGGCCGCAGCATCATCGGCGAGGACAGCCCCCTCAACCTGCCCGGTCACGAGGGCGCCATCGCCGCCATCGCCAACACCACCCTCGGCTCGCGCGATCTCTGGGCCATGGGCTACAGCAACAACCTCGTCGTGGGCGTCTGGCTGGGCCGCCACGATGACCAGCCGACCGCTTCCAGCGGCCTGCTGGAGGCCGCGCCGGTCTTCCGCCGCGTCATGCAGGCGGCCTTGCAGGGACGGCCGCAACCCACCCGCTTCTCCGGCGCGCAGGCCACGCTGGCGCTGGCGCCGGTCTGTCGCCTGAGCGGCGCCCTGCCGGATGCCAGCTGCCCGGGCGGACAACGCGACGAACTCTTCGTGCCGGGCTACCCGCCACCACCACCGGATCAGGGAGTCATCGTGTCACGCACGATTGACACCTGGAGCGGTCTGCTGGCCAATGAGTTTTGTCCGGAATTCCACAGCGAGCAGACCTTCCTGCGCCTGGAAGCGGAAGATCCGCTGATCACGGCCTGGCTGGGTTCGGCGGCCGGCCAAAACTTCCTGAGCGTCAACGGCCTTTCCGGCCTGCCCGCCAGCACAACACCAGGCGCCTCCTGCGATGTCTCCACGCGCCAGCCGACGCTGGAGTTACTCAACCCGCCCCACAACTCGGTCGTGCAGGGCAGCATCACGGTCACCGGCACGGTGGCCGCGCAAAACATGGAACGATTCGAGCTTTCACTGGTCACGACCCGCGGCGCGCTGATCCAGCAGCTGGGCAACTGGGAGCAGCAGCGACCGGGCCAGGGCGAATCGCTGGTGGAATGGAACACGGCTGCCGTGCCCGATGGTCAGTACCTGCTGCGCCTGATCGCCCGCTCCATCGGCGGCGGCTACGCGCAGCGCGAGGCCTTCGTCGTTATCAGCAATGCCGCCGCGGCCGGCGGCTGAACTCAGCAACCGGCGAGGAAGCGGGCCCCCTGCAGCACCCCCAGTTGGGTGGCCTCGTCCGTCACGTTGAAGAAATGGTCTTCCAGTTCAACCGAGATCGCGCCCGCATAGTTGTTGTCGCGCAGGATGCTGCAGATCTCAATCCAGTCCGACACGCCATGGCCGGGGATCGTGTAACGCCAGTGGAAGCTGCCGTAGGCGTAGGGCTCGGAGAAGGTCGCTTCCTGTTCGTGGCCGTAACGGTAAAGGTTCTCGGCCATGATCATGCAGTCCTTGCCGTGCACGTGTTTGACGCGCCCGACGAAATCGCGCAGGAAGCGCAGCGGGTCGATGCCCATGCGCAGCAGATGCGAGGGATCGTAATTGACCGCCATGGCTTTCGACGGCACTTCGCGGAACATGGCGCCAAAGGTCTCCGGCGTGCAGACCACGGATCCCGGCCCCGGCCAGCCTTCAATCACGATGTGCGAGTCGCATTCCTCCAGGGTTGGCGCCAGCGCGCTGAAGCTTTCGACCGCGTAGCCAAAGTTCTGCTGGCGCGGCAGCGAGGGGTCCTTCGGCAGCACGACGATGAAGTAGTTGCGCGCGCCATGCGGCGAGAGCTTGCGTATCGTCTCGGCGCAGAGCGCGACGGCCTCGCGGCGTTCACCGGGGTCGGGCGAGACCAGCGGCTGAAAGACTGGGAAGTCGACCGAGCCGATACGGAAGCCTGCTTCGCTCAACGCTGCCGTGTCGTCGAGGTTGTAGGGCGCCAGGTCGATCACGTTCAGGTCGTTGGCCCTGGCCCAGGCGATCATGCCCTGCAGGTCCCGCTCCCAGTTGAATCGTACCCTCCGCCAGCCAATGGGGAAATTGCCGGTGCGCGTCTTCATGCTGCCCCTTGTCCCTTACCTGAAATGGCCTGGTCCCGTAGCGGCCGCAGTATAGCGCGCTTCAGTCCAGCGCCTTGATGACAACGACGTAGTTTACCGGCGTTTCGCCGGCATGGCCGCGCGCCCGGTTGCCGCCCAGCGCCAGTTCGCCGGCCTCGTAAACCCGACTGTAGAGGTTCAGCAGGCGCGGGTAACGCCACTCATCGCGCAACTCGAGGTGATGCCGGTCGCGTTGCCAGTCGCGCAGCCAGCGCGGCAATTCAACGGCGCCGGAATCGTAGCCCACGTAGAGCCGCGCGCGCCGCGTGAGTCGCAGCCGCAGGTACGTTTCGTCGTCGCAATCGCGGTCGACGGCGGCGAGGCGCAGGGCCGGCAGTCCGCTCAGTTCGGCCGGCATGCGGTCCAGCGCGAAACCGTCCTGCAGATAGGCGGCCTCGCCCGCGCGAAAGGCATAGCGTTGATGGCCGGCGCCACTGCTGGTTTGCACCCCGTCGAAGAGGATGTTGTCCGGCCCTTCGTAGCGAATGGCGCCGGGCGGAAGCGGACGCTCATGCGTGCCGGCGATGACCGCCATGCCGCCCACCACCGAGACCAGCGGCTCCAGTTCGGTCAGCCGTTCTTCGCCAAAGCGCCGCTCCAGCAGGTCCACGAAGGCCGGCACCGCCGAGGAACCGCCGGTGCGCAGCACGACGTCGATGTCCTCCGCCTGCAGGCCGGCGTCCGCCACCACCTGTTGCAGGCCCTCGTCCACGGCGTCCAGCTCGCGCGCGATCATGCGCTCGAAGCGCACACGCGTTATCTGCTCGCGGATCCGGATCGGCCCCTCTTCAAAGACCAGTTCGGTTTCCGTCTCTTCCGACAGACGACGTTTGGCCCCCTCGATTTCGCGGAAAAGCTGGAAACCGAGGTTGCGCGTGACCAGGGCCTCCAGCGCTTTCAGCGCCTGCGGGTCGCTGCTGGTCTGCTGAAACTCGCGGATGCGTTCCAGGTTGTGCGGACGCGAGAGGTCCGACATGGTCTGCCAGCTCGTCAGCATCTCCAGCCAGTCCGAAGGAAAGAGACGTCGCTCGCGGTCGGTCACGCCGCGGCCGAAATAACGCGTCAGCGAGCGCATGATGGCCCGGTCAAGGTCGTCGCCGCCGACCAGCACGCCGCGGCTGGCGAGGATCTCCGGCGCCTGTTCACCGCCGAGCCGCGCCACCGTCAGGTCCAGCGTGCCGCCGCCGAAGTCGAAAACCAGGCAGGTCTCGCGCCTTTCGCTGCGCACGTGGTGCAGCCAGGCGACGGCCAGCGGCTCGGTGGCGAAGCGGATATCGCGGAAGCCGGCCTCCAGCGCCGCCGTGTAGAGAATCTCCTCGGCGCGGGCGTCGACACGCGAGTCCTGCGAAAAGCGCACCGGCCGGCCGATGACCACATCCTCGCAGTCGGCCCCGAAGTGCAATTGCGCGCTGTTGCGCAGCGCCGTCAGCAGCAGCGCGATGAGCTGGTCGACCGTGAAATAGCGCTCAAAGATGCGCGTGCCTTCGTAGTCCGGGTTGCGCAAAATGGTCTTGACCGACTGCAGCAGGCGGCCATGGGCCGCCACGTCGACCAGCGCCGCCAGTTCCTGCTCGTAGCTGATGGCGTCGGCGTCGCGGCCGGCCACGACGATCTCGGCCGAGCCGACGATCTGCCGCCGCCAGCGCACCGGGCGACCCGTGTCGTGCTCCAGATAGGCGAAGGCGGCCTCAATGCCAACGGTGCTCTGCTGCTCGCGGTCGATGTAGATCAGCGAGGGCAGCACGAAGGGGTTTTCGTTGTCCGGGTTGGTGCGCACCGCCGTGAGCCGCTCGCCGTCGTAAAAGGCGACGGCCGAATTGGTGGTGCCGAAGTCTATGCCGAGGCGCACGGGAATCCCCTGTCAGGATTGGCTGGAAGAATTGTACTTGCCGGTCAATTGCTCTGGCGGTGAATGGCCTGGCAGAGTACACTGGCGCCCGTTCCTGGTCAAGCGGGGAGAGGCTCGTGTCGCGCGAATTTCGTCATCTGGTTGCCACCCTGTTGCTGACGCTGGCCGGTTTTCAGTTCATCCGGCTGTGGATCATTGAGGAAGGCGCATTACCCGACTGGCCGTTGCCGCTGGCGCTGGCGATTGTCGGCCTCGTGCTGGCCGCCTGGCCGCAGCGCGCAGAGGTCGAGACCAGCCTCGTGGCACTGGATGGCAGCGACGCCCTGCCCCAGGTCGCTGGCGACGACCTGACGCTCATCAAGGGCATCGGACCGCAGCGGGCCCGTAACCTGGCGCAGGCCGGTTGCCCGCGTTTCAGCGACCTCGCGCGCCTCAGCGAATCCGAACTGGCGCGCCTGCTGGAAGACGTCGGCGCCGTGCCACCCTCGGCGGCCGCCCTGCGCTCCTGGATCCGCCAGGCGCAGATCGCCGGCGACGGCGACATGGCCTGGCTGCGCGAGTATCAGGCGACGCTCAACCCCGCCGGTGAAGAAATCGCGTAGCAACCAACCCTGTCAGGCAGGCTCACAGAATTTGTAAAGGTTGCCGTCCACGTCCAGCACGGCAAATTCGAGGCCCCATGGCTGCTCTTGCAGCGGCCCGTTGGGATGGATGATCCCCTGCGCCTGGTAATCCTCGTAAAGTGAACGCGCGTCGCTGACATACACGTAGCAGCTGGTGTTCTGGGCAATGTAACGATCGCTGCAGAGCCAGTAATGCACGCTGACCTCGTCGCGCTGGAAGATGGCGTAGTCCTCGTGTTGCGCGACGCAGCGAAAGCCCAGGCGTTGCTCGCAAAACCCGACCGTGCGCGCAATATCCAGAGAGGCCAGCACGGCAGCGATGCGCTTCAGTCGGGTTGTCATGATTAAGGTTACTGTGCCATGCGCCAGGGCTCAGGCCGGAGCGGCTTCCTCGCCCTCTTCTTCCATGGCCTCCAGCGTCAAATGGCCGTCCTCATCGACGTCGGTCAGCACGATGCCCGCCAGCGGGAAGCGCCCGGAGAGGATGCCGTCGGAGAGCACGTCCTCGACCTCGTTCTGAATCAGGCGCCGCAGCGGTCGCGCGCCGAATTCGGGATCGTAGCCGTGGTCGGCCAGCCAGCCGCGCGCCTCGTCGCTCACCTCCAGCGTCATGGCATGTTCCAGCAGACGCTCGCGCACCTTGTCCAGCTCCAGCTCCACGATGTCGCGGATTTCGTCGCGCGTCAGGGAGCGGAAGACGACGGTGGCATCGACGCGATTGAGGAATTCGGGCCGGAAGGCGCGGCGCAACTGCTCCATCACGTTGCGGCGCATGTCCACGTAGGCTTCCTGTTCGCTGACGGATTCGTCGCGCTGCAGGTCAAAGCCAAGGCTGGTGTTGCGCTTGATGGTGTCCGCGCCGACGTTGCTGGTCATGACGATGATGGCGTTGCGGAAGTTGATATTGCGGCCGCGCGCGTCGCTCAACTGCCCCTCTTCCATCACCTGCAGCAGCATGTTGAAGGCCTCCGGATGGGCCTTCTCGATCTCGTCAAAGACGACGATGCTGTAGGGGCGGCGGCGAATGGCCTCGGTCAACTGGCCGGCGTCCTCGTAACCCACGTAGCCGGGCGGGGCGCCCACCAGGCGCGCCACCGAATGCCGCTCCATAAACTCCGACATGTCCAGCTGCACCAGGGCGTCCTCGCTGCCGAAGAGAAACTCGGCCAGGGCCTTGGTCAGCTCTGTCTTGCCGACCCCCGTCGGCCCGAGGAACATGAAGGAGCCGATCGGCCGGCGCGGGTCTTTCAGACCGGCGCGGGCGCGGCGCACCGCCTTGCTGATGGCGTCAATGGCCTCGTTCTGGCCGACGATGCGCTGGTGCAGGGCCTCTTCCATCTGCATCAGCCGTTCGCTTTCCTCGCCGGCAATGCGCATCACCGGGATGCCGGTCCACATCGAGACGACCTCGGCGATGTCCTCGGCCGTCAGGCGCGGCTGGTTGTTCTGTGCGTTCCAATTGGCCTTGAGCCCGTCCAGCGATTCACCCAGAGTTTCGCGCTGTTGCTCCAGGTGGCCCAGACGCTCGTCACGCGCCGGGTCCACCGGCCCTTCCTCCGCCTCCAGCGCCAGCAAGGCGATATCTTCGCGTACGCGCCGCAGTTCCTTCTCCATGTTGCGCACGCGCGCCGCCTCGGGGCTCTTGTACATGCGCAGGCGCGCGGCGGCCTCGTCAATCAGGTCGATGGCCTTGTCCGGCAGGAAGCGGTCCGGCACGTAGCGCGCCGACAGGTGAGCGGCCTGCTCGATGGCGTCGTTGGTAATCTCGACGTTGTGATGTTCCTGATAGGGGACGCGAATCCCCTGCAGAATCTCGATGGTCTCGTCCACGCCGGGCTCGTCCACCTGAATCTGCTGAAAACGACGCTCCAGCGCGGCGTCGTTCTCAATGTGCTTGCGGTATTCGTCCATGGTGGTGGCGCCGATGCACTGCAGTTCGCCGCGTGAGAGGGCCGGCTTGAGGATGTTGGCCGCGTCGACGCTGCTGCCGGCCGAGCCGGCGCCCACCAGCATGTGCACCTCGTCGATGAAAAGTATGCTGTCCGAGGACTTGAGTTCCTCAATGACCCGCTTGAGCCGTTCCTCGAACTGGCCGCGGTACATCGTGCCCGCCACCAGCGAGCCGACGTCCAGTTGCAGCACACGTTTGTTCAGCAGGGGTCGCGGCGTGTCGCCGCTGACGATACGCTGCGCCAGGCCCTCGACGATGGCCGTCTTGCCCACGCCAGGCTCGCCGATCAGCGCCGGGTTGTTCTTGCGCCGCCGGCTGAGCACCTGGATCACGCGCTCGATCTCGATTTCACGACCCACCACCGGGTCCAGCTTGCCCTCCTGGGCCGCCGCGGTCAGGTCCGTCGCCAACTGGTCGACCAGTTGCGTCTTGCCTTCCCGCTGGCGCGAACGACGCTCTTCCTGCGGCGCCTGGCGGGGTTGCAGGGGGCTCTCCTGCAGCACACGGCGCGTCTGACGCCGCACTTCTTCCGGGCTGACGCCCAGACGCTTCAGCACCTCGATGGCGACGCCATCGGTCTGGCGCACCAGGCCCAGCAGCAAATGCTCCGTGCCAATGTAATGGTGGCCGAGGCGCCGCGCCTCGTCGACGGCCAGTTCCAGCACGCGCTTGGTGCCCGGTGACAAGTCTATCTGGGTGTCGCCGTTGCGGGTGCCGGCGCGCGTCAGCCGTTCGACCAGTTCCTCAATGCGCCGTTGCTCAAGACCCAGGTCGCGCAGCACGCGACCGGCCACGCCACCTTCCTCGCGCATCAGGCCCATCAGCAAGTGTTCGGTGCCAATGGTGCTGTGTCGAAAACGCTCCGCCTCCTCCTGCGCCAGGCTGAGGACGCGTCGGGCCCGCTGGGTGAAACGTTCCATCTTGTTTGGCACGTTGACCTCCCTTCGCGGGACCCCGTCGTTCAGGCGCGTTCGACCTTGCGGGGTCATGGCGGCGTCAATCAGTATACCACCGCCATCCCGCGGACAAGGCCGGATTCACAGCTTGTCAACAGATATCCTGGAGAATCTTAATGTTGCTTCAGGAAAGCCAGTCCTGGTCGAGGTACTCGGCGGAGTTGACGGCCTTCAGGCTGAGGCCCAGTCGGCGGGCCGCGACGTCCATCTTGACGACGCGCAACGTCAGCGTCTCACCTTCATTGACCACGTCGCGCGGGTGGTTGATGCGCTGCTCGGCGAGTTCCGAGATGTGAATCAGGCCCTCGATCTCGGGCGCGGCCACCAGGCGCGCAAAGGCGCCGAAATTCGTCAGCTTGGTGACCAGCCCCTGAACCAGCTGGCCGACCTTGTAGTCGATAGCGACCGTGTCCCAGGGGTCAGCCGCCTGGCGGCGGATGCTGAGCCCGATGCGCTTGCGCTGCGTGTCCACGCTGATCACCTCGACGCGCACCTCGTCACCCACCTTGAGGGCATCGCGCGGGTGGTTGACGTGCTGCCAGGAGATTTCTGTCAGGTGCACCAGCCCTTCGGCGCCGCCAATGTCGACGAAAGCGCCAAAATCCACCAGGCTGACGACGCGTCCCTCGCGCACCTCACCGACGCGCAGTTCCTGCACCAGCTTTTCCTTGCGGGATTCGCGCTGTTCCCTGGCAGCGGCCCGTTCGGACAGGATCAGGCGGTTGCGACTGCGGTCCACCTCAATCACCTTGACGGCGATCGGCTGGTTGACCATGCCGCCCCAGCGCTCCTGCGGCGTCGAGCCGGAGGCACTGCGTCGTTCGTTGCCGATCTGACTCTGCGGCACAAAGCCGCGCACCAACCCGAAACGTACGATCAGCCCGCCCTTGTTGTAACCGGCGATCAGACTGTCAAAGACTTCCTGGCTCTTGTGGCAGGCTTCCGCCTTGCGCCAGTCCATTTCTTCCTGGGCATGCGTCACCGAGAGGCGAATGTTGCCCTGGTGATCATGGGGGTTGACGATGTAGACGGGGAGCGTCGCGCCGGGTTGCAACTGCTCAATTTGCTCGCGTTGCATGCGCTCCAGTTCACGACCGGGCACAATGCCTTCGTGCCCGTCGCCGAGGTCGATGCGCACCTCGGTCGGAGACGTGCTCAACACCGTGCCATCGACCACCTCACCGCGCTGAAAGGGTGTGGCAGGCGGTGGCGCTTCACTTTCAGCGGCCGGCGTTGCAGCAGCCGCGTCCACAGCGTCCTCGACAGCGCCCTGCTCTTGCGCCTCGTCAACGGGCGCTGCCACGACCGGGTCGGCCGGGGTCGCATCGGCGGCAGGTTCTGCTTCGTCGACCGTCGCAGCAGCGATTTCCTCTTGCGCCTCGTCAGCAGGCGCCGCCGCTACGGGTTCGGCCGGGGCCGCATCAGCCGCAGGTTCGATTTCGTCGACCGCAGCAGCAGCGCTTGCCCCCTGCGCCTCATCGACGGTCTCCGCCGGAGTCTTGTCGGCAGTTGTGACCGTGGCGTCCGCCTCTTCCACACCGTTGCAGGCAGCGTCAACAGGCGCTTCGCCTGTTACATCATTTTTGTCTGCCAGAGGCGCCGTCTCTGCCACAACCGGAACTTCATCAGGTTGCGACTGACCCTCCGGACGGGCCAGCGGCTCGGCCTCAGCACCTGCTTGTTTTGCTTCCATGCCGTTCGACTTGTCCCTGAAGTTGCGCTCTGCGCGACAGTATACCTGAACAGGACGTTAATTCCAAACACAACTGTTATGTCCGTCTTGTTCGCGTTCCGGCCCTGCGCTAGAGTCGAAGGCAGCAAAGGCAAGGCTTGATGTGAAGACCTCCTGTTTCTCACTGTACAAGGGACCGGGCCGCGTCGGCATTTCCGTCGGCCGACCGCGCAATGTCAGGCGCAGCGACTATGAAGTGTATCCGGCGCTGGCGCCCGAGTGGAGTTGGCTGGGTCTGCCTCAGGCGGAGTATTTGACCCTCTATCACAAGCGCCTGGCCGCTCTGGACGCGCAAATGGTCTGGGACGAGTTGCACGCGCTCGTGCCAGGTGAGGAGCCCGTGCTGCTGTGTTTCGAGGAGCCACCGTTGACGGAGGACCACTGGTGCCACCGTCAAATCGTGGCGCAGTGGTTCCGCGAGGAACTGGGACAGGAAGTGACGGAGCTTGAGACTGGATTGAGCCGCAACCCGCCTTCGCCAGTCACGGACAGTCAACGGGATTTGGCCGCGTCACAAGAACGCTTGATAGACCACATAGACTATGTTGACCCCCGTTCCCGTTCACTGGACCAGCCAGTTTCACTGGAAGAACTGCAGGAACATTGTGAACGCCACTACGGGGCGCTGGAGGCCCTTTGGCAGGCGCAACGCAAGGGCGATCAGGAGGCGAGCGACCAGGCTGGCGTTGAAGTCGCCCTGGCGCGCGTACAGGTGCTCGCCGGCTGGCAGCGCATGAGGAAAATCGAGCGCGCGCTGGCAGTTCGGCGCCGCATGATTCCAGACTCAATTATCAGGGACGTGTAAGCAAAGGAGTTGAAAATGGCCGTACGCAAGGCAGACGCAACCTGGAACGGCAACCTGGGCGATGGCAGCGGGACCATGAACATGGCCAGCGGCGCCTGGTCGGGCCCCTACTCGGTCGGCTCGCGCTTCGGTGAGGACGCCGGCACCAACCCCGAGGAACTCATCGCCGCCGCGCATGCCGGCTGCTTCTCAATGGCCCTCAGCGCCGGTCTCACCCGCGCCGGCCTTGAACCCACGCGCGTGAGTACCAGCGCCCGCGTGCACATCAACAGCGTGCCTGGCGGCTTCGCCATCGACAAAATCGAGCTGGACTGCGAGGCCGTCGTGCCTGGCATCGACGACGCGCAGTTCCAGGAAATGGCCAACGCCACCAAAACCGGCTGCCCGGTGTCCGCGGCGCTGGCCGCCGTCCCGGAAATCACGCTTGACGCCCGCCTGCTGGAGGCCTGAGGCCGGTTAAGCGACCAGAGTGACGGGGCGCTTCTGCCGCGAAGCGCCCTTTTTCGCGCCCCGTCCCCCACCGGCACCGGATGTCGCACACGCTCGCCCTCGATATCGGCACCTCGTCGCTGCGCGCCATGCTCCTCGACGCGCAGGGCGTGGCCCTGCCCGGCGTCCTCGTGCGCAAGGGTTACAACCTGGCAACCACGCCGGATGGCGGCGTCACGCTCGACCCGCAGCACTTGTTGCAACTCTGCGTCACGGCCATCGACGAGGTCCTGCAGCAGGCCGGCTCCCGCCGCATTGCGCGCGTGGCCATGGACACCCTGGTGGCCAACCTGCTCGGCGTTGACGGCGCCGGGGAGCCGCTCACCCCGCTCTACACCTGGGCCGACACGCGCGGCGCGGAACTGGCCGACCGTCTCGACACCTCCGGTTACACGCAACGCAGCGGCTGCCGCCTGCATACCAGTTACTGGCCGCTGCGCATCCTCTGGCTGCAGACGGCACAGCCGCAGCTGTTTCGCCGCGTAAAACACTGGCTGTCCTTCGGCGAGTACCTCTTTTACAAACTCTTTGGCCAGCGTCGTATCAGCATCAGCGTCGCCTCCTGGAGCGGCCTGCTCGACCGCCATCGCCTGACCTGGGACAGGCCCATGCTGGAGCAGTTGCCGTTGGATTCGGGCCAGCTTTCCGCCATCAGCAACGAAGCCCTGCAGGGTCTGGCGACTCCCTGGGCCGCGCGCTGGCCGGCGCTAAAAGATGCGCTCTGGTTCCCCGCCATCGGCGATGGCGTGGCCGCCAACCTCGGCGCCGGCTGTTCCCGGCCAGGCCACGTGGCGCTCAGCCTCGGCACCAGCGGCGCCATGCGCGTCGTCGTGCCGGGCACGCCGGTTCAGACGCCGGCCGGTCTCTTTGTCTACCGCATTGACGACGCGCGCTCGCTGGTGGGCGGCGCGCTCAGCAATGCCGGTAACCTCTACGCCTGGCTGCAACGCGTTCTGGCTGATGTCGACGAGGAGGTCCTCGCCGCCATGGCACCCGACAGCCATGGTCTGACCGTGTTGCCTTTCCTCGCCGGCGAGCGCGCGCCCGGCTGGCGCGACGAGGCGCGCGCGGTCTTCGCCGGCATGACCTTCGACACCGCCCAGGAGCATCTGCTGCGGGCCGCGCTGGAAGCCGTCGCCTGCCGCTTCGCGCTCATCCTGCAGCGTCTGCGCCCCCTGCTGCCGGCGGACCCGCGTTTCATCGCCAACGGCGCGGCCCTGCGCCAGTCGCCCCTCTGGTTGCAGATCATGGCGGATGTGCTGGGCGCGCCCGTGCATCTCTGCGCAGAGGAAGAAGCGACGATCCGCGGCGCTGCCCTGCTGGCCATGCGGCGCGAACCGGCGCCAGAGACCGGAGCCGGTTGCCAGCCGCGAATGGAGTATTATCCGGTCTATCAGGAAGCCATCGCCCGCCAGCAGGGACTCTATGACCGGCTTCTTCTTCATTAGCCACCAGGGCGCCGGAGCGACCATTCGGTAAAAAAACCGGGAGAGAGAACATGAAAGCCGCCGTCAGCTACGACATGAACCAGCCGCTCGTCATAGAAGAGGTGTCGCTGGACCCGCCGCAGCAGGGTGAGGTCAGGGTGCGCGTCGCCGCTACCGCCATCTGCCATTCCGACGTGCATTACCTGCGTGGCGATTGGGAGATATCGCGCCCCTTCATCGCCGGCCACGAGAGCGCCGGCGTCGTCGTGGAGACCGGCCCCGGCGCCACGCTGGTGCAGCCGGGGGATCGCGTCGTGGTCTCCTTGTTGCGCTCCTGCGGCCGCTGCGATTTCTGCCTCTCCGGCGACCCCAACCATTGCTCCGCGACCTGGCCGCTGGACACGGAGAGCCGTATTCGCAACAGTGACGGCCAGTCGATCAAGCATGGCGTTCGAGTTGCCAGCTTCGCGGAATACGTCATCGTGGACCAGTCGCAACTGGCTACCATACCGGACTCGATGAGCCTTGAGGCGGCCTCGTTGCTGGCCTGCGGAGTCATTACCGGTTTCGGCGCCGTCGTCAACACAGCCCAGGTGGAAACGGGCAGCGCGGTCGTCGTCATTGGCACCGCAGCGTTCTGGGCGCCGCTATCTCCGGCGCGCGCCAGGTGATCGCCGTCGATCTCTTGCCCAACAAACTGGACGCGGCGCGCGACTTCGGCGCCAGTGACCTGGTCAACGCCGCCGACGTGGACCCCGTCGCGGCGGTGAAGGAGCTGACGGGCGGCCGCATGGCCGACTACG
Organism: Anaerolineae bacterium; assembly: GCA_021296065.1. Lineage (GTDB taxonomy): Bacteria > Chloroflexota > Anaerolineae > Aggregatilineales > Phototrophicaceae > JAGWBD01. Next base: position 28,810 of record JAGWBD010000012.1, read on the forward strand.
TTTTCGTCACGGTGGGCAGCGAGCGGGCCGTTTCACAGGCGCTGGCGATGGTGCGCCGCGGCGGCACGGTCGTGTTGGTCGGCATGCCGCCGGAAAGCCTGGTTGTCCCGCTCGTCGTGCGCGACCTGGCCTTTCGCGGTCTGCGCGTGCTCGGCAGCTTCATGGGGTCCACGCGCCTGCAGGTCGATATTCCGCGCCTGATCGCGCATTACGAACGCGGCAACCTGCAACTTGACGAACTGATCACAAAGACCTGGCCACTTGAGGAAATCAACGAGGCCATCGAATCCATGGAACGCGGCGAAGCGCTGCGCAACGTCATCGTCTTCGATTCGACTGCCGCCTGATTCGACCGTCAACCGTGCCTGCCAGTCGCGCCCTGTTATGCGCCCTGTGTCTGCTGCTGGTGACCGTTCCGGTCATGGCCCAGGCGGAGCCGCCCTGTGGCATCGTCGACAGCATCGGCTACCCCGTCAACGACCTGGTTGAAGGTTACGACGACTTCAGTCGCTTCCGCTCGCGCTTTGGCGGTATTCACGTCGGCATCGACCTGGCCTTCGACCGCTGGGGCGAACCCGTGCGGGCCGCCATGCGCGGCGTGGTGACCTATGCCGACGTCGCTGGCTGGGACAGCGAAAAGGGGGTGGTCATCGTCGCTCACGACATGCCGGATGCCAGCCGGGTCTACACGCTTTACGGCCACATGGAACAATTCGATGAACTGCCCTTCCCCGCCGTCGGCGACTGCGTTACGCCGGAGACTGTGCTGGGCGGGGTCGGCTGGCCCTCACGCGGGCGGCCGCACCTGCACTATGAAATCCGCAACTTCCTGCCGGATGACGGTGGTCCCGGTTACATTGAGGGCGACCCACTGGCGGCCGGCTGGTTTCATCCGCTGGCATTCACCGCCCTGTGGCAATTGCGCCTGGCCGCGGGCCACCTCGCCACTGTGGCCTTCAACGCCATCCCCACGCGACTGACGCTGCTGCCGTCAAACGGGGCCTATGCACTGGCCAGCGAGGAGAGCGTCGCCAGCGCTGCCCTGGGAACAGAAAATGCCGCCTGGCAGGTAGAGACCGACAGCGAGGTCGTGGGCCTGGCGGCCCTGCCCTCCGGCCGCGTAGTGGCCTACACGCGGGAGGGTCAGGTCATCCTGCTCGACAATGGCCGCTACGAAGCCCTTTGGCAATCGCCCGATCCCGCTGCCCTGCTCCAGACTTTGGGGGAGACACTCGTCTTCGCCCTCGCCGACGGCGCCCTGCAGGCCTTCAGCCCGGCTGGCGACGGACTGTGGCAATTGCCGCCGGACCCGGCCCCTTCACGGCTGCTGTCCTTCAGCAGCGACGGGGAAACCCTGGCGCTCGGCCTGCGCAGGGACGCAGGCGAGGTCCACTGGCGCCTGATCGGCGACGGCGGTGTCATCCGTCATGAGGCGCATCTCGCCCGGCTGTCGCTGCTGACGCCCGCCGGCGATGGCAGCTGGCTGGGCCTCGATGGCCGGCGTTTCTTCCGCATCGTTGCGGACCAGGTGCAGGAACTGGCGACGCTCGACCGCAGTCCCGGCAACGCCGCGGCGGTGACCATGGACATGCATGGCAACAGCTACGTCTACGCCGGCGGCGCCGACCTGCTTTCGCTCGATGCGCAGGGCAGGCAGCGCTGGCGCGTCGACTGGCCCGGCGCCCGCTCGGCCCTGCCACCCTTGCTGGATACCGGCAGCGGCTGTCTGCTGTATGCGCTGGACGCGCGCGGCGACCTCAGTCTGATCAACGGCGCCGATGGCAGCCTGCAGCGGCGCATCGAACTTTACGCCGGCGGCGACGGCAACAGTCGTCCCCTGGCGCGCCTGTTGCAGGTAGACGTGGACGAACGCGTCTACGTCAGCAGCGGATTCCTGTCGCTGGCGCTGCTGGATGGCTGGTTGCTGGGCGGCGCGGCGACGCAGGACTGCCTGCTGGGCTGAAGCGCGACCGTGCTATACTCCAGTCACAAACAAGGGAGACCCGGACGATGGCCGTCAGGGACCTGACGCTGCGCACGGCAGCCGACTTCGACAACTTCATCGCAGACCACGTGGGCGACGAAATCTACGAGTTCGTCGACGGGAAAGCAACCCCTGGGTCAGCAAAATCGCCGGAATCATTTTTTCCTTGATCTGGTTGCACCTGCGGCAACACAGATTGCCTGGAAACCTTACCACCGCCGATGGCGGCTTCCTGGTAAACGGTCAGCGCCTTGTGCCCGACGTCACTTACGTCGGCCCCGACAAACGCTTTGTCGATCGTGGTTACAACCCGGACCCGCCCGACCTCGCCGTCGAGGTCGTCTCCGACGAAAGCAACCGGACGAAACTGGACGATCTGCTGACCAAACTGCGCCACTACCGCGCTGCCGGCGTGACCGTCTGGGTCGTCCTGCCGCGGGCGCAACGCGCGGAGGTCCATGACCCTGACGCCGACCCCTCGCAGGGACCTGTCACGCTCGGCCCCGACGACGCGCTGGAAGCGCCGGGGCTGCTGCCCGGTTTCTCCCTGCCACTGCGAGAAATCTTCAGCGAGTAGAACCGCCCGACGGGAGCCGGCCGAATTCAGGTCACCGGACCCTTCCCAGCCGCCACGCCTGCATTCGCGTGACGCTCGTACTGCCGCCCCGGCTGAACAATCGCACACCCTGCGCTTCAGGGCCGGGATAGATCCGCTGCGCCAGGTACCGCTGGCGACCGGCAAACACTTCCAGCACGGAGCGATCAAGAAACACGCGCAGGCACGACGGCGCTTCCAGGTCCGGCCGTAAAGGCACTTCCTGCACCGTCCGACCTTGCAGGTAATGCAGATCGCCGCGTCCACTGGACCGGCTGAAGTCAATGCGAATGGCGGCGGGGTTGCGGGTGAAGGAGACGCGGGTCTGCTCCGCTCCGTCAGGCGAACGGCGCAAAACCAGTCCGTATTCTTCAGCGTCCGTCTGCCCAAACTCAACGTCAATCTCGAGACTGTCGCCCTGTATGTCCGGCAGGTCGAGTTCCGTATCCGCTGCCACGTGCACAGCACGTGGCTCGCTGGCCTCCTGACGCAGCGCCTCCAGCTCCGCCACCGGCGCATACTCGACGGCGTTCCCGTCCGCGCCGGGCGAGAGGACCACCGGCATGCTCAACATGCCGGACCAGCCTGACGCTTCGCATTCGGTCTGGCTGCGTCCCTCGTTGAGATTGGCGAAGAAGATGCGCCGCCCGTCTTCGTCGAGCAGGCTGCGGGGCGCGTGCACGTTGCCGCCTGGCCAGTTGATGTTGTCAAAGACTTCCGGCTGAAAGCGCTGGTCCTGGTAGCGCCCCAGATAGTAGCGACTGCCCGACGCCGTCGTGTAGCCGGCTGGCCGTCGATGGCAGAAATGCAGCAGCATCCAGCGTTCACCAAAGCGGAATAACTGGGGGCAGGCGCAATCGTCGCCCTCATCGGTCCAGCGCCGCCGAGACTTGTAGAACCGGTGCATGTGTTCCCAGTCTTGCAATGCGCGTGAGCGGAAGAGATGCAGGGTGTCGCCGCCATCCCTGTCGTCCCGCTGACCGGTCAACGCATAACACCATTCATCTTCCTGCCAGGCGGTGACGTCGTTGCTGCGCGGATACAGCCCATCGCCCTGCACCGGATGGCGCAGGACGGGGTCTTTGGGGTCAAAGCGCCAGGACAGCAGATCGCCGTCGGGATTGCTGGCGAAACAACTGGCTCCGCCGCCGTCGGGATGCGGGAAGACGAGGGTCGGCGTCCCGTTGAACACGAAGAGGCCGCCCGTCTGGCCCCGTTTCAGGGCGTCGGGATGTTGCTCCCATTGGACAAGATCGCTCGACGAAATGTGCGCCCAGGCCTTGTAAACGTAGCCGTCGCTGCGGCGCGGCGCGCCGGCTTCAGCCCAGGAACTGTGCAGGAAGAACACATGGTAGCGCCCCTGCCACTTGATGGCCGCGCAGGGATCCCAAAGCAGACCCTCCGCCGGCTGGTAATGCCAGACCGGTCGATCGTTGTCCTGCAGTGGCTTCATCAGATGACCTGCGCAATGCCATGGCCGACCCGCGGCATTGTATTCAATGGCAAGGTCCCGGCGCCAGGGCCTGAAGCGCAGCACCTGCCTGGGACGGACGGCCAGCTGAAGACGCCAGGCAGCGTCATGCTATAATCGACTGACAGGCAAGGGAGACCCGGACGATGGCCGTCAGGGACCTGGCGCTGCGCACGGCAGCCGACTTCGACAACTTCATCGCAGACCACGTGGGCGACGAAATCTACGAGTTCGTCGACGGGAATGGGTAAGCAGCATTGCTGCGGAAATCATCTTTTACATTTTGTTGCATCTGCGCCAACACAATGCTGGTGGCAATCTGGCGGGCGCCGACGGTGGCTTCATGGTCAACGGCCAGCGCGTCGCGCCGGACGTGGCTTACGTCGGTCCAGACAAACGCTTCGTCGACCGCGGCTACAACCCCGACCCGCCCGATCTCGCCGTCGAGGTCGTCTCCGACGAGAGCAACCGGTCTGAACTGGACGATCTGCAGGCCAAACTGCGCCACTACCATGCCGCCGGCGTGACCGTCTGGGTCGTGCTGCCGCGGGCGCAGCGGGCAGAAGTCCATGAGCCTGACGCCGACCCCTCGCAAGGACCCGTTACCCTCGGCCCCGGGGACGCCCTGGAAGCGCCGGACATCCTGCCCGGCTTTTCCCTGCCCATACGCGAACTCTTCAGCGAGTAAGGCCGCTCAGCCGCCCTTCACCGAGCCGGCCAGCAGACCGCGCACGAAGTAACGCTGCAGGGCAAAGAACACGACCAGCGGCACCACGATCGACACGAAGGCGCTGCTTGTCAGAATCTCCCAGTTGTCGCCGCGCGAGCCCAGCAACTCGCGCAGTTGCGAAGTCATCACGATCTGGTCCGGGTCCTTGCTGAGGAACACCAGCGCCACCAGCAGATCGTTCCACACCCACAGGAACTGGAAGATGGCGAAGGAGGCCAGCGCCGGCATGGACAGGGGCAGGATCAGACGCGTGAAGGTCTGAAAGTGCGAGGCGCCGTCGATGCGGGCCGATTCGATGATTTCCTTCGGCAGACCGGCGATATAGTTACGCAGCAAAAAAATCGCCAGCGGCAGGCCGAAGCCGGCATGTGCCAGCCAGATGCCGGGGTAGGACTTGGCCTCAAAGAAGGGCAGGATGTGCGACACCTGGTTATACATGCGCAGCAGTGGGATCAGCGACATCTGCAAGGGCACAACCAGCAGGCCCACCACCACTGCGAAGAGCAGTTGCCGCCCGGGGAATTCCGTCCAGGAGAAGGCGTAGGCGGCGAAGGCAGCGATGGCGATCGGGATAATGGTTGCCGGAATGGTCACCGTAAAGGTGTTAATGAAAGCCTGATCGACGCCCTCGGTGTCCAGGATTTCTTCGTAATTCGACAATGTGAACTTCGGCGGCACGGCAGCCCGAAAATAGATGCGTCGACCCCGGTTCATGTCGAACTCGACCGGGGAGCGCAATTCATATCGCCCGTCGGCTTGCACCGTCAGGGTCATGCCGTCGCCCAGGTCCGCGCTTTCACCCGGTGCCCAGGTTTCCGGCTCGGTGGAGCGGATACCGAAGGCCTGCACCTCTTTCTCTCCGGCGGGGAAGACCTCGCCGCGGATGAACCAGGCGCCGTTCTCTTCCACCTGGTCCTCGTCCGTGCCGGTGCGCGCCGCCTCACCGCGCTCGGTGACGCTCAACGCCGTCCACCAGCCGGAGACGGCCAGCAGGTCCTTGTCGCGGAAGGAACTGATGAAGAGACCAAAGGTCGGGATTGTCCAGAGGACCACGATCAGCAGCAGGGCCAGACGCGCCAGCAAGGCGCCAGGCGACATGTTGACCAGAGGCAACTGCATGCTGGTGTCGCCAACTTTTTCCATGCGGACGCTCATCGCATTGCCTCCTCGCGATTCATGCGGCGGATGTTGACGACCATGATGGGCACCACCGCCACCATGATCACCAGCGCCAGAAAACTGGCATAGCCGGTGTCAAAGGCGCGGAACATCTGGTCGAACATCAGGTTCGCCATCACCTGCGTGTTCCAGTTGCCGTTGGTCATCGCCAGTACGATGTCGAAGACCTTGAGCACCGTGATGACGATCGTCGTCCAGACCACGAATATGGTGCCCATAATCTGCGGCACCATAATGCGAAAGAAGGTCTGCACCTCGTTGGCGCCGTCGATGCGCGCGGCTTCCAGGGTCTCCTCCGGGACGCCGCGCAGCGCCGCCGAGAGCAGCACCATGGCGAAGCCGGTCTGAATCCAGACAAGAATGAGCATCAGAAAGAAGCTGTTCCAGAAGGGGATCTGCAACACGTCAATGGATTCATTGCCGCCGCCGGTGTAAATCGCATTCAGCAAACCGATGTCCGGGTTGATGGCGTAGACAAACTTCCAGATGACGCTGGCGCCGACGAAGGAAATGGCCATCGGCATGAAAATGAGCGATTTGGCGATGTTGCCCCAGCTCACACGGTCGGCCAGCACGGCGATCACCAACCCGAAGATCACGCTGAAGGTCGGAACGAATATGAGCCACAGGATATTGTTGCCGATCGATTCCACAAAGCGACTGTCGCCCAGGGCGCGTTCATAATTCGCCAGACCAACAAAAGCTTCACCATCGCTGTCGTGGAAACTCAGAAACAGGGTCTGTACAGCCGGATAGACGAGGTAGACGCCGAGGATCACCAGCGCCGGCCCCACAAAGAGCCAGGGGCGGATGCGTTCGCGTTGTTTTTCGCGGCTTTGAAAGACCCCGTTCACGAGGCCCTGGTCCGGCAACAAACGGTCCAGCAGCCAGTTGCTGCCATAAAAATAGAGCAACATCAGGCCAACGCCGAAGACGATGGCCACTATGGCGTTTAACAATCTCTCCACGGGGAAATCCTCCGTAATCGGGAGGCTTGCGGGGATGGCGACCGGGGTGGCATGGCGCCACCCCGGCCCTCCTGTACGCCCGCAGCAAGGCGGGCCGCAAGCTTACTTGATTGCGTCCCAGGCAGCCTGCTTGCGGCAGAAGCGCCGCTGACAAAGTCGACCATGCCGGTCCAGAAGGCGCCGGCGCCCACGGCGCCCGGCATCAGGTCGGAGCCGTCAAAGCGGAAGGTGGTCGCCGCCAGCAGAATCTCGCCCTGGCCGCGCAGCGCGTCGTTGGCGTAGGCATCGATGTTGACGCCCTTGTGCGGGGTCAGGAAGCCGCTCTGCGCCATCCAGATCTCATGCGCCAGCGGGGTCATCAGAAAGTCCAGGAAGACATGGGTGGCGTCACTGTCTTCCGTGATGGCCCACAGGGTGCCGGCGCCCAGTACCGGGTTGCCGAGGTCCATGCCGGCGAAGGACGGGAAGTAGAAGAAGTCCGCGTCCAGTCCCAGCTCGGTGCCCTCCGGGAAGAAGGTCGGAATGAAGCTGGCCTGACGGTGCATGTAGCACTTCGGCGGCACGGTGAACATGCCGGCCGGGCTCTCGCGGAAGTCGGTGCCGGCTACTGCTGAAGCGCCGCCATCGACCCAGGCGTCATTCTTGGCGAACATGCCAAAGGTCTCAAGCGCGCTGACGATGCGTTCGTCGGTGAAGGGGATCTCGTTGGTCACCCAGCCGTCATAGACCTCGGGCGGCTGCGTGCGCAGCATGATGTCCTCGACCCAGTCGGTCGCCGGCCAGCCAGTGGCGGAACCGCTGCCCAGACCGATGCACCAGGGGGTACCCCCGTCGGCCACGATCTGCTCGCTGAGCGCGATCAGGTCTTCCATCGTGCCCGGGATGTCGTAGCCGGCCTCGTCAAAGGCGTCCGGCGAATACCACACCAGGCTCTTGACATCAACCTTGTAGAAGAAGCCATAGTACTGCGGATCACCCATCGGATCGGCGTAGGTGCCGAGGTCAACCCAGGACTGGCCGGCGGCGTAGTTCTCCAGCACCGCGTCACGCAGCGAATCGGAGAGCGGGACGAGGCCGCCATCACTGGCGACGTCCGCTGCCAGACCGGGCTGCGGGAAGACCGCGATGTTGGGTGGACTGCCCGCCTCGATATCGATGATGATCTGCTGCTCGAAATCGTCGGAACCCGCGTAGACGATGTCGGCGCCGGTCGCTTCCTCAAAGTAGGCGTACACGGCCTCGAAAAGCTCGCGGTCACCGCCCAGCCAGGGGCCGAAGACGCGGATTTCCTCACCGCTGAGGTCCATCATGGAAAAGGCGTCCAGGTCCTCCCAGTGGAAGGGGCCCTCGCCGACCGGGAACATCAGATGCCCGTCCGCGCTGGCGAGGCCGCCGCCCAAAAGGCCGGTGACCAGCAAAAGCGCCAGGCCAAAAGTAAAGGTCTTGCGATTCATACAATTTCTCCTCGTAACCTGCTCTCGCTTCTCGTCTCAAGACAGGCCTGCACTCGATAGCGACCGCCCAGGCGCTCGCTGCGCACCGTCATCCTTCCGCTTCCGGTTTGTGCCCGTCCAGGGAACCGGCCCCGTTTGTGGCGTGGGACACGTCACCGGCAGGAAAGTCGGAGCCTGCCGCCGCTGAGTCTACCAGCCCTGCTCTGGTGGGGATAGTGTGAAATAGCAGAGGATGCAACAAAAAAGAGGGCGCCCGCAGTGGACGCCCCCTGTGTTTCGGCCCGCCAGCGGCGCTAGCAGCCGAGGTAAAGCTGGAACTCGTAGGGATGCGGCCGCATGGCGACGGCGTCCGCCTCTTCCACGCGCTTGTATTCGATGTAGGACTGAATGATGTCCTCGGTGAAGACGCCACCCTTCAGCAGATAGTCGTGGTCGTCCTGCAGGGCATCCAGCACCGCGCCGAGGTTGCCCGGCACCACCGGCGTACCGATGTCCTCCTCGTAAAGGTCGACGTCGCCCGGGTCGCCGGGGTCAATCTGCTTCTCAATGCCGTCCAGACCGGCCAGCATCAGCGCCGGCAGGGCATAGTAGCAGTTGGCGGCCGGATCCGGGAAGCGCACCTCGACGCGCTTGGTCTTGGGGTTGTTGCTGTAGACCGGAATGCGGATGGCGGCCGAGCGGTTGCGGTTGGAGTAGACGAGGTTCACCGGCGCCTCGTAACCCGGCACCAGGCGACGGTAGCTGTTGGTGATCGGGTTGGTGAAGGCCAGCAGCGAGGCCGCGTGCTTCAGGATGCCGCCCATGTACCACATCGCGTCCTGGCTGAGATTGGCGTACTTGTCGCCGAAGAACAGCGGCTGACCGTCCTTCCACAGGCTCTGGTGCACGTGCATGCCGGAGCCGTTCTCCTCAAAGAGCGGCTTGGGCATGAAGGTCGCAATCAGACCATGTTGTTGCGCCACGTTCTTGACCACGTACTTGTAAAGACTCACCGCGTCGCACATTTGCAACAGGGGCTGGTAACGCAGGTCGATTTCCGCCTGGGCGCCGCCACCGACCTCGTGGTGGTGCACTTCGACGTCAATGCCCAGCCCCAGCAACATGGCGACCATGTCGGCGCGCACGTCCTGGGTCTTGTCCAGCGGCGGCAGGGGGAAGTAGCCCTGCTTGATGGGGTTCAGGTAACTCATGCGCGGGTCCGGGTCGTCCGTGTTCCAGAAACCCTCGTGCGAGTCAACCTCATAGTAGCTGCTGTGTTGATCGACCTTGTAGCGCACGTTGCTGAACATAAAGAATTCGAGTTCCGGCCCGAAGTAGGCTGTGTCCGCGAGGTCCAGGTTCTCCAGGTAGGCCTCGGCGCGGTGAGCCACGCCGCGCGGGTCCCGCCCGTAGGGCTCTTCCTGGACGGGGTCGTACACGTCGCAGATGAAAGCCAGGGTCTTGCGGTCGAAAAACGGGTCCAGGTAGGCCGTGCTCAGGTCGGCCCGCAGGATCAGGTCGGACTGGTCAATGCTCTGAAAACCGCGCACGGAGGAACCGTCAAAGCCAAAGCCCTCCTCAAACAGGGCGGCATCCGCGCCACCAATGGGCATACTGAAATGCTGCGGCATTCCCCGAATGTCGGTAAAGCGGATGTCCAGCGACTCCACCTCGTTGGCGCTGGCCCAGGCCAGCAGCGCGTCGGCCGACTCCCGGGCTTCGGCGGGCACCGTATAATCCTTCATGCTCTGCTCCTCTTTGGCAAATTTGCCCAGACTTTACGGGACGGCAGCATTATAGACAAGGGTCAGGCAGCGTTTAGCGAAATTGTTGACAAAATGCGCCAGCCGTCACTTTTAACTTTGGCCATGAACCATCTTTTGGATGCCAGTCCTTGCAAAACGAAAATCGTGGTAGACTTCAGCCGCGGTCCGGACATTGATCGGCCAAAACCCTGCGCGGCACGCCACCCGGTCAGGGCCGAAAAGCGGGCCTGGTGAAAGAAACGGGAGGAAATATGCGTCGTCTAATTTTTTTGGCCATTGTCCTGGCCCTGCTTTTGCCGGTCGCAGCCGTGACCGCGCAAACCACCCACACGGTCCAGCGCGGCCAGACCCTGTACTCCATCGGCCTTCGCTACGGCGTAACGGTGGCGGACATTCTCGCGGCCAATCCCTGGCTGGGCAGCGGCAACATTCTCCACGCCGGCAACCAGCTGATCATTCCGGTGCCCGGTCAACCGGCCGCACCCGCCGGACAACCCGGCCAGCCGGCGCCGACGACCACGGAAGTTCGTCATACGGTCGCCCCTGGCGAATACCTTAGCCAGATTGGCGTCCGCTACGGCGTTTCCTACATCGACATCATCAATCGCAACAACATCCCCAACCCCGACGTCCTGCACGTGGGCACGGTGCTCATCATTCCGGGTGTGACCGTCGCCCCGACCGAAGCGCCGACAGCCGCACCCGAAGGCCAGCCGCAACCCTCCGCCGAATTGCGACATACTGTCGCCAGGGGCGAATACCTTGGCCTTATCGCCGAACGTTACGGCGTGCTGGTGGCCGATATCCTCCGCCGCAACAACATCGCCAACCCCGACCTCGTTTACCCGGGTACGGTGCTGATCATCCCGGGCGTGGCCGCCGCTCCTGAAACCGGCGAAGCGCCAACGTCACCGCCACCGGTGAACGTGCCGGCGATCGGCGGTGGCTTTGCCCTGGGCGGCCAGGCGCTCAGCTTCGCCTGGCCACACCACATGCACGCAGCGCGCATGACCTGGGTCAAGCGCCAGGTGCGCTACCACGCGGGCGACAATGCGGCCAACGTGCGCGGCGTCATCGATCAGGCGCATGGCGCCGGTTTCCGCGTCCTGCTCAGCGTCGTCGGCGAGCCCGGCCAGATGGCAGGCAACCCCTCCGGCTACATTCAGGAATTTGCCAGTTTCCTCGGCGGCGTGGCGTCGCTGGGGCCGGACGCCATCGAGGTCTGGAACGAGCAGAACATCGACCGCGAATGGCCCAGCGGTCAGATCGGACCCCAGGCCTATACCTCCATGCTCAGCCAGGCCTGGAACGCCATCAAGGGCGCCAATGCCAACGTGATGGTCATCAGCGGCGCGCCGGCGCCGACCGGCTTCTTCGGCGGTTGCAGCGGCGGCGGTTGTGACGACCTGCCCTTCATCCAGGGCATGGCCGCGGCCGGCGCCGCCAACTACATGGATTGCGTTGGCGTGCACTACAACGAGGGCATCCTCGGGCCGGACGCCCGCAGCGGTGACCCGCGCGGCAGCAGCGGTCATTACACCCGTTACTATTCGCGCATGTTCGAGACCTACGCCTCGGTCTTCCCCGGCAAGCCGCTCTGTTTCACCGAGATCGGTTACCTGACATCCGAAGGTTACGGCCCGCTGCCCGCCAGTTTCGCCTGGGCCGCCAACGTCACCGTCGCCAACCAGGCCGCCTGGCTCGGACGCGCGGTCACGCTGGCGCGCAACAGCGGCCGCGTACGACTCTTCATCGTCTGGAACGTCGATGCCACGCGTTACGACTCAGATCCCCAGGCCGGTTTCGCCATCGTGCGCCCTGGCGGGGACTGCCCCGCCTGCGGCCACCTGGCGGCAGCCATGGCCTGAGTCCCTTCACCCGGGTAGAAGACCTGGGTGAAATCCACTGCAGGGCGCTCCCAGGCGGGGCGCCCTGTTTTTTTCAGACTGTGAGCGCCGCAGCGGATCGGCCCAGGGTGGCCAGTAGCAGCGCCAGAAAAGCCAGGGACAGCAGAATCAGGCCCACGGCGCGCCAGCTGCGCGCCCCGCGAATCATGCCGATGATGATGTGACCCGCGGCGAAGACCAGCACCAGGGTGCAGAGGTAAAGTCGCTGGTCCGTCGCAGGCGCGGTCGCGGCCGTGTCCATTGCCTCAGGTCCCGGGCCTCATGGCTGGTGGAATACTCACCTGGCCCGCCCTAGGCACCCGGCGCCGGTGTGGGAGTCGGCGTGGGCAGCAGGACCTGCGCCTGCTGCACCACAAAGCCAAGGCGTTCGCTGAAAATAGTCAGGCTGGTGAGGATGGCAGCCCCGTAGATCGCGCCGAGCGTGATGACGATGACCCCCTGCCCCAGCACGGCCAGCAACTGGACGTGGCGCCGGCGCCGGCCCGCTCCTTCCGGCACGCGCCGCGCCTGGTATTGAAAGTACACCAGCGTGCAGATGACGCCGGCCGGCAGCAGGATGCTGTCGAGGTTGCCTGCCACGACTCCTTCGCCGGTGTCAAATAGCAGCGGGATCAGCGTGCCGTTGATGGCGCCATCCAGCGCCACCGCCGTGCCCACCCCGATGAGCAGGGCCAGCGCCAGGCGACTCAGCCCGTCCCCCCGCGTTGACCAGGAGCGGGCCAGCAACAGCAGGCCGATCAGCAGGGGCGCAGCGCCCAGGGTCAGTTGGTCCAGCGTGGCGTTGGGAACGAGCAGGGTATCGTGAAGCCAGGGGATCAGGATGCCATCCCAGATGACGATGGCGCTGTAACCGGCGGCCACGCCGGCGAAGACGAACACCGCCAGACGATAAAGCAGGTTGTCGCCCAGCAAATAACTGAAAACCATCAGGGTGAGGAGAAAGGACGTCCACAGGCCGATCTGTTCCACGCTCGCCATCTCAGTCCCTTCTGCCCCGGCGCAAGGCGGCGCTGCCCATGTTGCCCAGCGCCCCCAGCGCAATGATCACGATGCTGAGCGCCACACCGATGTGGATGGAGGATTCCCTTTCTGCCGCCTGCAGAATCGTCCCCGGCCGGCTGGCAGGAGCCGCATCGGCAGGCGCTTGCGCCGCCGTGCCGCCGGGGGACTCGACAGCCACGCTTGCGGGCGTCGCCTGTGGCGTCGCCGTGGGCTGTGGCGCTGCCTGCTGCGGCACATCCTCAATATCAACCGGGCCCAGATCCAGGCTGGCGGCCGGCAGCCAGCCCCGCAGACCGTCATTGGTCTGCACAAAGAGCCAGGTGCTGGCGACGTTGCGCAGGAGTACCAGCACGTTGTCGCCAGGGTTGACAATGCCAAGCACCGCTCCGGCGGTATCCGCCCTGTCGTGCAGGGAGAGTTCACTGGCTCCCGTAACCACCGTGCCCAGGAAGATGGCGGGCGTTGCCGTGGCGACCGCCGGGGCCTGCTGGCTGTTGGCCGCAGCGTTTGCCAGCGCCTGGCTGCCAGCCGTCGGCGTCGCCGTCTCGGCGGCGCTCCAGTCCCCCGCGCCGGCCCGGTTGACGGCCCGCACCTGGAATTCCCAGACGTCGTCATTGGTGAGCCCGGTCGCCGTGAAACTGGTCACGTCATCAGCGGTATCCGCCGTACGCCAGTCGTCCGTGCCCCTGCGCCAGCGCAGACGGTAGCCGGTAAGCGCAGAGCCGCCATCGTCGTCCGGCGCGCTCCAGCTGGCCTCTACACTGGCGTCTCCGGCGGTCAACGAGAGCGCCTGCGCTTGCGACGGCACGCTGCGCGGCACGTCAGTGATCTGTTCGCTCCATGGGCCGTCGCCCTCGGCGTTGCGGGCCCGCAACTGAATGTCGTAGGCCGTGCCGTTGTCCAGCCCGGTCAGAACGTGGTTTGTGTCGCTGCCGGCGAGCGGCACTTCCACCCAGTCCAGATAAGGCGTGGAGAGGTGACGAATGGTGTAGGCGGTGATCGGGGAACCGCCGTTGGAAAGCGGTCGGTCCCAGTTCAGTTCGATACTGGCGTCGAGGCTCAGGGCCCGCAAATTCCGGGGCGCCGAGGGCGGCCCGACAGTCACTTCCAGCTCCTGCAGCAGCAACGAGTCGTAGGTCAAGGCGTCGCGAAAGCCGCTGATGGTGCCGCTCAGGGCCACCCGCAGCCAGGGTCGGGCCAGCGGCGCGGCGGCCTGGCCAGTCGCGCCCAGCATCTCACTTCCCGCCAGTGGCGCGATCTGCTCCGCCCACTGGCGCAGGTCTTCCGGCCGCTCGGCAATGACGAGGATCTGCGCGAAATCGCCTGGCTGGCGGATGTTAAGCCCGGTCGCCGCGCCGCGCAGGTCCGTGGCCAGCTGCTTCTGCAAATTCATGCTCAATGAACGCAGGCCCGCCAGGTCGCCCGCCAGAAAACGGGTCACAAACCAGTCCGCATTGGCAGCCAGGGCGTTGTCACGTTCCAGGCGTGTGGCCAAAGCCGACCCTGCCTGGCCCAGGTTCGTCAACAGCTGTTCCGTACGCAGCAGGGTTACCGGATAGCGGCTGACGACAACCGGCACCGCCCGGCGCAGCAGGATGTGACGCAGCAACACAGTGGCGACCGTGTCCAGCTCGCCGGCGGCTGTCGCTCCGTATTCCATACCAACCAGCACCAGATCGCCGGAAGACAGCGCGTCCAGCGTCTCGTAGAGCGTCTCCTGCGGGCTGTCCGCGTTGAATGTTGTCGGAGCGCTTTCCCCAAAGCGGGTTTGCACGCTCGAAAAGGGCAACAGCATCCCGCTGACCAGCACCAGCGACAAAAAGAAGCGGTCTCCGCCCACGCGCAAGCGTCGCCGCCGTCGCCGCCGGGGGGCGCTGCTGGCTTCAGCCCCGGGGACAGGCACAAAAACATTGGGTACCGCCGTGGGATCGCGTCGCGCCAGTTGGTCACTGCGCGCGCGCAGGCGCCGCAGGCGCCGCGACAGGCGATTAAGCGGACGATCCCGCAACTGGCCCAGCAGGGCCAGCAGCGGCGACGTGGCCGCGGGATCCCCGGCCCAGGCCGGCGGTGGACCTCCGCCAGGCGGCCAGGGATCGTCGCCGGCACCCTGGCCGTACACGTCACTCATCGCGCCCGCTCCTGAGGCTGCGGTCCTGACCGATGAGGACCCGCGCGCCGACGACGATGGTGGCCAGCGCGATCCCCAGCAGGATGCCGCGCGCGCCGGCATTCACGGGCACGGCCAGCAGCCAGTCGCGCAGGGGGACCAGGGGCGCCAGTTCGGGCAGCGGCAAGGCGGCCCCCAGCACCAGCAGCACGGTCAACACAAAGAGCGAGCCCCAGCCGTTGACGCGCAGGGCCATAACCCGCCAGGCGCCGTACACCAGGCCGAAGAGCAGCAGGCCGGCCAGCGAGGACTCGACCGTGACCTGCACCTGTTCCAGCAACAGCACGCGCCATTCCGCGCCTGTCGTGAGCAGGTTTTCGCGTTCCAGGTAGGTCAGGCCGATGACTGTCGCTGCGCTGAGAAAGAGAACGAAGCTGTAGCCGCAACCGGTCTCGCGCCGGCCGCTGCGCCGCAAATGCACCAGCAGCAGGTTCAATATGCCGATGATGATGGAGACCGCCACGCTGATCGAGAAGACTTGCAGCAGCGTCGCGCTCCACTCGCGAATCAGGGGCTCCCAGGTGGCGAGCGCGCCCGCCAGCAGCACCGGCTGCCGTTCCAGCAGCAAACCGGCCAGCGTCACCAGCGCGGTTGTCAGTGCCAGCAACACCGCGAGCATGGTGAAGAAACTGCGCATCATGCCGGGGCGGCTCCCCCGCTGTTGTAGGCCAGGAAAGCCAGGATCAGCAAGGCCGCGATCAGCAACCAGCGCAGGGTATCCTGCATCACGACCGCCGCCTGGTTGGCGGGCGTGGGGTGCAGCCAGGCGCCGGCAAAATAAAGTTCTTCCCCGATCAGGGGTTCGTCAGCGCTGGCCCAGGCGACGGCCTGGCCGTCCAGCTGGTCGCTGGCGGCCAGCAGGGGCTGGCCGCGCCGCGCCGCCGCATGGCTGACCAGGGCCAGTTCCGGCCCGAAGCCGCCAACCAACAGATTGGCGCCGACGTACTCGCTCGACATCAACGCACTGGCCGCACCGGCCCAGGCCAGCGAACGCGGCCCGTCCGGGAACCAGCGCAGGGTGCCGGCCTGCATGCTGCCGGCGAAGCCGCGCGCCCGCTGGGCGCGGCGCAACACCTCGTAGCCCAGGGGGATCATGGTGCTGTCGCTGGTCGTCAGAATGACCGGCCCCTGCGCCAGGCGCGCCGCCTGATAAAGCGCTTCCGCACTCGCCAGCGCCAGCAGGCTGTCACTGCCCTGCAGCCCGGCGCCGCCGCTGGAAAGATGCACCGGTTGCCCTTGCGCGGCGGCTTGCTCCAGCATGCGTGGCAGGGCGCGCCAGGCGGGCATGACCCGCAAAGTGCGCGCGCTGCGGCGTCCGACGGCGAAGGACGACAGGCCCAGGCCCAGCGCCACCAGCAAGGGAAAAACGATGCTGGCGTTTTCCTGCAAAAAAATCAGAAAGGGGTCAGTGGAGGCCATCAGCGCCCGCTTTCCAGCATCTCACGCAGGCGTTCGATGCCATCCGGCTCCTGCAACAGCCTGGCCAATTGTCCGGTCAACTCCGCGCCGCCGAACAGGCCACTAAAGGGCTGGGCGACCCACAGGAGTTGCGCGCCCGGCGCACCCAGCGGTTCCATCACATCCAGCAACAACAGCGTGGGGCCAACCAGACCGCGCGCCTGCAACTCGCGTATCCAGTCCTGCCCGGTCATGCGCACCAGTATAGCACAGCGGCACCTGCCACAACATCAGACGCCGTCTCGCATTCGGCAGCGCCCGGCAGCATAATGACCGGCATCGACCATCCACCGCGGCAGGCCATGGCCCGCAATCTGCTCTTCGTCAACAGTTACAGCAACCTGGGGGGCGGCGAGACCACGCTGCTGTCGATCGCGCAGAATCTCGACCCCGCGCGCTGGCGACCCCACTTGCTGCTGCAGCGACCGGGTCAGTTCAGCGACGCGTGGGAAAAGCGCGGCTGGCCCGTGCATTTCGCCCGCTGGCGCGGCGCCAGCGTCTTCTTCCTGCCGGCGCTGTGGGGAAAATTGCCCGGTTCGCGCCGCATGGAGCGCGTCCTGCGCAGCGCCGACTTCGCCGCCGCCCATGGCGAATACCACTGCCTGCCCCTGTTGCTGCCGGCGGCCGAACGCGCAGGCGTGCCGGTGACCTGGCTCTGCAGTGGCTGGCGCTTTCGCCCGCGCCCCTGGCAGCGCGGCTTCTTTCGCCGCCCGGACGCCACCTTCGCCGAAACACGTATGGTGCGCGACGGTTTTCTGGGGCTACCACCCTTCATGCCGGCAGAAAATGTCGAGATTCTGAACCCGGGTGTGGACTGCGAACGCTTCCGGCCACGCGCGGACCTGACGTCGCTGCGCGCTGATTTTGGACTGGCGCCGGAGGCACCGGTGGCCGTTCTGCTGGCGCGCTTCCAGAACGTGAAAGGGCACGACGTCTTCCAGGCCATGGCGCGCCAGGTGGCCGCCGACCTGCCCCAGGCGCGCTTCCTCGTCGCCGGCGACAACCCGCACACCCGCACCGACCGACGCTATCGCGAGCGCATGCACGAAAATGCCCGTCAAGACCCGCTGCTGCGTGAACGCCTGCGCTATCTCGGCTTCCGCGCGGATACCGAGCGCGTCATCGCCGCCGCCGACGTCGTGGTCTGCAGTTCCTGGTTTGAGGGCTTCGGCACCGTCAACCTGGAGGCCATGGCCAGCGCGCGGCCGGTGGTCAGCACCAACCGCGGCGGGCCTTCCGAGACCGTGGTCGATGGCGTCACCGGCTTCCTCGTGCCGCCCGGCGACCCCTCCGCCCTGGCGCAACGCGTGCTGCAACTGCTGCGCGACCCGGCGTTGTGCGCTCGCATGGGCGCGGCCGGCCGCGAGCACGTGCTGCGCCACTTCACCGCCGCCGCCAGCGCGCGTACCTTCGAACGCACGCTGGAACGGGTGTTGGCGGCGCGGCGCGCTTGACAGTGCGCGCGTGTCTCCCCTATCATCGCGGGAAGGCGATTCCGGCGAAATGGCAGCCCAGGTGAACGAGACTTCACACCCCCTGAAACAGCGTGTGTTGCGCCTTAACGTCGGTGATATCACCGGCGCCGGCCCCGGTTATCGCCAGCAAGCCAGCCTCGACATGCCCGCCCTGCAGGTCGCCGGCGACCTTGTCCTGGCTTTCCTGCGCGGCCCCTTTCGCCTAAGCCGCACGCGCGAGGGGGTCCTGCTCCAGGGGGAATTGCTGGCCGGCCTGCGCGGCGAATGCGGCCGCTGCCTGACTCCGATGCTGGCGGAATTGCCCCTTCAACTGGAAGAACTCTTCACTTATCCGGTCGCGTCCGGCGTGGAATTTGGCGTCGGCGAGGACGGCATGCTCGATCTGGCGCCGCTGCTGCGCGCCGAGGTGCTGATTGCCAGCGCGAATGGTCTGGTCTGCAAGACAGATTGCCGCGGTCTTTGCCCGCAATGCGGCGCCAACCTCAACGATACGGACTGCGGCTGCCAGCTGGACGACGTCGATCCGCGTCTGGCGGCCCTGCGTCAACTGCTGGACGAGGCGCCTGCCACGAGCGGGCCGGAGCTCGAGCCGTGAAGCACGCGCCCGTCTGCCAAACGCCACGCAACCCTGAACGCCTGTGTTAACGGTAGCCGATGCCCTGCAACTGCCCGCCTTCGAAGGCGCTCGCCTGGTCGCCGGCGAGGCAGGTCGTATGCGCCCCATTCGCCAGGTCCACCCTGTCAGCGTGTCGGACGCCGCCCGCTGGCTAAATGGTGGCGAATTTATTCTGATCACCGCAATACTCCTGCCTGAAGACAAGCAGCAACAATTCACCTGGCTGAAGGCCCTCGTCGACGTCGGCGCCGTCGGCATGGGGCTTGCCGTCGGCAACAGCATCGAAAGCGCGCCGGAAGCCTTGCGTCGGGCGGCGGGCCAGCACGACTTTCCCCTGGTTGAATTGCCCTCGCGCCTGCGCTTTGTCGATATCGCCCGCAGCGCCAACGAGCGCATCGCCCAGGAACACATGGCCCTGCTGCAGCGCGCCGTCACAATCCAGCGTGTGCTGACGCAACTGGTGCTGGATGGCGGCGACCTGCAGCAACTGGCCCACACCCTCGCCAGCCTCATTAACCAGTCCGTCAGCATCGAGAACAGCCGCTTCGTGGCGCTCGCCGGCGCCAACATCAGCACCTTCGACGAGGCGCGCCGCTATACCCTGCGCGAGGGCCGCACCGACCCGCGCCTTTTGCGCGCCCTGCGCGAGCGCGGCGACCTCGCCGCCATCCGCGACAATCTGCGACCGCTGGCCCTGCCGGCGCTGCCCCAAGTCGGCCTCGAGATGGAACGCATCCTCGCGCCGGTCGTTGTGCACGGCCACATCCGCGGCTACCTCTGGATCATCGCCGACGGCCGCCCCCTGACCGACATCGACCACATGGCCATCGAAAGCGGCGCCACCATCGCAGCCCTGATGATGCTGCACCAGGAAGTAGTGCAAAACGCCGAGATGTCCATGAAAGGCAGCTTCTTCGCGCGTCTGATTGAAGGCGATGCGGACCAGCTGGCCCTGTTAAGCGACCAGGCGATGCGCTTTGGCATCGACCTCAATGTCCCCTGGCGTCTGCTGCTGGTCGCCGCGCCGGAGCAGCAGCGCCAGCCCTCGCTGCAGGGCCGCATCCACCAGCTGGCCGCCAGCGAAGACTGGCCCGTGGTCGTCGGCCACTTCGCCGGCCAAACGCTGCTGCTGATGCCGGCCGACGAGGACTATGCCGCCCTTGCGTCGCAGTTGCGACGCCTGGCGCGCAATCTGCGCATCGCCGTCAGCGCCGCGCAGCGCGAGGTCGCCAGTATGCGCCTGGCCTGGGAGCAGTGTCAGCAGGCCCTGCAGATTGCGCGGCGCCTGGACCTGCCGCCGTTGACCGACCATGCGCAACTGGGCTACCTGCTCACCCTGTGGCAGGCCGGGCCGCAGGAGCTGGCGCGCAACCCGCACGTGCCGGCCCTGCGCCAGTTGCAGCAGGAACGGCAGGCGGAGCTTTTCCACACGCTGGAGACCTGGCTGGACGCCGGCGGCAACAGCGTGCGCACGGCCCGCACCCTGCACATTCACCGCAGCACGCTCAACTATCGCCTGAAACGCATCCGCGAGATCTGTGGCAACCCCCTCAGCGAGCCCGCCGCCCGGCTGGACCTGCTGCTGGCGCTCAAGCAACTGCGCCTCTTCGGTTGATCTTCATTTTTCAAACGAGACTCTGACAGAAGTTGTTGCTGGTTTCTTCTATGCTTCTCCGGCTTGTGCAAGAGTGGAGGAAGTTGCGACTTTGGACTTTGGTAGCGGAGTTACCCATGTGGCATTTGCCGACGAAGCATACAGGGATTCCGGGCGCTTTCGATCGGTTGCCTGCATTTCCATGCCAGTGGATTGCTTTGAAAGCAACATCAAAACCATCCTGAACTCCCGCACTTCCTCCTCGGAACTCAAGTGGAGCAAAATCAAAGGTGACGACAAGGCAAGAGATGCCATCCAGTTATTCGACAATGTTGTTCAACTGACCCTTCAGCGAACCATGCGGGCAGATGTCCTGACTTGGGATATGCATGATTCACGACATCACAATGTGTTTCGTCGCGATGATGCCCAGAACCAACAGAACATGTTTCGTATGTTATTCCGTGATGTCTTCGCGAAGCGGTGGGGAAGTTCAATCAACTACTGGAATCTTTCCGTAGATGCACAAGGTTTAAAGTCGCCCGAGTTACTTGGGCGGCACCTTGACATTTTTGGCGACCTTTCAGTTGAAGTTTTGGAGGCAGATTCCCAGGATGTTCCTTTCATTCAAGTAGCAGATGTCTTTGCAGCGATTGGAGCCTACTCCAGGCAGAAGGCCGACAGCTTCCACAACTGGAAAAGGCAGCTAAATGGTCAACAATCGCTCCTGGGATTCGGGCAGCCCTTGCCGTACGAAAGTGTGACCAAAGTTGATGAGCACAGATTCAAACTGTTGGGAGCATTCGATGCTGTGTTACGAAGATGCGATATGCCCATAGTCCTAGACTCAAAGCGAGGACTGTGGACCAAAAATCCAAACGAAGAAAACTGCAACATAAACTTCTGGCCATACACTCCTCAAGGAGACTATGACAAGGCCCCGGTGAAGGTCAGGTAACCTCATTCCCCTCAGCGAGCCCGCCGCCCGGTTGGACCTGCTGCTGGCGCTCAAGCAACTGCGCGTATTCGGCTAAAGACAAGTATTCCCGTTACATAGCCTCAAGACGCAAACTTCAAAGCGCCATATTTTCCTTGACGTCTGGTTAACGTCCCAATCTTCGTAAACGATAGTTCACGACATTGTTCGGATTCAGCGCCCGGGATCCCCAAACGGCTTTACGCACAGCGCCAACCAGGCGACCATGAAGGTGACGCTGTGAATCCAGGCGGGCGGCAGCGAAAGACGATCGCAGCGGCCATGGCGCGCCCGGCAGCGTCCGGTCGACGGTCCTGCAGCGGTGACGACAGCGCCATAGAACACAGCATTGGTGTAGACTGGGCGTCCGTCTTGATCAATGGTCAACGCGGCCTGCAATCTTACGCAGTTAACATCGTTGCCTCCTCGCACCCTTCACACTGCGTTGCGCAAGTGAAGCGGATAGTCGGGGAGAACCTGCATGCGTCGAAATCTGTTTGCCGGTCTGCTGTTCGCCATGGCGGCGCTGACCTTCTTCGGCCTGCTCCTGCCGGGCCTGTCGCTGGCCCAGGACGGGAGCGGGCTCTGGCGCGGTATTCGCGTCGCGCCCGAGAACCGCTGCTCGCCCTACGACCGCGACGACTACCGCTACTCCCAGTCCGTCGAACTGCGGATCATCGCGCGCGAGGGCAGCCAGATCTGCAGCCCCTACACCAACGAATGTTTCGCGTCACGCTCGGAAACCGACATCGAACACATCATCGCCGTCTCGGAGGCCCATGACAGCGGCCTCTGCGCCGCCAGCGCCAGAGTCCGGGCGCAATTCGCCTCCGACCTGCGCAACCTGACCCTCGCCTCGCCGGCGCTCAACCGCTACCAGAAGGTCGCCAAGGACGCCGCCGACTGGCTGCCGGCGCAGAACCGCTGCTGGTTCGCCAACCAGATCATCACCGTGCGCCGCGCCTACGACCTAAGCATCGACCGGCGCGAGGCCAACGCGCTGGACCGCGTCCTCGCTGCCTGCGAACCCGCCGTGGAAGCCAACCTGACACCGGTCCACCTGGTGGCGGGCAGCGGCACGGTGAATGCGCGCGCCTGCGCCGACACCGCCTGCGAACTGGTGACCCGATTCCAGGGAGGTCAGGCGCTGGACGTCATTGAAGAGGTGGAGGGCGTTGCCTGGCGCGGGGACTCGCGCTGGCTGAAAGTCCGGCATGAGGAAGACGAGGTCTACGTCCACGCTGCCCTGGTCCGCCTGGTCGCGCCCACGGTCACGCCCTGGCCGACGTCGACTCCCGCCCCTGGAAGCGCTCCCGTCGTCAACCCCAACCAGGCGACCACCCGCTACTACGTCGTCGCGCCGACCCACGCCAACGCCCGCAGCTGTCCGCAGACCACCTGCCGCATCGTCACCAGTTTCGCGCGCGGCAACGAAGTCGCCGTGCTGCAACGCGTGAGCGGCCAGTCGGTCAGCGGCAACTCGACCTGGCAGGCGGTGAAGCACGGCAGTCAGGTGGTCTACGTCCACGGCCCGCTGCTCTCCCGCAGCCGCCCGGCGCCGGTCAGCGCGCCTGCCAGACAGGCGGGTTCCAGAAAGGCGGGTTCCAGTCAGGGTCAGTCCGGTGCTGCGGCAGCGCAACCCACCGCGGTTCCCGGCCCGCAGTTCAGTTGCGACTGTTCGAAGTCCTGTTCGGCGATGGCCTCCTGCGAGGAAGCCCGCTTCCAGTTGAACACTTGCGGCTGCTCGCGCCGCGACAGTGACCGGGACGGCGTCCCCTGCGAAAGCATCTGCCCGGGCGGCTGAGGTCCCGGAAAATGTAAGTGGACCCTGACAGCTCTCCCGGCCTGAAACCCGCACTCATACCGACGCGCCGCTTCGCGTACAATGGCGGGCCGTTCGTCGCTGCAAGGGAACATGCCGTGATTCGCTATTTCGCAATCCTGCTTCTGGCGCTGATCGGCGCCGGCGCGCTGCAGGCGCAGGACCGCTGGCTCGGCCTGGTGGTCACGCCCGAAGCGCGTTGCGCGCCCTTCAACCCCGCTGACTATCCCGTCCCCGCGGTCCCTGACTCGCCATCGATCGATGATGAGGCCAGGACGCTTTGCAGTCTCTACACAAACCAGTGCCGCGGCGCGAACCAGGACCTGCTGCTCGATCCCGTCATCCCCCTCGCCGAGGCGCATGACAGCGGCCTCTGCGCCGCCGACGGCGAGACCCGCAGCGCCTTCGCCGCGGACCCGCTTAACCTGGCCGTCGCCGTCCCCGGTACCCTCCTTGAACAGAAGCGTGACCTGGACGCCGCCGACTGGCTGCCAGCGCGCAATCGCTGCTGGTACGCCGAAACCGTCGTCCGCGTGCGCCAGGCCTACGGCCTGAGCATCGACCTGCCGGAAGTGGACGCGTTGATCGAGGTGCTGACCCGCTGCATCGTTGAGAACGCCCGTTTCCGACCCGGCGAGTACGTCGTCACGGGCAGCGGCGCGGTGAATGTGCGCGCCTGTCCTGCCATCGGTTGCACCATCGTCACCAGGTTTGTCGAGGGCCAGTTGCTGGAAGTTACCGGGCAGCTGACCGGCGTGCCCCTGGGCGGCGAGCCACGCTGGCTGAAACTGCGTCACGCCGAAAGCGAAGTCTATCTGCATTCTTCGCTCGCCGAACCCTACCTGCCCGACGGGACGCCCACAGCGCCGGTCCCGGTCCAGGCGTCGGTGGCCGACACTGCCCGGACGACCACGACCATGTACGTCGTCGCTTCACGTTTTGCCAACGCGCGCAACTGCCCGGATACCAATTGCGCCATCGCCAACAGCTTCCCGCGCGGCGCGGAAGTGGCCGTCCTGCAGCGCGTCACCGGCCAGGCCGTGAACGGCATTGCCGACTGGCAGGCGCTGCAACACGGGGACGAGGTGCTATACGTCCACGCCCCCCTGCTCTCGCGCAACAGGCCCGCGCCGCTGGCGCCAACGCCGGTACCAGTCCCGCCGCAGCAAGGGCAGGGTCCGGCCCGTGTCAGCGCGCCGGCGATCGGCGGCGGCTTCGAGCTTGGCGGCCAGGCCCTCGGCTTCACCTCTCCGCAACACATGCACGCGGCGCGTATGACCTGGGTCAAGCGCCAGGTGCGCTATCACCGGGGCGACAACCCCGCTGACGTCCAGTGGGTCATCGGTCAGGCGCATGGCGCCGGTTTCAGGGTGCTGCTCAGCATTGTCGGCGAGCCCGGCCAGATGGCGCCCGACCCGGCGGGCTATACCCGCGATTTCGTCAGCTTCCTCGCGGGCGTGGCGGCTCTGGGGCCGAACGCCATCGAGGTCTGGAACGAACAAAACATTGACCGCGAATGGCCCAACGGCCAGATCAACCCCCAGGCCTACACCGCCATGCTCAGAGACGCCTGGAATGCCATCAAGGGCGCCAACGCCAACGTGATGGTCATCAGCGGCGCCCCCGCCCCCACCGGTTTCTTCGGCGGTGGCTGCCATGCTTCCGGGTGCGATGACCTGCCCTTCATCCGCGGCATGGCCGCGGCCGGCGCCGCCAGTTATATGGATTGCGTCGGCGTCCATTACAACGAAGGCATCCTGCCCCCTGATGCCCGCAGTGGCGACCCGCGCGGCAACAGCGGCCACTACACCCGTTACTACTCGCGCATGTTCGAAGTTTACGCCGCTGCTTTCCCGGGCAAGCCGCTC
Source organism: Anaerolineae bacterium (assembly GCA_021296065.1). Classification (GTDB taxonomy): domain Bacteria; phylum Chloroflexota; class Anaerolineae; order Aggregatilineales; family Phototrophicaceae; genus JAGWBD01. The sequence continues at coordinate 53,821 of JAGWBD010000012.1, forward strand.
TGCTTCACCGAACTTGGTTACCTCAGCAGTGAAGGTTACGGACCCCTGCCTGGCGGTTTCGCCTGGGCCGCCAACGTGAGCGTCGCCGACCAGGCCGCCTGGCTCGGCCGCGCGGTCACGCTGGCGCGTAGCAGCGGCCGTGTGCGACTCTTCATCGTCTGGAACGTCGACGCCACCCGCTACGACTCCGACCCCCAGGCCGGCTTCGCCATCGTGCGCCCCGACGGCACTTGCCCCGCCTGCGGCCACCTGGCAGCAGCCATGGGTTGACGGCCAACGAAGCGGCTGCAAGCCTCGCCCGGCATGCCTTATGCAAGGCGCGCCATGCTACAATCCCGTGCAGCCAGGGCATTCGGAGAGTTGCCATGACGAGCAGCGATGACCTTAACCAGCGCATCGGCGTGCTGACGCGCCGCGAGACCGAGGCGCGCATCCTCGCGCCGCTGATCGACGCCCTCGGCGAGGAATTCGGGCGCGAACGCGTGCTGGAGGTCCTGCGCGAGGCGATTATCGACATTGCGCGGCAGCAGGGCGCGGCCATGGCGGAACAGACGGACGATACCGACCTCGACGCCTTCGCCGATACGCTGCCCGCCTGGCAGCAGGACGACGCCATGCGCATCGAGACCCTGCGCCAGGACGACGAGGCCTTCCACTTCAACGTGACGCGCTGCCGCTATGCCGAGATGTACCGCGCCCTGGGCATCCCGGAGCTGGGCGCGCTGCTCTCCTGCAACCGCGATTTCGCGCTGATCGAGGGCTTCAACCCCAACGTGCAGCTGGAGCGCACGCAGACCATCATGCAGGGCGCGACCCACTGCGATTTTCGTTATGCGTTGCCTGGACGGGACAGGCCCGCAGACCCGTAAAACGCCTCACCATCCCTTCCATCGCCAGACCGGCGCCTGCCTTTTGATGCGACGACGCCCCTGTAACGGCAACCACCGCCACGACCCGGCCCACGCAGGGCAATTCGGATTCCCTGCGGCTTCGTGCTATCTTACGACGCACATATCGAAATTCTTTCAGGAGATGAAACGTGGTCGAATCACTGGCTCTGGATTATTCAGCAAGTACCCAACTGGTCGACATGTTCCGCCGGCACCTAAAACTGTGCAAGGTGCATGCGGGCGAACACGTCCTCATCCACACCGATCCGGGCAGCTACCCCCATTACGCCGCCGCCTACATGGGCGCGGCCATTGAACTCGGCGCCGACGTTTTCCAGATCGTGCACCCCAACCGTGAGGAAAAGGCGGTCATCGACGCCTGGAAACGCGCCGACCTGGTCATCGACGTCTCCTCCGGCCCCCATGCCTACGGCCACATCATGCGCGAATCGATGGACTCCGGCACGCGCCTGCAACGCATCGGCGTGGCCGTCAACACCATGCGCCGCCTCTTCCCCACCCAGGAACTGCGCGAGCGCGTCCTCGCCGGCCAGGAACTCATGAAGAACGCCAAAACCATGCGCATCACCTCGCCCGGCGGCACTGACCTCACCTTCTACAAGGAGGGGCGCGACCCGATGGGCATCTACAGCGTCTCCGACGTCCCCGGCCGCTGGGACATCTGGCCCAGCGGCATGGTCTGCTGCGCGCCGGAAGAGCACAAGGGCGGCGGCGTGCTGGTGCTTTCGCCGGGCGACTACATGCTCGTGATCAACCAGTATGTGAACGACTACATTTATCTGGAGATGAACGACGGCCGCATCACCGACATCAAGGGCGGCATGCAGGCCGAATTGCTGAAGCGCTGGTTCGCCCAGTTCAACTCCGAGGATTCCTACCGCATCGCCCACGTCGGCTGGGGCTGCGAGCGGCGCGCCAACTGGCTCATCCCGGGCCAGGACAACGAGTGTATGTACGCCAACATGCAGATCGCCTTCGGCTCCAACCTCGGCATCTTCAAGGGCGCCACAACCCTCACCAATTCGCATATCGATTTCCCCAGCCTCAACAACAGCTACTGGGTGGATGACATCCAGATCATGGAGAACGGCGAATTCCTGCTTGACGAACTGCGCCACAAGGGCGACGTCGGGATCACGACCGAAACCGGTGGCACCCAGACCGGCCACGGCTCCCGTCCAGGTTGACCGGGTTGAAGCATGGCCACGTCCAACCAGCCCTTTGACTACGCATTGCGCTGCCAGCGGGTGCGCGAAGGCCTGCGCAATGCCGGCATCGATGCCCTGCTCGTCGGCCCGTCCAGCGATCTTTTCTACCTGATCGGACTGAACCGGCCGCAATCCGAGCGCCTGACGCACTTCATCCTGCCCGCCGCCGAAGATGAGACGCCGCGCCTGATCCTGCCCTCCTTCGAGACGGCCCTGGCGGAGCCCCTGGCGCATTTCTTCGACCTCGTCCCCTGGGAGGAGACCGAAAGCCCCTTCGAGCGTTTCGCCGACTCCCTGCCCGCCGCAAGGTCCGGGCAGCAGTTGCGCCTGGCCGTCGCCGACCAGATCTACGCCCACTTTCTCTATCGCCTGCAGGCCGCCGCACCACAGGCTGAATTTGTGCCCGGCGGCAATCTGCTCAACCCCATCCGTATGGTCAAGGAAGCGCGCGAACTCGACTACCTGACCCAGGCCGGCGCCGCCGCCGACCGCACGTACATGGCCCTGCTGCAGCTGCCTCTCACTGGCATGAGCGAAGCGGAGGTCAAACAACAACTGGTGGCGCTTCTGCCGCAACACGGCCACGACCCCGGCGCGCCAGCCGGCGCCATCGTCGGCGTCGGCGAGAATGGCGCCTCGCCGCACCATCACGTGGGCCCGCGCCGCATTGCGTCCGGGGATGCCGTCGTCGTCGATTTTGGCAGCACCGTGAATGGCTACTGGTCCGACATGACCCGCAGCTTCCACGTCGGCCCGCCATCGGACGACTATCGCCGCGTCTACGACGTGGTCAACGAAGCCAACCAGGTGGCCTTCGAGGCCATCCGGCCCGGCGTCACCGCCGAATCAATCGACGCGGTCGCCCGCGCCCACATGACAGCCGCCGGCTATGGTCACGGCATCCTGCATCGCACCGGTCATGGCCTCGGTTTTGACCTCCACGAAGCGCCCTACATCGTGAGCGGCGACACCACCGTCCTGCGCGAGGGGATGGTCTTCAGCGTCGAGCCCGGCATTTACCTCAAGGGCCGCTTCGGCGTGCGCATCGAGGACATCGTCACCGTGACGGCCGACGGCGCGCGGCGCTTCAACCACAGCACGCACGACCTGCAGGTCCTGTGACCATGGGCGCCATCGAACGCGTCCTGGTCATGGGCGCCGGCCCGGGGGGGATGGCGGCGGCCGCCGCCCTCTCCCGCCGCGGCTACCACGTCCACCTCTACAACCGCAGTCCCGAGCGTATGGCGGCCGTGCTCGAGCAGGGTGGCGTCGCCATCGAAGGGGACCTGATTGGGGGGGATGAAACCGAAGAGCTGGTGCCGCTGGCCCTCATCAGCACCGACGTCGCCGCCGCCATGGAGCACGTCGAACTGATACTCATCGCCGTGCCCGCCTACGGGCAGAGGGCGATGCTGGAGGCCTGCCTGCCCCACCTGCGCAGCGGCCAGATCATCCTCCTGCTGACCGGCTCGGCCGGCTCGCTGGAACTGGCAATGCTGCTGCGCGATGCCGGGCACAGTCTGGATGACGTCCTGCTGGGGGAAACGGTCACCCTGCCGCAATCGGCACGCATGGTCGCGCCGGGCAAGCTACGCATTCGTCTGCCCTCAAACCTGCGCTTCTCGGCCTTCCCCGGCCGCAACACCGAAGCGCTGCATGATCGCCTCGGCGATACGCTGCGCCTGATCCCCAAACCCAACGTGCTGGATCCCGGCCTCAACAACCCCAATTTCATGATTCACCCCGCGCCGATGCTGCTCAACTACGCCGCCGTCGAGCGCCAGGATGGCTACCTTTCCATCATGAACGAGGGGATGACGCCCGGCGTGTTGCGCCTGCTGGACGCCGTCGACGAGGAGAAAATGGCCCTGCAGCGCGCGCTGGGGCTGGACGTCGTCCTGATCGATGACCTTTACCGCGAGACGGGCAGCGGCCCGCACGTCTATCGCGTGCAGGGCGAGCCCTTCAACCTGCGCGACCGCATCTGGGACCGCTATATCACCGAAGACGTCCCCTACGGTTCCGTGCTCTATTCAGCGATAGGGCGTTTGCTCGACGTGCCGACCCCCGTCAACGACAGTATCAACCACATCTTCTGCGTGACGGAAGAAGAGGACTACTGGGCGACGGGACGCAACGCCGACGCGCTGGGCGTCGCCGGCATGAATCGCGAAGCGTTGTTGCACTACCTGGAAACTGGCGAACGTCTTTAGCGCAAGCGGGGACTGCAACCGCAGCCGCACTCAATCGAGCGTAATGTGCGCCAGTTCCGGGTGGACGAAGCGCCCGTTCTCCGTGACCGGCTCGCCATCCAGCCAGATGCTGTGCGCCAGGCCGTTGAAATCGATGTGGGCGACCACGTCGTTTGTGCCGTCGCCAATGTACCAGGAGGTATCGCGCCCGAAGGCGATCTGGAAGACGCCCGGGTAGGATTCCGCGTCGCCGATGCCGCCGGTCGGTCCGGCCATGCGCCCCCAGTCGGCGCGTTCGTCGCAGCCCCAGCCGACGTGCGAAATGTGGTACGCGCGCTCGTCACCCCAGCTGGCGAACCAGGTGCGCAGCAAGTGCGCGTCCAGGCCCTCGCCCTCAATGCGGGTGATGATCCCTTCCTCGATGAGGATATCGATGCGCGTGGTGGCGTAGCGCCGCATGCCGAGAATGATGTCGCCGACGTCGATGACCAGCCGCCCGTTGCTGTTGGGGCGGTTGGCGCCACCAACAACGACCGCCACCGACCAGTGGTCCCACTTGCCCGGCTGGTCGGCCGCGCCCCAGAGCCCGAAGGCCTGGCGCTCCGCGGTATTCAACACCAGGTCCGTCCCGGCCGGCGAGGTCGCCCGCAACTCGCGCGCCCCGGCCAGCAGCGCTTCGCAGCGATTGACACGGTCCCGCAAGGCGGTCTGGGGCCGCAGGCGCGACAGCACGTCCTCCGGCTGGGTGACGCGCAAGACGCGCACCCCCGCTTCCAGCGCGCTGACCCGCAGGGGCCGGTAAATGCTGGTTCCGATCGATTCCAGGTCCACCACCAGATCGACCGCGTGCCAGATGTCCCACACCGGCCCGGAGAGAATGTCGCCGCCCTCCGTGGGCACTTCCAGTTGAAAGACGTCCGCGCCCAGGCCCTGGGCCGCCGCCATGGACGCCTTGGCGTAGTGCATCGGGCTGTGGTGGTCGCAATAGACCATCACGCGCTCGCCCTCACGCAGCTGGCACAGCTCAAGCGTGTGCCGGAAGAGCGGGATCAGGTCCGTCAGCGCCCCGCCGGAATCGCGATAGGTCCAGTGAAACATGAATCCCCCCGCCCTTGCCCGCCTGACCGCCAGGGTGTCGGTTTGCGGTGGTCAGTTGTGCATGAGTATAGTCCCTGTCCGGGAGCGAACCAACGGAGAGGCAAACGTGAAAAAATTTCCCTTAAATTACAGCGCGTCGACCGAACTGATTCCACTCTTCAAGCGCAGTTTCGAACTCTGCAATCTGCGCGCAGGCGAGACCCTGCTCATTTATTGCGACACGCATACCTCACCGCATTATCCGGCCGCCGCGCTGGGCGCGGCCATCGACCTGGGCGTGGAGGCCTTTCAGGTCACCGTGCCCACCACCGTGCCGGAAAACGACAAGGGCGTCATCGCCGACATCTGGGCCAGCGTGGACATGGTGATCGACCTGGTCAGCACCGTCGCCCATGCCTATTCGCTGCTCAACGCGGCGGCACTTGAGAATGGCGGTCGCGTCCTCCGTTGCGGCCAGCCGCAGGATGTGCTGATGCGCCTGGCGCCCGACCCCGTCATTCGTCGCCGCGCCCTGGCCGGCGCCGACCTGCTGCGGGTGGCGGAAACGATGCGCGTCACCTCCGCCATGGGGACGGACCTGAGCTGCAACGTCAAGGACCGCGTGGTCCTCGGCCTCTACAGCCTCGCCGACGAACCCGGCCGCTGGGACAACTGGCCGAGCGGCATGGTCACCGTCGGCCCGGATGAATACAGCGCCAATGGCACACTGGTGCTCGACGTCAATGACGTCATCCTGCGCCTCGGGCGCTACGTCACCTCACCGGTGAAGATGACCATCCGCGACGGCCTGATCGTCAAAATTGATGGCGGTCTGGACGCGCGCCTGCTGGAGGACTGGTTCTCCGCCTTCAACGACGAGACGGCCTACCGCATCGCCCACATCGGCTGGGGTTGCGAGCACCGCGCCGACTGGAACCGCATGGGCGCCTACCTGATGGAAGGCGCCGTCCAGGACCAGGAGGCCTTCTACGGCAACATGCAGATCGCCTTCGGCGCCAACACCGCCATCTTCGAGGGGCAGAACGTCTCAAAGGCGCACATGGACTTCCCCTGTCGCAACAAGAGCATCTGGCTCGACGACCTGCAGGTCATGGAAGCCGGCCAGTTCCTGATCCCCGAGTTGCAATGAAGGACGGCGGCGCTCCCCCACCCCTGCCCTACCGACGCCTCAACCCGCCGGAACGCACCCTGCTCGGCCCGGACCTGAGCAACGCCTCGCCGCGCGCGCGCCAGGGGCTTATCGGCGTCCTCGAAGGCGCCAACGACCCCGGCTTTCTGGCCGTGCTTGATGAAGCCATCGCGCGCCTGCGCCAGCTCTGGCGCACGGAGAATGAAGACTCTTTCCTGGTCCCCGGCTCAGAAGAGACCGCGCTCGAAGCGGCCCTGCTGAACGCCCTGCAGCCAGGCGAAACCGCCGTCGTCGCCATCAGCGGCTTCTTCGGCGAGCGCCTGGCCGAGGCCGCCGAACGCTGCGGCGCGAAGGTGGTGCGCGTCGTGGCGCCGCCGGGCGAGGCCGTATCGCCGGCGGCCCTTGAAGAAGCCCTCAACGGCCAGGAGACGCGCCTGCTGGCTACCCTCCATGGCGACGGCTCGACCGGCATCCAGCAGCCCCTGGCCGGCCTGGGCGACCTGGCGCACGCGCACGACGCCCTGCTGCTGGTCGATTCGCGCTGGACGATCAGCGCCGTCGACGTGCCCCACGACGAACTGGGCATCGACGTCGGCGTCGCCGGCAGCCAGAAGGCCATCAGCGCCTACCCGGGCCTGGGCCTGATCACTTTCAGCCAGCGCGCCGCCGCCGCCCACAATGCCCGTCAGCGACCCGTCGCCAGTCCCTCGCTGGATCTGGCGCAACTGCGCCGCTTCCGCGAAGAGGAACGCGCCGCCCAGACCATGCCCGCGCCGATCGTCTACGCGCTCACCGAGTTGCTGCAGCTGATTTCCGAGCAGGGCATGGCATACCGCGCCAGCCGCATGGTGAACCGACGCGATGCCCTGGTCGCCGCCTTCGCGGAACTGGGGCTCTCCGTCCATGCCCGGCCCGCCTTCCGCCTGCCGACCGTAACCGCCTTCAAGGTGCCCGCCGGCATCGACGCCGACGCCATCCGCCAGCAGTTGCTGGCCCCCTACCGCATCGACATCGGCGGCGGCCTGGGCGAATTGCGCGGCCTGGTCTGGCGCGTGGGCGTGCTCGGCCATTCCGCCCAGCCGACCTTCCTGCTGGCCCTGGTCACGCTGCTGGAAATTCTTCTGGAAGAGGCCGGACACAATGTCCGCGAACGGGGCGCGGCCGGGCGCACCCTGCTCAATAACCTGGACTGATACGAGAGAACACGGGAAAGGAAATTTAATGAAAATCACGCACGCCGAACTGATTCTGACCAGGGTGCCGACCGTACGCACGCACCGCATGTCCTTCGCCACCACGCGCCACCAGGAATGCGTCTACCTGCGCCTGCACACCGACGAAGGCATCGTCGGCCTCGGCGAGGCGCCGCACATGGCCGGCTTTTCCGGCGCCGGGGAGACGCAACTGACCGTCGCCCTGCAGCTGCGCGAGCGATTGTTGCCCGCCGTCCTCGGCAAGGACCCGCGCGAGATCGAGGCCCGTCAACTGGACATGGACCGTGCTTTACCCTGGAACCCGCGCGCCAAGAGCGTCGTCAACATCGCCCTCTACGACATCGTCGGCAAGGCCCTGAATACGCCGGTCTACAACCTGCTGGGCGGCCTGTACCGCGACCGCATCCCGCTCAGCTGGTCGATCCCCATCACCGACCACGACCACGCCGCCGAAGATGCCGAAACGGCCCTCTCGCGCGGCATCCGCATCCTCAAGATGAAGACCGGCCACGAAGACCCCGACCACGACATCGAACGCACCCGTCGCGTCCGCAGCGTCGCCGGCGACGCGGTCCGCCTGCGCGCCGACGCAAACCAGGCCTGGGACGTCAACACGGCCATCTACGTCATTAACGCCCTCGCCGAAAGCGGCCTGGAATTCATGGAGCAGCCGGTCAAGGCCTGGGACCTGGACGGCATGGCCGAGGTGCGCCGCGCCACCAACACCTACATCATGGCGGACGAGGGCGCCAACTCGCCGCGCGACGTCTTTGAACACGCCAGAAGGCGCGCCTGCGACCTGATCAGCGTCTACATCAACAACGGCGGCGGCATCATCAGCGCCAAGAAGATGGCCATCGTCGCCGAGCCGGCCGGCATCGGCTGCTACGTCGGCGGCGCGCTGGAGGGGGCCATCGCCTCACGCGCCTGCCTGCACTTCGCCGCCTCGACGCCCAACGTCACCTGGGGCTGCGAAATGGGCGGCCAGTTCCTGCTCGAAGCCGACCTGAGCGCCGAGCCCGTCCCCCTTGAAGATGGCGCCATGGTCGTGCCGCAGGGCCCCGGCCTCGGTGGCGATCTGGACCCGGCTCTGGTCGCCCGCTACCAGAGCGATTTCTTCGAAGTCCACCCGGCCTGAGTCGGCCCGGATATCCCCCGAAAGGAGCGTCAGATGCGTTTCGGTTTCGGTTTTGTGCCCTCCCTGCCGCCGGCGGACAGCCTGCGCGTGGTCCGGCTCGGCGAGCGTCTGGGCTACGAGATGGCCTGGATCCCGGACCAGACTTTCTACCGCGATCCCTTCGTGGTGATGGCGCAATGGGCGCAGGCGACGGAAAACATTGAGCTGATGATCGGCGTCACCAACCCCTACACGCGTCACCCGGCCCAGGTCGCCCGCTCCATCGCCACCGCGGACGAAATCAGCGGCGGCCGCGCCAATCTGGGCATCGGCAGCGGCAACCGGCGCGAGCTGCTGCTGCCCATGGGCCATGAGCAGGACGCCGCCGCGGCCCGCACGCGCGAGATGCTGACCCTGGTGCGCGCCCTCCTGCAGGGGGAGACCCTGCAGCACGAGTCCGCCTACGTCACCGCCAAAGACCTGCAGCTGACCTGGCGCCCCGGGCGCGCGGACATCCCGATCTACATCGCGGCCCGCGGCGCGCGCATGCTGGCAGCGGCGGGCGAACTGGCCGACGGCGCGGCCATCGGCGCGCTGGTCTCCGAAGACGGGCTGGATTACGCCTTTGGCGCCCTGCAACGTGGCGCGGCCAGCGCCGGCCGCAACCTGAAGGACCTGGAAATCGTCAGCTGGGTCACCTGCCGCGTGGTCGATGACGAAGAAGCGGCCCACGAACGACTCAAGCCCTCCGTGGCCCACATCATCGGCGGCGCGCCGCTCTCGCTGCTAAGGGCCATCGGCATGCAGGAGGATGCGATCGCCGATCTGAAACGCGCCTACGCCGCCGGCGGCCCGGCCGGCGCCGCGCCCCTGGTCACCCGGCGCGATATCGACATGCTGACGATTGTGGGCAACGCCGCGAGCGTGTGCGCAACCTGCGAGCGCCTGGCGGCCCGCGGCGTCGATCAAATCGGCATCCTGCTGACAGGCGCTGACGCCGACAGCAATTGCCAGGTGCTGGAACGCATCGCCCGAGACGTGATGCCGCACTTCGTGTAGTGCGCCGCTCTTTCGCCCTTGCAGGAACGTGAAAGACCAACAACGCAACACCCTGCCGCCGCGCCATACCTTGCTGCTCGCGCTGCAAATGGCCGCCGAGCAGACCCTGCTCTACGGCATCGTGCTCTTCGATGCCGTGCTGGCCGGGCAACTGGGCGTTGACCCGCTGGCGGCCCAGGTCGTCGTCGCCCGTCTGGTGGCGATGACCGCGGTCCTCTTCCAGATCACCGCGATTGGCGGCTCGATCCTGGTGGCCCAGGCGACCGGCCGTAACGACTCTTCGGACGCCGGCCTCGTCCTGCGCAGCGCCTCGCTGCTTTCCCTGGCTCTCGGCCTGGCGCTGATGCTGCTGGTCCAGGCCTTCAGTCCGCAACTCATGTCCCTGATGGGCGTTTCCGGCGACGTCGGGCAGCTGGGCACACCCTATTTGCGCGCGTTGGCGCTGGCCTTCCCGCTGCAGTTTCTGCTGCTGGGCGCCAACGCCTGCCTGCGCGGCGCCGGCGACGCGCGCCGCCCCCTGCTGGTGATGGGCCTGGCCAATGGCCTGCACGTCGCCCTGGCGCTGCTGCTGGTATTCGGGGCGGGAACCGGCCTGACGGGCCTGGCGCTGGCCAATCTCATCAGCCGCGTCGCCGGCGTGCTGCTGCTGGGCTACTGGTTGTGGCGCAACGCGGGCATTTTCGCCTGGCGCGGCCAGTTCATTTCCTGGCAGGCCATCAAACACCTGCTGCGCCTGGGCACACCGGCCGGCCTGGAAATGTTGTCGATTCGCGGCGCGCAACTGCTGCAACTGCGTCTGGTTGCCGAACTCGGCGTCACCGCTTTGGCCGCCTGGGCGGTGACCTCCAATACCCTGGCCATCATCCTGATGCCGGGGCTCGGCTTCCTGCTGGCGTCGCTCACCGTCATCGGTCAACTGACCGGCGCCGGTCAGAGCGGGCAGGTCTACGCGCGCGCCTGGCAATTGCAGCGCCAGGCCTGGTTCGTGATGGGCGCCCTGGCCCTGCTTTTCTTTGCATGGCCCGCCGTAACCCGGTTATTCTCTGGCGATGAGGCCGTGCGGGCGGCGGCCCTGCCGGGCCTGCGTCTGATCCTGCTGGCGGTGCCGCTGGAGGCCATCAACCAGGTGTTGACGGGCGCGCTGCGCGGCGCGGGCGATACACGCTTTCCGATGTGGGTGACGGCTTTCGGCCACTGGCTGGTCTCCCTCCCGCTGATCATCCTGTTCACCGGGTTGCTGGGCCTGGGGGTGACGAGCGTCTGGCTGGCCATGTTCCTGCAAATGTTCCTGCGGGCGCTGCTCACCGGTTGGCGCTTCCGGCAACGCTATCGCCCGCAAGTGTTTCCTGCATGATTTTTTGGCTCATTCGAGAGGAGATTTTGCATGTCCCATCGAGAACCCAACTATGCCATGTTTCCAACCGGGGAATACCTGCAGCGCGTTGAACGGGCGCGCGAACGGATGGACGCCCATGGCATCGACGCGCTCATCATCACCGCCAAGGAAAATGGCATTTATTTCTCCGGCATCCGCACCATCGGCTGGAATTCCAAACACCGCCCGCTGGGCATCATCGTCCCCCGCGACAACAGCAAGCCAGTCATCAGCGTCATCGCCGAGAGCCTCTTCGACGTCGCCTACCAGTCCTCCTGGATAGAGGAAGTGCGCCCCTGGGGCGGCTGGCGCATCGCCGACGCCGCGCCCGATCCCCTGACCGCCATTTACGACGCCTGCGAGCAACTGGGCGTGGCCACCGGCACCATCGGCCTTGAGCTCGGCTACGGCCAGCGCATCGCCATGTCGCAAACGGACCTCAAGGACCTCACCGGGCGCTTCACGCAAGCCACCTTCGTCGACGTCGGCCCCCTGATGTGGGAGCTGCGCATGATCAAATCGCCGCGCGAGGTCGAGAAGCTGCGCAAAGCCGCCGACGCGACGACCCGCGCCTACGAAAAAGCCTTCGCCGAACTACGTCCCGGCATGACCGAGCGCGAACTGGGCAGCCTGCTGCTCTCCGAGATGGTGCTGCAGACCGGCGAGATGCCCGGTTTCATCATGGTGCGCTCCGGCATCGAGAAATACGGCATGGTCAACGTCGAACCCTTCGAACGCCCCATCCAGCCCGGCGAACTGATCGTCGTCGACGCCGGCGCCAATTACCACTACTACTGGTCGGATTACATGCGCATGGCCTCCATGGGCGAGCCAAGCGCCGAGCAGCGCCGCTTCTTCAATGCCAATCTGGCCTCGCAAAAGGCCGGCGTCGCCGCCGTCAAGGCGGGCAACACGATGAACGACGTCTTCTCCGCCTGCTACGACGTGCTGATGGAACATGACATGAAAGAGCACGTCCCCGGCCTTGAGCGCGTCGGCCACGGCCTGGGCCTCGACGTCCACGAACCGCCCTCGATCGGCAGAGGCAGCGACACGGTCATTGAGCCGGGCATGGTGCTCACCGTGGAGCCGATCTACTGGGACCGGCCGGACCACGTCATCGGCAATTTCGCGATTGAGGACATCCTGCTGGTCAAGGATGACGGCTGCGAAATCCTCAGCGGCTTCCCCAAAGACCTCTACGTCGTGGACTGCTGATGAACGAGTACGCAGCACGCGCGCAACGCGCCCAGGCCGCCATGGCGGCGGCGGATTGTGACTGGCTTTTCGTCTCCCATTCGACCGATCTGCTCTACCTGATCGGCTTCACCAAGCGGCCCAGCGAACGCCTGGCCCTGCTGCTCCTGCCGCGCGAGGGGCGCGCCACGATGGTCGTTCCCGGCTTTGAGGTGCAAATCTTCCAGCCCTACGCCAGCTTCTTCGACGTCGTCGGTTGGCAGGAGACCGAAGACCCGGTGGCGAAAGTCGCTGAAGTCGTCGGCGACGGGGCCGGCCAGACCATCGCCATCGCCGATCAGTTGCACACAGCCTTCACCCTGAGGCTGCAGGCCGCCCTGACCGGCGCGCGCTATATGGAAGGCAATCGGGTTCTGGCCCGCATCCGCATGATCAAGACCGCCGCCGAAATCGACAATCTGCGGGGAGCCGCCGCCAGGACCGAAGACGCGCTCGCTTCCCTCTTTGCCGAACCCGTCAGCGGCAAAACGGAGCAGGAAGTGCTGCGCTTCCTGCACAACGGACTGACGGAGCGCGGCCTTGAGCTGAGCGGCGGCGGCATCGTCGGCGCCGGGCCGCACAGCGCCTCGCCGCACCACAAGACGGGCCAGAAGATCCTGGCTGCGGGCGACGCCCTCGTCATCGATTTCGGCGGCGGCTGGAACGGCTATCGCTCCGATCTCACGCGCAGCTTCCACGTCGGCGAGCCGGAGGAGGAGTTCCGTCGCATCTACCGGATCACGCAGGAGGCGCAGCAAATGGCCTTCGACGCGACCCGTCCCGGTATCACCACGGAGCAGATCGATTCGGTCGCGCGCGATTACATTACATCCCAGGGTTACGGACCGGCCTTTCTGCACCGTACCGGCCACGGCGTCGGCATGGATGGCCACGAATACCCCTACCTTGTGCAGGGCGATTCCACCGTCGTCGAAGAGGGGATGGTCTTCAGCATCGAACCCGGCATCTACCTGGCGGGCAAGTATGGCGTGCGCATCGAGGACGTCGTCGCTGTGACGGCAAGCGGCGCGGAACGACTCAATCTCTATCCGCGCGATTTGCAAATCGTGGACTGAAACGGGCTGCTGCCGCGTCTCCTAAACCAGGCGCGGCATCACCTCATCGGCAAAGCGTCGAATGGCTTCTTCGGAGTCCCTGATGTCCGGCGCGTTGACGAGGATGCCGATTTCATTGATGCCCTGGCCGATTGCCCGCTGCAGTTGCGCGGCGATTTCTTCCGCGCTGCCGATGGCCATCAGGCGCCTGACCAGATCATCGGAGACCTGTGAGGCAGCGCCCTCGCTGCCCCGTTCGGCATAGACCGCCTTCAACTCATCCCGGAAACGGTCGCTCAGGCGCAAGGCCTCGAAGACGCCCGGCGGCGCCCCGGCCAGGACGTGGGCGGCCATGGGGCGGCTGTGATCGAGCCAGCGCGGCGCATCCTCCGTGATGTGGCAGGTGATCCAGATCATGCGGCCGATCTCATCCAGCTGGCGGCCGCTCTTCGCCGCCCCCCTGGCGACCTGCTCCAGCGACCAGGCCAGCGCTCCCTCATCCAGCAGCGCGCCGATCACCGCGCAATCGGCAAGCTCGCCGGCCACCTGCAGCACCAACGGGCCACGCGCCGCCAGGTAAAGCGGCACGTCCGGGTGCGGCGCCATCTCCAATTCGACGCCATCGGCGATGAAACACTCGCCGCGATGGTTCAGAAATTCGCCGCGAAGGAGACGACGGCACAAAATCATGGCCTCGCGGCAGTGGGCGGCCGGCCACAACTGCTCGCCACCGAGCGGCACGATCAGTTCGCGCCGGTTGCCCGCCCCGTAGCCGAGGGCCACCCGACCGGGGCAATGGTCATCCAGCGTGGCGGCCGCGCGGGCCACCTGCACCGGATGGCGCGTATAGGGGTTGGCCACGCCAATCACCAGTTCGATGCGCTCGGTCTGGCTGGCGACGACGGCCAGCGTGACAAAGGGGTCCGGGAAAAAGGTCTGGTCGGGGATCCAGGCCGAATCGAATCCCAGACGCTCACCCAGCTGGACGAGCCGCGTGAAGTTTGTGATCGGCGCTTTCGGCTTGGCGCCAAAGATAAATTTCATGTGTTTCCGGTCCCCCTCAGGCGCGGATCCAGCGCATCGCGCAGGCCGTCGCCGAGCAAATTGATGCACATCACGGTGATGAATATCGCCAGGCCGGGGAAGACGGTCATCCACCATTGGCCCGAGCGAATGTAATTGCGGCCAAGGCTAAGCATCGCCCCCCATTCCGGGTGCGGAATCTGCGCGCCCAGCCCGAGGAAACTCAAGCCGGCGGCGATCTGAATCGCGCTGGCGACGCGCAGGGTGCCCACCACGATCACGGAGGAGACCACGTTCGGCAGGATGTGCTGCCACATGATGTGCCAGTGCGAGGCGCCCATCGCGCGCGAGCTTTCGACGTAAATCTTGTTCTTCTCCACCAGGGCATCGCCGCGCACCAGACGCGCGAAGGCCGGCATGCTGGCGATGCTCACCGCCAGCATCGCGTTTTGCAGCCCGGCGCCCAAAATCGTCACCACGACGATGGCCATCAAAATGGCCGGCAGCGTCAGCATGATATCCAGAAAACGGCTGATGACGTCATCGACACCGCCGCCAAAATAGCCGGCCATCAGGCCCAGCACCAGACCGACGCTGATCGCCGCGCTGATGGAGACGACGCCGACGCTGATGGTCGTGCGCCCGCCATGCAGGACGCGCGACAGCACGTCGCGGCGCAAATCATCCGTGCCCATCCAGTGTTCCGCGTTGGGCGGCACGAGCAAATCGGCGCTGTCCCTGCTCTGCTCCAGCGGGTGAAAGGGGGCGATGGAATCCGCCAGCATGGTCAGCCCAATGATGATCAGCAAAACAGCGCCGCCCAGCAGGGCCGCCTTGTCCTGCCGCAACTGGCGACGGACGAAATACCACTGGTTCTGCGAAAGTTCGGCGCCCGCCCCGTTTTCCGTCAGGGCCGGGACGGCGCGAGGCCCTGCAGTCGGCTGTCCCGCGGAGGTGCTGGTCTCAGGCATAGCGGATGCGCGGGTCCACCGCCGTATACAGCATGTCCACGCCAAAATTTATCAGCACAAAAACCGTGGCCGAGAAGAGCGTCACGCCCTGCACCAGCGGGAAATCGCGGTTGATGATCGCCGTGACCACCTCGCGCCCAAGGCCAGGGAAGACGAACACCGTCTCCACGATCACCGCGCCTCCCAGCAGATAGCCAAACTGCAGGCCGAGGATCGTCAACACGGGGATGAAGGCATTGCGCAGCACGTGGGCCGTCAACACCCATACCTCGCGCACCCCCTTGGCGCGCGCCGTGCGCACGTAGTCTTCCCCCAACACGTTCAACATGCTGGAGCGCGTCAGGCGCGCGATGATCGCCACCGTCGGCGCTGCCAGCGTGATGGTGGGCAAAATCAGCGTGATCAGGCCGCGGTCGCCGACGAAGGGCCGCACCAGGCGCAACTCCACGCCGAAGACGTACATCAACATCAGGCCCAGCCAGAAGGGCGGGATCGATACGCCCACCAGCGCGCCCAGCATCGTCACGTAATCGTGGAGCGTCTCGCGTTTGATCGCGGCGACGATGCCGGCGAGAATCCCGACCGGCAACGCCAGCAGCATCGCTGCGACCGTCAACTTGAGGGTGGCGGGAAAACGGTCTGCGATGATATCGATCACCTGGGCGCGCTTGAAAATGGAGCGGCCAAAATCGCCGCGCAAAATTCCCTGGCGCGTGCCGTAGGAATCGGCGACGTCATCGCCGTCGGTATCCACCCGCACGTAATCGTTGCCAATCAGCCAGAAGAGATATTGCTCCGGCAACGGCCGGTCCAGCCCCAGGTTGCGGCGCATCTCCTCAATGGCGCCAGGGCCGGATTTCACCTCGTGCAGCATGATCGCCACCGGATCGCCCGGCACCAGGTGAATCATGGCGAAGATCAGCACGCTGACGCCGAGCAGGATCAGAATGGAAGCCAGCAAGCGGCGGATGAGGTAGGCGGTCACGCCACGGGGCTCCTGTTGCGGCCGGCGGGGAGGTGGAGAATCAGGCCCGACCCGGGCGCCGCAGGGGCGTCCGGGCCGGGCTCAGGTCAGGGTGAAAGCGGCGCTCCGCTAGGCGTCCGAGAGCCAGGTGTCATAGAAGTCGAAGAAGCCCTGCGCGTTGGTGCGGAAGTTCTGCACGCGCGCGTTGACGACGAAGGCGTTCTCGATGACGTAGAAGGGGACGTAGGGCATCTGGTCGAGCATGATCTCCTGAATTCGATGGTAGATCGCCGCGCGCGCGTCCAGGTCCAGCGTGCGTCGTCCCTCTTCGATGAGCCCGTCCACCTCCGCGTTGTTGAAGCGCGCGGTGTTCCAGGCGGCGTCAATCGAGGACGAGTGCGCGATGATGTTGAACACGTCCGGGTCCGTGGCCGGGAAGAGCATGCCGGAGAGTTCCCACTTGCCGGCGCGCATGTCGGCCAGGTAAGCGCCGATTTCTTCCGTCTCCACCGTGATTTCGATGCCCAGCTGCGTCAGGTCATTGACCACGATCTGACCATACTGGTCGAAGGGGAAGCCCGGGCTGATGCCGTAGGTGATGCTGAAGGCCTGGCCGTCCTTGTCGAGGATGCCGTCGCCATCGCTGTCGCCCCAGCCGGCTTCCGCCAGCAGCGACGCCGCCATGTCGAGGTCATAGCCGGGCCACTGGTCCATGCCCTCGTTCCAGTAGCCGAAAAGACCGGGCGTCAAAATGGCTTGCGGCACCGCACCGATGCCCCCGAAGACTTCGTTCAGGATGCGCTCGCGGTCCACTGCCCAGGCGACGGCGCGGCGGGTGGCCGCATCATCGAAGGGGAAGAGTTCCGTATTGAGCACCAGGATGCGCGGCACACCGGTGCGCGCAGCCGTCGGCACGTAGAAGTCCGGATCGTCCTGGAAGAAGGGCAACTGGCTCGCCAGCGGGCTGTAGATCACGTCTACCTCGAAGGTCTCCACCAGCGCCATGCGGGTGCTGTCTTCGCCAACGTGCAGGGCGATCAACTCTTCCAGATACGCCGGGCCCTGATGCTCGTAGTAGTCCGGCGCCCAGTTGTAGTCTTCGTTGCGCGCCATCACCACTTCTTCATCCGGCATGGTGCTGACGAAGCGGAAGGGGCCGGTGCCCACAGGGTTCAGGCCGTAGTCCTCGCCATGCTCCGCCACCGCCGCCGGCGACACTGGCGCGAGACCGATCTGCGTCAGTGAATCGAGGTAGGGAGCGAAGGGCTCTTTCAGCGTCATCACGACGGTGTATTCGTCCGGCGTGTCGATGGTCTCCACCGGGCCTACGATCGCGGCCGCCCAGGGTGAAGCCAGTTCCGGATCACTGATGCGCTCGAAGGAGAAGCGAACCGACTCTGCGTTAAAAGGCGTGCCATCGTGGAAGGTGACGCCCTGGCGCAGGTTCAGCGTGATGACCGTGCCATCGTCACTGAAGGAGAAGGACTCCGCCAGGCCCGGCCCGATAGCGCCGCTGGTCGGATGTTTCCGCAGCAGCGGATCGTAAATGAACTGCATGATGTTACGGCCGAAGGTGTTGGTATTGGCTGCCGGGTCCAGAACGCCCCATTCCGAGGAGAACACCACCGACAGGGAGCCGCCGGACATCGCTTCCTGCGCTCCGGCCACACCCACGGACAGGAGCAGCAACAAACTCACCAACAACACAAAACTGGTGCGACTTCTCATCATCTTTCCTCCATAAGCCGTCTTTAGGAATCTTCCCCCACGGGAAATCCGGCCCGATTGTAACGCCAGCGACCTGCTATGCCAAAAGGCCGACAGAAACCCCTGGCCCCCGCAGGCGGCGCACGACCTGCCCCGACCCTGCCCGGCAAGCGGCGCCGTGCTACAATTCCCGGCATGGCAGCCTGCATCGGAGACCCCGCTTGAAACTGCTCGTCGTCCCGGCCTCACTGGACCTGCGGCAGCCATTCAGCGCGACGCCGGCCTGGTGGCAGCTGCTCAAGGCGCTGCACGAGGAGGGCGCCGAGCTCGTCGCCAGCCCCTGGCAGGGCCCGCCTATCGAGACGCTCTGGTGGCGCGCCGGGCGCAACCCGGCCAAATGGCAGGGCGACGCCTGGCTGGGCGCGCGCAAGCTCTGGCGCCGCGTGGCCGGCGCGCCGCCGCCGGTGCAACTGGACGAATACGACGCGCCGCCCGCCGGTCTGATGCGCGAGGCCTGGTCAGAAAAGCTGCTGCGCTACGTCTCGCGCGCCACCATCGCGCCGCTGTGGTACGCGCATTTGAAGAGCATGCTGCGCCAGCAACCGGACATCGACGCCCTGCTCTTCCTGACCTTGCCGCTCAACCAGTTGACCGGCGTGCCGCGCGCCCTGTCGCGCGAGTTTGACATCCCGATCTTTTTCTATGACGGCGACGTGCCTGCCAGTCTGCCGCAGATGGCCGGCTTCGCCACCGGCTTTCGCATCTACCAGGGCGCGCAGCCGGAAGAATTCACGGCCTTCTTTTGCAACAGCCTCGACGGCGCCGCCGAGCTGCGCAAGCTGGGCGCGAAGGCGGCCTACACCGTCTACTACGGCGTCGACGAGACGGTCTTCAGCCCGGCGCAGGTGGCGACGCAGGACCTCGACTTTTTCTTCTACGGCCACGGCCGCGAGTACCGCTCGCTGTGGATCGACGACATGATCGCGCGGCCGGCGGCGGCCCTGCCCGAGGCAAATTTCGCCGTGCGCGGCACCGGTCTCGGCGAACTGGGGCCGACGCAACTGCTGCCCTACCTCAGCTTCAGCAAGCTGCGCGAGTACGTGGGACGCAGCCGCATCAACCTCTGCATCACACGGCGCGCGCACGCCAGCGTCTACGGCTCCTCCAGTTCCCGTCCCTTCGAACTGGCCGGCATGGGCGCCTGCATCGTGGCCAGCCCCTACGAGGGCATCGAGCTGTGGTTTGAGCCGGAGAAGGAAATCATCGTGGTGCACTCGCACGAGGAGGCGCTGGAGCGTTACAAATGGCTGCTGAAAAATGACGGCGAGCGTCAGCGCATGGGCGAGGCGGCCCGTAAACGCGTGCTGGCCGAACACACCATGCGCCACCGCGCGCGTCAGTTGCTGGGCATCATGCGCGGATATATGTAGCCCTGTTTAAATCCCCAACCGACGCTGCCAGTCCTGCGGACGCAACAACTCAAGCGTTTCGGCTTCACCCATCAACGACGGCCGTGGCACCCTGCACTGGAGGCCGCTGTCGAACCAGTCCTCAACGCTCCAGACGGAAACACGGGGGCCCTTCCAGCCGTTGAGCTGTACCCGCTCCTAGGAACCAAGAGCGTGTCGAATATGCCTTGCATTCCGTTCGTTGAG
>JAGWBD010000173.1:0-2054 GCA_021296065.1 Anaerolineae bacterium
TTAAACGCAGAATTCCCGTTTGCAGCACGACGCGCTCAAACGCCGCTGTCTCTATTACTGGATCGATTACCCTTCCTTTGAAAAGGAATTACGGATCGTGCGCACAAAGGCGCCCGGTGTGGAACCTCTGCTTGCCCGTCAGGTGACGGCTTTCATCCAGGAAATGCGTGAACTGGAACTCTTCAAGTCACCGGGCGTGGCCGAAACTCTGGACTGGACGGCAGCACTCGTGGCGCTGGACGAGCGCGCCCTTTCCCTTCAGACGGTCGCCGAAACGCTCGGTGTGATTCTGAAGTATCAGGACGACATCGACCTGCTTTCGGGCGACAGTTTGCAGGCCCTGCACGAGCGTTCCATCGTCCAGGCGCAAACCAATGCAGCCCTGGTTTCATGAGTCTTGCGCCTGTTATGCCGGACGGGACTTTTCATCAGGGCGGACAACTCCTGCACAATCTTCTCCTGTTCGGGCGCATGTGCCGCGCGCTCGGGATGGCTGCCACCCCAAATCGAATGATCGAGGTGGCCAACGCCCTTGGCTACATTAATCTGGGGCAACGTCTGGACGTGTATCACACGATGCGCTCCCTGATTGTCTCGCACCGCCGCGATCTGGAACTCTTTGACCGCGCCTTTGAGCTGTTCTGGACCCGGCCCGTCGACGACTGGGTGCAACTGGACATGCCCCCGCCGGTTGAAAACGAACCCAAACGCATGAAGTTCTTGTTGCCGCCTGCCGCCAGGCCTCTTGAAGACGAAGCCGAAGGCGCCAAAGACTCTGGTGAAGCGCAGTTGACTGCCGTCCTTCCCACCTGGAGCCAGGCGGAGCAGATTCGCTACAAGGATTTTTCCGAAATGAGTCAGGAGGAACTGGCACTTGCGAAGCGCATTTTGCAACGTCTGCCTCCGTCTCTGGACTTCCGACGTACCCGCCGCATGCGGCCTGGACGCGGAACCGCAATTGATCTGCGCCGCGCCATGCGCCAAAACCTGCGCCACGCCGGCGAATACTTCACGCTCCCGACTCGAAAGACTTTAGCCAAGCCAAGACCGCTGGTACTCATTTGCGATATCAGCGGCAGCATGGAACGATACACCCGCATTTTTCTGCATTTCATGCATACCTTTGCCACCGGTATGCAGCAGGTCGAGTCCTTTGTATTCAGTGTGCACCTGACCCGTATTACCCGGCAAATCCGGCAAAAGTCGATCGACCGGGCGCTCGCGGACGTGGGCAGCAGTGTGAACGACTGGGGCGGCGGCACACGGACGGGCGAAGCCCTGCGCGATTTTAATTTCCGCTGGTCCCGCCGCGTGCTGGGACGGGGCGCGATGGTGCTGGTCATTACAGACGGCTGGGACCGTGGCGACCCGCTCCTTTTGCGGCGCGAAATGGAACGACTGCAACGGAGCTGTCACCGCCTGATCTGGCTTAATCCCCTGCTCGATTTGCCGCGCTACGAGCCGCTTACACGTGGCGCAAAGGCCATGCTGCCCTTCACCGATGACTTCCTGCCCCTGCGTAACCTGGATAACCTTGAAACCGTGGCAACGGCGTTGCAAACTCTGACTGCCAGACGCTGAAAGGACGGCCACCATGCTTGACATTCTGGACACGGTGTCCCGCTGGCTGCAGGAAAGTCGGCAGGTGTCCATGGCAACCGTCGTGCAAACCTGGGGCTCGGCGCCTCGCGCGGCGGGATCGAAAATGGCCGTGACCCGTGAAATGGCGCTGGTGGGTTCGGTCAGTGGCGGTTGCATCGAAGGCGCTGTCGTGGAGTCCGCCCTGGAAGGCATGGAAGATGGTCAGGCCCGCATGCTGACCTTTGGCGTCAGCGACGATGAGGCCTGGGACGTGGGACTGACCTGCGGCGGCAAGATCAGCGTATTCGTCGAACCGCTGGACACCGCCTGGTGGTCAAAAGTGTCGCCGCACATTCAACATCACAGACCGGCCACGTCGATCACCCTTCTTGAGGGCGAATTTTCCGGCGCGAAGGTATTGCTGGGGCCCACAGACGAACTGGAATTCAGCTCGGATTTACTGGACGAAAACA
>JAGWBD010000173.1:2063-4535 GCA_021296065.1 Anaerolineae bacterium
GCGGTCGACACGAATCTGATGGCCACGTTGTGATGGTCGACCGACACCAACCGGGCCCCAGGCTGGTCATCATCGGCGGCGTACATGTCGCCATGCCGCTGCAGAAATTCGCCCGCGAACTGGGTTTCCGCGTGACACTTATAGATCCGCGCCAGGTCTTCGCTACGCCGGAGCGCTTCCCGGACGTGGACCAGATACTTCACAGTTATCCGGACAAGGCCCTTGATCAGATCGGTCTGGACAGCGACACCTGGCTGACTGTCCTGACTCATGACCCCAAGATTGATGATCCCGCCCTGCTCACGGCCTTGCCAGGCCCGGTGCCCTATGTGGGCGTATTAAGCAGCCCTCGCACTCACCGGCAACGCCTGGAACGCCTGCATGCTGCCGGCCTGACTTCGGAGCAGACCGCGCGCATACACACGCCCATCGGTCTGGAAATAGGTTCCGGCACGCCGGAGGAAATCGCACTGAGCATCATGGCCGAAATTGTGTCCATACGCAGCGGAGTGAGCGCGTGAAGTTCGGTCCGGTCCCGCTTGAAGAAGCGATCGGCAAGGTTCTGGCGCACAATCTGGTCGATGAGCGGGGTCACCGTTTGCTCGGTAAGGGTCGTGTGGTTTCCGACGCTGACGTGGGCAAGATCCGCCAATTGGCGATGCAGCGCGTGGTTGTCGCNGAAAACGAAGCGGCTCGACGGGTCGGTGCGGCGGTCGCCGGCCCCGGCAT
Source organism: Anaerolineae bacterium (assembly GCA_021296065.1). Classification (GTDB taxonomy): domain Bacteria; phylum Chloroflexota; class Anaerolineae; order Aggregatilineales; family Phototrophicaceae; genus JAGWBD01. Next base: position 2,793 of record JAGWBD010000173.1, read on the forward strand.
TCGCATGGTCACCCCTGGCGTGGGACGCGCCAACCTGATCGCCAGGCACCACGGCCCAATCGCCATCAATGTCCCCGCGTTGTCCATCCTGAACAACATAGACCCCGGCATTACCCTGGCCACGCTTCGCAATCACACGCTGGTTCAACCGGATGAACTGGTCACCCTGGTCAAGATCGTGCCTTTCGGCATACCGGAGGGCCGAATAATAGACGTGGAAAGCACGGCGCGCCGTCTGGCGCCAGTCGTGGACCAGCAGAAGATGATGTCGCTGGATGCAGGTCTGATCATTTCTGGCCCGGATCGGGCCCAGGAAAGGTTGCGAAAGGCTCTGGAGCTACCGACGCGTGAGCGTCTGGAGAGGCTGGGCAGCCGGCTGGGAGCCGTCCGGTTCACCACACATGAACCGCAGGGAATCGCAGCCGCCATCCGGCAACAAATTGATTCTGGTGTGCATTTGCTGCTCATTGGCAGTGTCTCGGCCATCATCGATCGCGATGACGTTGTTCCAGCGGGCCTGCGACTCGCCGACGGCACGGTTACCCACTTTGGCATGCCGGTAGACCCCGGAAGTCTCCTGATGATGGGCTATGTCGAGGAGGTGCCGGTTATCGGAGCGCCAGGCTGCATTCGCTCGCCCCGCACCAACGTCATCGATTTGTTGTTGCCGCGCCTGCTGGCCGGAGAGCGTTTGACCCGCGCCGATCTGGTAGACATGGGCCATGGCGGTCTACTGGAGGACATTCGGGAGCGCCCCATGCCGCGTGCAATGACCAGGGGCAAAGATACTCATGACGGCGAATGAAATGGACGTGGCCAGCGCTCTCTCGCATCTCGAGTGCGGCTGGTGTGGCTCTGTCTGGCCGGCAGATCGCCTGACCAATCTCTGCCCGGATTGCGCGCGCCCCCTGCTGGCGCGCTATGACATCAAACAGGCCGGGCGCAGCCTGACGCCGGATTCCCTGCTCCGACGGCCAGCCAACCTCTGGCGATATTCGGAAATGCTGCCGGTACGCCAGCCGCGGTTGCGCAAGACCCTGGGTGAAGGCCACACGCCGCTGTTGCATCTGAAGCGCCTGGGTAAGGCGTTGGGGCTGAAGAATCTCTACGCCAAGGATGAGGCTTCAAATCCAACCAATTCCTTCAAGGCACGCGGTCTGGTGGTCGCCGTCAATCGCGCCGTTGAGCTCGGTGCAAGGACCCTCGCCATCCCTACAGCGGGCAATGCAGGCAGCGCCATGGCAACTTATGCAGCGCTCCACGGAACCCCCGCCCATGTCTTCACCCCGCGTGACGTGCCGCCGCCCTTCCTGGCTGAAATGCATGCGTTGGGCGCGGAAATCACTCTGGTGGACGGCCTGATTACCGATTGTGGCGCCATTGTACGGGCCGGTGCGGAGGAAGGCCGCTGGTTTGATGTCTCCACCCTGAAGGAACCGTATCGCATCGAAGGCAAGAAAACGATGGGATATGAACTGTACGAGCACTTCGACGGCGCACTGCCGGACGTCGTGCTTTACCCCACTGGTGGCGGCACCGGCCTCATTGGCATGTGGAAAGCCTTTGAAGAGATTGAGCAATTGGGTTGGCCTGGTCCAGGCAGCCGTCCACGGATGATCAGCGTCCAGAGCTGCGGATGCGCGCCCGTAGTCCGCGCCTGGGAGGAAGGTAGTGAAACAGGGGCCCCGTGGGAAAATGCTGTGTCAATTGCCGACGGCCTGCGTGTGCCGTAGGCCGTTGGTG
>JAGWBD010000060.1 GCA_021296065.1 Anaerolineae bacterium
GAGGTTGATGCAATGGTCTCGTCAGCGACCGGAGACTCAATCAGATCAATAGAGGCAGTGGCTGTCGTTTCAAACGCCTGGGCAACCTCTGATTGCGGAGCCTCGGTGGTCGGTGTTGTCAAATTGAGCTCGATACCGAAATAACGCAACATCCGCCAGCCGCCAGCGATCAGCAATGCAACCAGCACCAGGTAACTGACAGGGGTCGAATAGTCGTAATAGCCACCAGGAAAGTGAAAGGAAGGCATTCGTGGTCTGGACAGTCGAGGACCCGATATCTGCCACCGCCGTCCACTGCCGGAAGCCAGGTCTGAAGGAAAGCGGTCATCCAGCGCGGAAAGCAGGGAACGGGCCTGTTGATCATTGGGGTCGAGCCGCAATACTTCATCAAGCGCCTCCCTGGCGGCGCGAGCATCCCGAACCGAGTGCGCCAGGAGCCACCACGCATCGGTATTTTCAGGATCCTGCTCCAGCAGGGACCGAATAAGGTTTTCAGCGTCTTCAAGGTTGCCCGCTTCAATGTAAGCATGAGCCTGGGCGAGAATTTGGACGCTCGATCCACTCATCCCTGCCTCCCCGGCATTCTACAGGCGCAGGCCCCGACCTCGGGAAGTTGCCCGCTTGCGTGGCCTTTCAGGACACAAAATGAATAACGGGCCTGTTGTATGCCCAGGAGAGGATTTGAACCTCCACCCCCGAAAGGACACAGCCCTCAACCGTGCGCGTCTGCCTGTTCCGCCACCGGGGCAATCGGCACAAGTATAACGTTGACCCTCTTACTGTCAATGCCACGCTACCGACGCAAACATTATGTGCTACACTTTGCGCCGACTTGCAGGAGCAGACATGCGCATAGCTGTTGACGCCATGGGCAGCGACAATTTTCCTGTCCCGGATGTAACCGGCGCTGTAATGGCCGCCAGTGAAAACAACCTCGGAATCGTCCTTGTAGGGGATGCCGGACGTATCCGTCACGCCCTTGACAAACACAGGGTCAATGGCTTGCCCATTGAGATTTGCCATAGTTCCCAGGCTGTCACGATGGCGGACCGCCCCGCTGTCGCCAGCAAGGGCAAGCCCGATTCCTCCATGCATGTTGGCATGCGGATGGTCAGGGACGGTCAGGCCGACGCCTTTGTCAGCATGGGCAATACCGGTGCCGCCCTTACCATCGCGACGCTCTTTACCTTGCGACGCATCACTGGCGTCAAACGACCAGCCGTAAGCGGTATTTTCCCCATCGGGAACAAGATCGTCATTCTGCTTGACATTGGGGCCAACACCAATTCCAGACCTGAATGGCTTCTTCAATTTGCCCTGATGGGACAGATTTATGCCCAAAACGTCCTTAACATTCCGAGCCCTCACGTCGGCCTGATGTCCAACGGGGAAGAAGAAGGCAAAGGCGATGTACTGGTGCGCCAGACGGACCCCCTGCTGCGCAACAGCGGCCTCAATTATGTAGGAAACATCGAACCGAAAGACGTGTTTGGGGGGCAGGTGGACGTCGTCATCAGCGACGGCTTCCTTGGCAACATGCTGGTCAAGACATTTGAGTCCACTTCCCGTTACGTGACCCGGTTGATTCATGAAGAGATTCGTTCTGATCCACTTTCCTTGCTTGCGGGTGCGATTCTTCAGCCGGCATTCAGACGTGTCAGACGAAGGGCGGACACGTTTGAAGTGGGTGGCGCACCACTTCTGGGCGTCAACGGTGTGGTTATAATTGGACATGGTCGATCAAACGCCAGAGCGGTCAGCAATGCAATTCGACAGGCAGCGCGAGCTGTCGAAGGCAATGTCATTGAGGCCATTAGGTCTGGCGTGCAGACCCATCCTGTTGGTTAGCTGGACAGGAGCCTGGAAACCATGGACCTGTTGCGAAACGGACGACCCCGGGTCGTTGTGACCGGGCTGGGCGCGGTCACTGCACTGGGCAATGCCCGTACGTTGTGGGAAGGATTGAAGGCAGGCCGTTCCGGAATTCGTCGGCTGGAAACGATCGCAACGGACCATGTGCCGGTCAAGATTGGCGGCGAAGTGCGGGATTTCGACCCGACCGAATTCATTGAACGCAAGGAAGCACGGCGAATGGGCCGCGCTTCGCAGTTTGCCGTGGCTGCCTCGAAGATGGCCATTGACGATGCGGGTCTCACGATTGACGAAATTGAGGCCCAGGGCGAAAAGGTGGGAGTCGTCCTGGGAACCTCGCTTGGCTCTCATGAGATGGCGGAAAACAGCACCTGGCGTTACAAGTCCAGTGGGTATCGAAAACCCAATCCTCTATCATTAATCAATTCCCTGCCCAACATGCCGGCCCACTATGTCAGTCGCTTTCTGCGCGCTCTTGGGCCGCTACACGCCCCGTCCACGGCTTGCGCCGCCGGAACCCAGGCCGTCGGTGACGCAAGCGAACTCATCCGCAACGGACGCTCCGATGTGACAATTGCCGGTGGTGTGGAATCCGTGCTGCAAGACTATGCGCTGGCTGGCTTCGAGGCCATGCAAGCGCTGGCGGCCGGTTACAATGACAATCCGGAAGAAGCCAGCCAGCCCTTTGACCTGAATCGTTCCGGATTTGTTTTCAGCGAAGGCTGTGGCGTTCTCATCCTGGAAAGCCTCGCCCACGCACTTCGTCGCGGAGCGCGCATCTATGCGGAGATATTGGGACATGCCTCGTCCTCGGACGCATACCATATAGCCGCACTGGACCCCGAGGGCGGTGGAGCCATTCGCGCCATGAAGTGGGCGCTGGACGATGCCCACGTCGACCCCTCGGAACTGCAATACATTAATGCTCATGGCACGTCAACCCAGGCAAATGACAAGATGGAGACTTTGGCGATTCATCGGATCTTTGGTCATCATGCGCCCGGTCTGGCAGTGTCGTCTACCAAGAGCATGATGGGACATGCCCTCGGTGGTTCTGGCGCCATAGAGGCTATCGCCAGCGCAATGTCCCTCTTTGAACGGGTGTTGCACCCAACCATCAATTACCAGACGCCGGATCCTGATTGCGATCTCGATTACGTGCCCAACGAAGCCCGCGACGTCCCCGATCTGAACATGCTAATGTCCAACAGCTTTGGCCTGGGCGGTCAAAATGCCTCGATTGTAATGGAACGCTTCTAGTCAGGTCGTGTCTTGACTTGATTCAAAATGAAATGTTTGCTCTCCTGGCGAATGCTCTTTGGCGCGCTTCCCCGGCGACTGACCGCTTGTCTTCATTCCTGCATAATGCAATCCTGGGCAACCAGGTAAACCAATGAATAAATCGGTCATTGTCATTGGCGGTGGGCTGGCCGGCAGCGAGGCAGCCTGGCAACTGGCGCAACGGGGCGTTGAAGTGACACTCTATGAAATGCGACCGGAACAACCCACGGGCGCCCACGTCAGCGACCGGCTGGCTGAACTGGTCTGCAGCAATTCACTTGGTTCGCGCCTCGTCGATCGTGCTTCCGGTCTGCTGCAGGCGGAGACGCGCCGTCTGGGTTCACTGCTGATGAATTGTGCCGACCGTTCAACCGTCCCGGCCGGTGGCGCATTGGCCGTAGATCGCGAGGTGTTCGCCGAACAGGTCACAGCGCTGATCAGCCAACATCCCTCTATTCGGTTGGTGCGGGAGGAAGTAAGAGAGATTCCGGACGGCCCCGTCATCCTCGCCACCGGCCCGTTAACCTCCCCTGCCCTGACTCAATCGCTGGCGGAACTTGCCGGCGAGGAACACTTGTACTTTTACGACGCCATCGCCCCCATCGTTCAGGCGGAAAGCATCGACATGCGTATCGCCTTTCGCGCCAGTCGTCGGGAAAGTGATCGCAACAACGAAGGCGACTACATCAATTGCCCCCTTGATGAAAGTGAATACCGACACTTTGTCACTGCCCTGCTGAAGGCCGAGCGGATCGAGTTACGCGAGTTTGAGCGCGAGGACCCGCAGTTTTTCGAGCGCTGTGTCCCCATCGAAATTCTGGCGGAACGGGGGCCGGAGACGCTCGCATTCGGGCCGATGCGACCGGTTGGGCTGCGGGACCCCCGGACGGGACGACGCCCCCATGCTGTGGTGCAATTGCGGCAGGACAATCTCGCCGGCAGCCTCTACAACATTGTCGGTTTCCAAACCAAGATCCGCTGGGGGGCGCAACGGGAAATCCTGCGCATGATACCCGGACTGGCCGATGCGGAATTTGTCCGGATGGGCCAGATGCACCGCAACACCTTTATCAATGCCCCTGCCCTGCTCAATTCTGGCCTCAATCTGCGCGTTAATCCGGAATTGTTTGTCGCGGGTCAGTTGACCGGAGTTGAAGGCTACGTGGGGAATATTGTCACCGGCCTGATTGCCGCCATCAATCTGTGGCGGCAATTGCAGGGTCAGGAGTCATGGACACCTCCACGTACCACCATGACCGGTTCCCTGCTACACTACGTGAGTCATGCAGACTCGCGGGACTTTCAGCCCATGAAAGCTAATTTCGGGATACTGCCGCCCTTGCGAACCCGCATTCGCCGCAAGCGCGAACGCTATCAGGCCTATGCAGCCCGGGCCTTGCGTGACCTGGATACCGAATTGCAATCACCGGAAGGCCAACTGCAGGTTTCTACCGAACACATGCCAACTCAAACCTGAAATACGAACATTGAACGACTATCGCTTCGACGACAACGAAAACCGGGAAAAAGCCATATTGGTAGGCGCTGCCATCAAGGGCAGTCATCCCCTGCTGGGTCTGGACGATTCTCTTGACGAACTGGCCCTGCTGGCCGATACGGCCGGCATGGTGGTTTGCGGCAGGGCCAGCCAGCAGGTGGCGCGCATTGATCCCGCGACCTGGATTGGCTCCGGCAAGGTCGATGAAGTTGGTTCCCTGATCGACGAAACTGGCGCCCAGGTCGTGGTATTCGACGACGAACTGTCACCGCGTCATCAACGCGAACTGGAAAAGCGTTTCGGCGAAGACGTCAAATTGCTGGACCGATCGGCATTGATCCTGGACATCTTTGCCCAGCACGCGAGCACACGCGAAGGGGCGCTGCAGGTTGAGCTGGCCCAATATGAGTACCGCCTGCCGCGTCTGACCAGGCAGTGGACGCATCTGGCCCGCCAGGCAGGTGGCGGCACGGCGCGTGGCGGCGCAGGTGGTGTGGGCTTGCGTGGGCCCGGCGAGACCCAGCTGGAAGTGGACCGTCGCGAAATAGGCCGCAAAATCAAAAAGTTAAAGCAGGATCTGGCGCTGGTCCGGGCGCACAGAAGCCGTTATCGTTCACGCCGGACCAGCAGCAATATTCCGGTAGTCGCGCTGGTGGGTTATACCAACGCCGGCAAGTCCACGCTTTTTCGCGCACTGACGGAATCACAAGTTTACGTTGCGGACCAGCTCTTCGCCACGCTCGACCCGACAACCCGCAAGACCCCCTTGCCCTCGGGTCGTGAATTCCTGTTGACCGACACGGTCGGATTTATCCAGAAATTGCCAACCACGCTTGTTGAAGCCTTCCAGGCCACGCTTGAGGAAGTGCTGGAGGCGGACATTGCCCTTCATGTCGTGGACGCATCCCATGCCAACGCGCTTCAGCACATTGAGGCAGTGGAAGACACCCTGGCAGCAATCGACATGCCCGAGGTGCCGCATCTTCTCGTCTGGAACAAACTGGATTTGGCAGGTGTCGCGCCGGACCTGCCGCCGCAGTCCGAAGGCCAGTATGCCGGGGTTGCCTCTGTTTCTGCTCTTCGGGGATCAGGACTGGATCCATTACTTGCAATGATTGAAAGTCTTCTGGCGCAGGGCGAGCACAAGGTCCGACTGCATTTTCCCTGGGAACGCGGGGACCTTGTTTCAGACCTTTATGAGTCCGCCACAGTGGGACAGGTTGAACACACGGCCGAAGGCGTGTCGCTCACGGCTACCTTGTCTGCCAGCCTGTACGACCGCTACAGAGAGTACCTCGTCGCGACTCCATGAGTGTCGGCCATTGCTTGCGTCTGCTGCGCACACCGGCAGAAATGCAGGAAACCCTGGCCCTGCAGCAGGAGATCTGGCAGTCGCCGGCGGCTGAGGTCATGCCCGTCCACGCCTTGGTCGCCGCGACGAAGAATGGTGGAGAGGTGCTGGGCGCACTTGTCAATGGCGCATTGGTCGGCATGACCATTGGGATTGCCGCCTGGGGTCATGGCAAACGCTACCTGCTTTCCCACATGGCTGGCGTCCATCCCCGTTATCAGGGCAGCGGGATTGGCACCGCTCTCAAGCTAAAGCAGAGAGAACTTGCGCGTGCAGACGGTTACAGCAGTATCCGCTGGACTTTCGACCCCTTGCAACGGGGCAATGCCAATTTCAATTTTCGCTTGCCGGGAGTCTGGTCTGGCCGCTATTTCGTGGACTACTACGGTGAGATGGAAGATGGCATCAATGCCGGGCTTCCCAGCGACCGGCTTGAGGCACACTGGCCCGTCAGTGGCAGACCAAGGCGCACGGGGAAAACGCTGAAGTCTGCGGAACAGCTGTTGCTACTGGAAAGCAGGGACGGTAGTCCAAATTCGGGCAATTTGAGTGACTGCGAGGACGTCACCGGCATAGAGATTCCGGCATCCCTTGCGGCCTTGAAGCAGCAGGACCCTTCGCTGGCGCTGGAATGGCGTCTCGCCGTACGGGATTCATTTGTCGCTGCCTTTGACCGCGGTTACCGCGCCGTGGCATTCACGTTTGTGGACGACAGACCGGTTTATGTCCTTGCTGCGCCCCAACCCTGGTACCTCTATGTGATTCTGTGCAGCGACGCCACGCTGTATACCGGCATAACCGTGAATGTAGAGCGGCGCCTTCGTCACCATCAAGCCGGCAAGGGAGCCAGCTATACTGCCACACGACGGCCCTTGCGTCTGCTGGCCAACTGGCGCTATGCGGAACAAGGGTCCGTCCGCCGGGCGGAAGCCGCCTTCAAGAAACTTTCGCGGACGGCCAAGCTTGCCCAAATCGAGTCCGCGACAACCTGGCTGGAAGGCGTGCGTCAACCGCTGTGAGCCAGACGGCCCGTTATGGTAGTATCAGTCCCTGCATCACGGTGTGGACAAAAGGATCCTTCCATGAACAAGAAACTTGCCCTGTTGATCGCACTCCTGACTCTGTTTGCGCGAGTTCTTGCAACCGGCGCGCAGGACCTGCCGGACCTGGGTGGCGCGACAATCACGGTCGCCGTCGAAAACGCCTACAAGCCTTTCAGCTTCATTGACGAGGCCAGCGGTGAAGCCATCGGCTGGGACTACGACACGCTCAATGAACTTTGCGCCCGCCTCAACTGCGTGCCCGAATTCATCGAAACCGCCTGGGATGGCATGATCCTCGCCGTCTCCAACGGCGAATTCGACATGGCCGCTGATGGCATCACCATCAAGCCAGATCGCGCCGAAATCGTCGACTTCTCCGATGGCTACGTCTCCCTCGTTCAGGTCCTGCTCGGTCGCATCGACGAAGACCGTTTCGATGGTGGAGAAGCTCTCGCAGCGGACGAAAGCCTGCTGGTCGGCGTTCAGCCTGGCACCACCAACTACTGGGTAGCGCTGGAACTGGTCGGCGAGGAGCGCCTCGTCACTTACGAGACTTTCCCTGTTGCCGTGCAGGCACTGATCGCCGGCGACGTCGACGGCGTCGTCATGGATGACGTGGCCGGACAGGGTTACGTCGGCGTGAACGCCGACCTGTTGCGCATCGTTGGCGAGCCGCTGACATCCGAAGAAGAACTTGGCTTCATCTTCCCGCTGGGCTCGGAACTGCGTGACGCCATGAACGCCGGCCTGGACTCCATGCGCGCCGACGGCACCCTCGAGGCCATAAACAACAAGTGGTTCCTCGGGGCTGAACCTGCCGCTGTGCTGCCGGACCTGGGTGGCGCGACCATCACAGTGGCCGTCGAAAACGCCTACAAGCCCTTCAGCTTCATTGACGAGGCCAGCGGTGAAGCCATCGGCTGGGACTACGACACCCTCAACGAACTCTGCGCCCGCCTCAACTGCGTGCCCGAATTCATCGAAACCGCCTGGGATGGCATGATCCTCGCCGTCTCCAACGGTGAATACGACATGGCCGCCGACGGCATCACCATTAAGCCCGACCGCGCCGAAATCGTCGATTTCTCCGATGGCTACGTCACCCTCGTTCAGGTCCTTCTCGGTCGCATCGACGAGGACCGTTTCGATGGCGGTGAGGCCCTTGCCGCGGATGAAAGCCTGCTGGTAGGCGTCCAGCCTGGCACCACCAACTACTGGGTGGCGCTGGAACTGGTTGGCGAGGAGCGCCTCGTCACTTACGAGACTTTCCCTGTTGCCGTGCAGGCACTGATCGCCGGCGACGTCGATGGCGTGGTCATGGATGACGTGGCCGGACAGGGTTACGTCGGCGTGAACGCCGACCGGTTGCGCATCGTTGGCGGGCCGCTGACTTCCGAAGAGGAACTGGGATTCATCTTCCCGCTGGGCTCGGAATTGCGGGACGCCATGAACGCCGGCCTCGACTCCATGCGCGCCGACGGCACGCTGGAGGCCATCAACAACAAGTGGTTCCTCGGCGCCTGATCAGGCGTCGTGGCGGGCCCGACCCGGGCAAGGTATTTCAGGCCCGTGGCTCAGCACCATGGATCTGGTATCGAGCAATCGTCTCTGGATATCGCTGCGCGCCAGGCGCGATCCCGGGTTGGGCCCGTAGACAGGCTCTACTCTTTCCCCTGGTGGGCGCTGACGATGATCGTCGTTGGCGTCCTCATCGGCATCAGTATCGCCGCCGATGCCATCTATTCCGATATTTTCAGTAAACTGCAGGCCGGCATCGCCATGTCCCTGCGCGTGGCGGGGGCAGCCTACGTCAGCGCCATTCTGATCGGCCTGGTGGTTGGTATGATCCGTTCCAGCGCCCCCCGCCCCGGCAAGGGGATCGCAGGACGCCTGGCAAGCCTGTTTCATCTTTTCCTTTACAACATGGCGTCACTTTACGTGGCGATCATGCGCGGCCTGCCCATATTGATCGTCCTGCTCATCTTCGCATTCGTGATCGTTCCAGCAGTTCGGCGCTGGATTAACGAGGTGACCGGCGTAGCATTCACGTTTCGCGGCAGTTCATGGGAATCGGCGGTGATTGCGCTGGCCTTTACATACGGTGCCTTTCTTTCGGAGACGTTTCGGGCTGGAATTCAGTCCATCGAGATTGGGCAATCCGAAGCCGCCCGATCCCTGGGAATGACATGGTTCCAGTCGATGCGTTTCATTATTCTGCCGCAGGCCATCCGGCGCATCCTGCCTCCCCTCGGCAACGACATGGTGGCCATGATCAAGGATTCGGCGCTGGTCTCTATCCTCGGGGTGCGCGACATCACGCAAATTGCCAAGGTGTCTTCAGGCGCATCCTTTCGCTATCTGGAAACCTATTCCGTCGCCGCGATGATCTATCTGTTGCTGACTTTTCTGGGCATGCTGGGCGTCGGCCTGGTGGAGCGGCGCAACCGAAACTACCCTGGTCAGGATTCCTGAGTTTCGTCCGCCGCCGGCAATCTGGCCCAGTAAATGTCCGGGCTGAACATGCTGTGCACGAAAATCCGCATATCTGGCGATATGGTGAGGCCGGCCAAGGGCGCTTCCAGGTCCGTGAACAGAACCTGTTCCACGTCCTCGTTGGTGCAGCCTTCATCAACGCTGCATCGTTCCGGCTGGACCCTGCTCACCACGCCACGGGTGCCCAGCGAATGGGAGAAATATAGCCAGCCATCTTCGGCCAGTACCAGACTGGTGGCGTTCTGCAGGCCTGACACCAGGGGGCGCGGATCCGCTGGCCGGCCACTGTCTGACAAGACCTCGTCGCGCGGCGCCCATTCGATGGCCCTTCGCGCGCTGCCAGTGTTGGCCACATAGACCCGCTCGTCGTCCAGTGCGATCCCGGTTGGCGAGCGCAAACCCTGAATCACTTCACGGGCGGCTCCGCCGCGATAAACCAACATGGTCGAGTTCTGCTTCAGGCTGGTGACGAGGAAGTCCTGTTCGCCCAGGGCCGCGATTCCCCAGGGCCCGTCCAGGTCGCCACGGACCTCGCGCACTCCGCTTCGCGTTACCCGCAACAGGGCATTTCGTTCGTAATCCGGTACCCAGATGGTCAGGGTGCCGGAATTGTCCCGTTCAACGTGCAGGGAATGCGCATTGAGCACACCGTAAATGTAGGGGCGGGTGCTGGCATCCCGCGAATTAATCTCGTACAGGGTGGAGTCACCGGTGCAGGCGGCATAGAGATAGTCCCCAAACCATTGCAGGGCGTTGGGGCGCTGCACATTCCCGGTCAGCAGAAACAGTTGCTCCTGTCGCAAGGGCAATTCCACGTCAGAGGCAAGTGTCGCTTCAGCAACCGGCGTTTGCGGGTTCTCATCCTGTGCGCCCAAAGCCAGGGCTGAAAGCAGCACAATGGTCAATGGCAACAGTGCGGCCAGTCCCCGCATAAGTCCTCAAATCCCTGTTTCCCGCTCCATTATCGGTTGGAAACGCCAGAAACGCCAGCGGCTGTTATACTTTGCCTCTTCAGAACGTGCCGACAATGGGCCCAGGCTTGTGAAACAATTGTCCTGGTGCCCGATTTCTTCTACCGGTTGTCCCTGGGTCAGACAAAGTCTGGTATTTGTTCTGGAATGCAGCGAATGACCACCCCGAATCTTGCAAGGGCACAGCCATGTCGGTGACCGGGCACAGCGGGATCTTATGGACGACATGGACAGACCGGTCCTGTCCTGCCAGGTAATGCCCTTATGCGCGTAATCCTGGTGAAGCCGCCGACGCTGTTGTTTTGCCTGGCGCTGTTTGCAAGTAGTTGTAGCCCGGCACGGCAGGAACAGGACCTGCTGGTGACGTTGGTGGCCGACGGCACAGAGCGCTCCATCCTTTTGCCGGGGTCTGTGACTGTATTATCCCTGCTGGAGCTTGCCGACATTTCTTTGGGCCCTCTCGATCGAATGGAGCCTCCGCTGGACACCCTGCTGCTTGACGGCATGCGAGTGACGCTGGTTCGCGTGATTGAGCAAGACCTTTGCGAGCGTTACGAGATTCCCTTTCAGGTCGTTGGCCCTGACAATTCTGCAGTCAGCACGTGGCAACGTGTCCAACCGGGATTGCCGGGAGAGGGAGAACGCTGCCATCGAGTTCGAACAGAAGTCGGAGTCGAGCGAGACCGGGTAGAGATTGGCCGTGTCATCATTC
>JAGWBD010000061.1 GCA_021296065.1 Anaerolineae bacterium
ACGTCGATCCAGCGAAAACCCTCGTCCCTGAAATCCCCTTGCCACACCGCCGGCAGCGAGCGGTAGAGATGAGTGGCCCGGCGCACCAGGTGATACAGTGCGCGATGATGTGGCCCGTGCCGCAGATTCCAGTCCAGTTCCCGCGTTTCGCTCCATTCCTGCCACTCACCCAGTTCAAGGCCCATGAATGCCAGTTTCTTGCCGGGGTGCGCCAGCATGTACAGATACAGCGCCCGCAGCGTGGCAAACTGCTGCCACCAGTCGCCCGCCATTTTGCCCAACATGGAGCCCTTCAGATGCACGACTTCATCGTGTGAGAATGGCAGCACATAGTTTTCGCTGAAGGCGTACATCAGGGAAAACGTGATTCGTTCATGCAGCAGGTGACGGTCCGGCGGGTGCGCGCGAAAATAGGCCAGCGTGTCGTTCATCCAGCCCATGTTCCACTTCAATGTGAATCCCAGGCCACCGGCTTCCACCGGCAGCGACACACCTGGCCATGAGCTCGCCTCCTCGGCAATCGAGATGGCGCCCGGCACTTCCCGGTGTACGGCCACGTTGAAATCCTGCAGGAAACGAATGGCGTCCAGGTTCTCATAGCCACCCTGTTCGTTGGTCAGCGATTCACTGTCCTCGCGTCCGAAATTGAGATACAGCATCGACGACACGGCGTCGACGCGCAGGCCGTCAATGTGATACGTCCGCAGCCAGAAGAGCGCATTGGACAGCAGAAAGTTGCGCACCTCGTTGCGACCGAAGTTGAAAACGCGCGTTCCCCACTGCGGCTGTTCCCCAAGGCGAGGATCGGCGTGCGAATACAGGTGGGTGCCATCAAACTGTGACAAACCATGCTCGTCGCGCGGGAAGTGCGCCGGCACCCAGTCCAGCAATACGCCGATCCCCGCCTGATGACAGGCATCGACGAAGGCCATGAAGTGCTGCGGTTCCCCGTAGCGGCTGCTCAGGGCATGGTAGCCGCTCACCTGGTAACCCCATGAAGCGTCCAGCGGATGTTCGGCGAGGGGCAAGAACTCCACGTGCGTGTAGCCCATGTCACAGAGCCAGGGGATTAGTTGCTGCGCCAGTTCCCGAAAATTGAGCAGCCTGCCATCCGGACCGCGGCGCCAGGATCCGGCGTGCATTTCGTAAATGAGCACGGGGCCATGCAGCAGCGCGTCGACGGACCGCGCTTCCATCCAGGCATCGTCGCCCCAGGCGTGACCGCCAAGGTCCGTGACTACGGACGCCGTTTGAGGCCGCAATTCGCTGCGGAAGCCGTAGGGGTCCGCCTTTTGCGCGTTGTAATCGCCATGTCCGACCACATCGTATTTGTAGGCCGTGCCGGCGCCGGGCCCCGGGACAAACAATTCGTGAATGCCACTTTCGCCCCGTGGCTGCATCGGGTGCAGCCGTGGGTCCCAGTCGTTGAAGTCACCAACCACGCTGACACGCCAGGCGTTGGGCGCCCAGACAGCGAAGTTGACGCCGGCCACGCCTTCACAGATGCGCAGTTGGGCGCCGAGTTTCCTGTAGCTGTCATGCCAGTTCCCCTGGCCGTACAGGTAGCGATCGTAGTCCGTCAGCAGCGGGTCGCGAAAGGCGTAGGGGTCGGCAAAACGGTGACTCCAGCCCGCCTCGTGATGCTCCTCGAGCTGATAGCGCGACCAGTCGCCCTCGACCGTTGCCGTAAAGTAGCCGTCCGACTGTGTGCGTTGCAGCGCGACGCGCTCGCCGGTCCTTTCGTTGCAGGCGAAGAGTTCCCGCGCGTGGGGGCGAAAGGCCTGCAAGCGTGTCGGTCCGTCGCCTGACCGTTGCGGCCCCAACACCTCGAATGGCAGCCCGCAACTGCCTTCCGCAATCGCCGCAATCAGGTCGTCCTGCCTGCCGCTGCCTGGCGTACCGTCATTCATGGACTGGATTATGACGGCCCGCCCTTCCCTTGTGAAGAGGCGACAATTTGCCTATACTTTTGGCCTGTCAAATCGTCCTCCCCACAGGGCTTCCCCTATGAAGCGCATGAGCAGCAGTGAGGCGCGCGCAGCCTTTCTGGACTATTTTGCCGACAGGCAACATCGAGTCGTCGCATCGTCCTCTCTGGTTCCCGCAAATGACCCCACTCTGCTCTTCGCCAATTCTGGCATGGTGCAGTTCAAGGACGTCTTTCTCGGCAAAGAGCGGCGCGCCTATCGTCGGGCGACCACTTCGCAGAAGTGCCTGCGCGTCAGTGGCAAACACAACGATCTCGAAGAAGTGGGCCCCTCACCACAGCATCACACATTTTTTGAGATGCTGGGGAACTTCAGTTTCGGCGACTATTTCAAGCTGGAGGCCATGCAAATGGCCTGGGGGTTGCTGACTGACGTGTACGGCCTGCCAGCGGAACGCCTGGCCGTCACCGTGTATGAGAAAGACGACGATAGTTACGATCTGTGGCGCGACACCATTGGCATCGATTCGCGACGAATCGCCCGCCTGGGACCGGACGACAACTTCTGGCAAATGGCGGAGACTGGGCCCTGCGGCCCCAACAGCGAGATTCACTGGGACAGGTATCCGGAACAGGGCGAGGCCGGCATCATCCCTTCGCTGGAAGCCGATGACGGTCGCTTTATCGAACTCTGGAACCTGGTTTTCATGCAATTCAACCGCACACAACCGGACCCGCAGCACAGTGGCGCTTTTGACCTGCCGTTGCCTGCACCCGGCGTGGACACCGGTCTCGGCCTGGAGCGAATCACGAGCATCCTGCAGCGCGTGGAGGTCAACTACGACACAGACCTCTTCCTGCCCTTGATCCGCGCCTTGCAGGCCCTTACCGGCCACAGCGATGCGGAACGGGATGACAATATCGTGCCCTATCGCGTTATCTCGGACCACATGCGGTCTGCCGTCTTCCTGATCGCCGACGGCGTGCTGCCCGGACCAAAGGGAAGAGACTCGGTGACCCGGCTCGTCATTCGACGGGCTGCGCGTTTCGGACGCAAACTGGGCTTTGATGGCCCCTTTCTGGCGCAGATCGCGGACGCCGTCATAGACGTCATGGGCGGTCACTTTGTGGAACTGGTCGAGCGCCAGTCGGCGATTGGCAGCGTCATTACACGAGAGGAAGAACGCTTCCATCGGACGCTGGGGCGTGGACTGGGCGAACTGGACGACATGCTCTCCGCCCTGCAGGACAGCCAGTCCGGTACGCTGCCGGGGGAGCAGGCCTTTTACCTCACAGCCACTCGCGGGCTGCCGCTGGAAGTCATTCGCGACGTGGCCTCCGAACGCCAAATGGACGTTGACCTGGCCGGATTCGAGGCTGCACAGCAGCGACACGCGCGAGTCAGTGGGGCGGGCCAGGCGATGGGCGCCATGCAGGGCAACGATGCCTGGCAAGCCGTGCTTGCCGACCTGCAGGGATCAAATGAACTTGTTTACGACCCCTACGGGCCACTGGAACGGGAGACGCGTCTGCTGGCCCTGTTGCAGGGGGCGCAGCCCCTTGCCGAAGTCATCGCCGGCGATCGGGTGGAGCTTGTGCTTGCGGAAACGCCCTTTTACGTCGAGGCGGGCGGGCAGGTCGCCGATCGCGGAGTCATTGCCGGCGACGGCTGGTTGATCGACGTCGAAGACGCGCGTCAGCCGGTGGACGGCCTCGTCATACTGCTGGGCGAGGTCATTGAGGGTCGTCCCCGCATCGGAGACCCGGTCAGGGCGTCAGTGGATGCCCAACGGCGGCGAGACGTAACCCGCAACCACAGTGCAACCCATTTGCTGCATGCTGCCTTGCGCCATCAACTGGGCGACAGCGTGCAGCAGCGTGGATCGCTGGTCGAAGCGGACCGGCTGCGCTTTGACTTCGCCCATGACGGCCGCGTCAGCGACGCAGAGCTGCGCCGGGTAGAGGCAGAGGTCAACGACGCGATTCTGTCCGATTTCCGGGTACAGGCAGCCATTAAACCCCTGGCCGAGGCCCGCGCCGAAGGCGCCATCGCACTCTTTGGCGAAAAGTACGGCGACAGCGTGCGCACCATTCGCATGGGAGACCGGGACCATCGTTACAGTTTTGAGCTTTGCGGCGGCCTGCACGTCGCCAGCACCCAGGCGATCGGGCAGTTTCGCATCCTGTCCGAAGGAAGCGTGAGCGCCGGCGTACGCCGGGTTGAAGCTGTCACCGGTCGTGCTGCCCTGGGCTATGTCCAGGATGCGCTCGTAAAACTGGGAGAAATCGCGAGTTCGTTGGGAGGCAACAGACAGGAGTTACCGGTGCGTCTCGCCGCCCTTCAGGCAGAACTGGGCGACAGTCGTCGCGAACGCGACGCGCTGCGACGCAAGCTGGCCCACAATGAATTTGTCCAACGTTTGCATGAAACGGAATTCGTGGGCGAATTGCCTTTCCTCATCGCCCGCATGGACAGCCAGCCCATGGAAGCGCTGCGAGAACTGGCGGACATCTTTCGTCAGCAGGTGCCGGGCGGCGTGCTTGTGCTTGGCAGCGTCTACGAAGATCGCCCGCTGTTGCTGGTGTCAATTGGGCCCGAGAGGATCAGGCAGGGGCTGCATGCCGGCCAGATCATTCGACCGTTGGCCAAACGCGTTGGTGGCGGGGGCGGCGGTCGGCCTAACCTGGCCCAGGCGGGCGGGAAGAACGCGGAAGCATTGCCCCAGGCGCTCGCCGACGCCCGCGCCCTGATCACGGACCACTGGCAACCCACGTAACATGTCCCGCCCGGAATTGCTGCAACTTGAGCGCAACGAAGACGTCGCCTCCGTTCGCAGTCGCCTGCTGCCCCTGGCGAGCAGCCAATTGCTGCTGGTCTGGCCCGTTCGCGGCACAGCGCTCACCCGACGTCTGGATCTTGTCCTCGTGCAACGTGAGGCTCAACGCCTCGGCATCCAGCTCGCCCTGTTAACCCAGGACCCGGACGTCATGCGCCATGCACGGGAACTTAACCTCAGCACTTTCGCAACGGTTGGCGCAAGCGAACGCGGCCGCTGGAAACGGGGCCGGGCCCGTCTGTTGCTGCCCCAACGCCACGCTACCACCAACGGGTCGCAGCCTGAAAGCCTTGAAGAATCCGCCAATGCCCGCGTTCAGGCTGCCGGAAAGGAGCCGCCGCGAGCGCTGCGCCTTACCGGCGGAGTTGTCCTTCTGCTGGTTGCGCTGGCGCTGGGCGCCGCGGCAGCGTTGCTGATTGTCCCGGAAGCGACGATCACATTTCTGCCGGCCCGCGACCTCGCCCAGGCAGAAGCCCTGATCACCGCCGACCCCAGTGCCGTCACGCCTGATCTTGAAAATGCCATCGTCCCTGCCCTGCCCCTCAGCATCATTGTTGAGGAAAGCGCCAGTATGCCACCCGGAGGCAGACAGGTACTTTCATCCAGCCTGGCCAGGGGCAACGTCACTTTCGTGAATCTGGGCAGCGACCCCGTGGACTTACCCGTGGGCACACTCGTGGGGACCGGCGGGGCCAGGGCCGTCTGGTTTCATACGCTCACTGGCGGCACGCTGGAGGCGGGAGCCGGCAGTCAACTGGAACTGCCGGTCGAGGCGACGGCGGATTTTGCGGGAGCAGTTGGCAACGTTGACAGCGGTCACATTAACAGCCTTGGCAGCCAACTCGCACTTCGCGTGAGCGTGCGCAACAGGCAACCCACCAGCGGTGGCAACAGCCGCTCCGTCGGCATCGTGTTGCCGGAGGACCAGGAACGCTTGCTGGCGACAACACGGCAGCAAATCAAGTCGCAGGCCTACATCTCCCTGCTCTCGCGCCTTGACGAAGACCAGAATCTGATCCTCGAATCGATCAATCTTGCTACTGAACGCAGCGACTGGACGCGCTTCAGCGCCGCGCCGGGCGACGCCGCAGAAACCCTCCGCCTTGACATGAAGGCAATTGTTGAAGCCGTTGCCATCGACGAGAGTCACGCACAACAGATCTTGCTGAGTCGCCTGGAATCCCAGGTCGAAACAGGCAAGAATCTGCTAATGCACACCGTGCATCACGACCGGGGTCCGGTCGTGAGCGACTATGCCGACGGCCTCATTCGCTTTTCCCGCAGCGCGCACGGCCTTACGGAAAGAGTGGTCGACACAGATGCTTTGCGACAGCAACTCGCAGGTGTTTCCCTTGCCGAGGCACGCCGCATCATTCATCAAGACTGGCCCCTGCAACCAGGAACGACCCCGCTTGTTGAGGTGACGCCGGGATGGCACGGTCACCTGCCCATTCTCAGCATGCGCATTCAGGTCCTGTTGGCGGAACAGGCATGAGACTGCTGGCCATCGACCATGGTGAGCGACGCCTGGGCCTGGCGACCTGCGACAGCAGCGGGCTGGTTGCGCGCGAATTGACAATTCTGAACCGTCGCACGCGTGGGGAAGATTTCTCACTCATTCGAGAACTGGCAGTCAGGGAAGGTGCCGAAGCCTTGCTGGTGGGACTGCCGCTAAACGATGCTTCCGCCTCTCGACAAAGGGAGCGTTGCGCCATCGTGCGCCGTTGGTCCCGGCGCCTGGCGCGCGCAACCGGTTTGCCAGTTACGCTCTGGGACGAGCAACTCTCAAGCGTCGAGGCGCAGGAACTGGCCCGCGCGCGCAAACGCGGTCCGCGCGAAGCGATCGATGACCTGGCCGCCCGCGTCATCCTGCAAAGTTATCTGGATGCCCGGCGCGATGGACTGGTCGGCGAGCCAGAGCAGATCCCGCCGCAATCGCCGCCGGACTAATCAGGCATTCAAATCGTCAAACGCCTCCGCCAGTCCTTCCGCCTGAAGCAGCAGAAACTCATCTGCGCCATGCCGACTGCAGACCTGCAAACCCAGCGGCAGGCCGTTGCTCGCCCGCGCTGCCGGCAGGCTCAGCGCTGGCAGACCGGCATGCGTCCAGGGCAGATTCATTGCGGGGTTGCCAGTATGGTCGATGCCAGCGGGCGCCGGCCCGGTCGCCGGCGGGCTGAGCCAGAGATCAATGCCGGCCGAATCCATCCGGTCATGCAATTGCTGGCGCGTCCGCAACTGGCTGGAGCGGGCCCGTTTCGCCGTTTCAGAATCAACTTGCTGACCGGTGCGGATGAGATCGGCAGTGCAGGTTCGATACAAGGATTCGTGCTTTTCGAACCAGAGCCGATGTTCCCGCGCCATCTCGTAAGCCATCAACGCCCGATGCAGATCTTCCATTGGGCCAAAGTCTTCAAACAGCGACACGCGTTGAACCGCGTAACCGGCGCGCTGCAACTGTTCCAGTTGTGTTTCGTAACCGGCCCGTCCTTCATCGTCCAGCAACTCCAGCATGGGTCCGGCCAGGGCTCCAAGGCGCGGCCTGCTGGCAGATCCAACTTCCCGCCAGTCCCGACACAGCAAGGATGCAGCCAGACGCATTCCCGCCACGTCCTGGGTAAACATTCCTACGTGGTCGAGTGAGCGCGCAACGTAGATC
Organism: Anaerolineae bacterium; assembly: GCA_021296065.1. Taxonomy (GTDB): domain Bacteria; phylum Chloroflexota; class Anaerolineae; order Aggregatilineales; family Phototrophicaceae; genus JAGWBD01. Next base: position 7,424 of record JAGWBD010000061.1, read on the forward strand.
ACGCCTTCGGCATCAATGCGACCGAAGCCGGGCTTGAATCCAACCACGCCGCAGTAGGCGGCAGGACGAATCACCGAGCCAATGGTTTGCGAGCCCAACGCCAGCGCACACACGCCGGCGGCCACCGCCGCCGCCGATCCGCTGCTGCTGCCCCCCGGCGTATGCGCCGGATTTTGCGGGTTCCGTGTGGGCCCTGGCTCGAAACAGGCAAATTCGGTCGTGACAGTTTTTCCCGCCACCAGCGCGCCGGCCTGTTGCAGGCGGGTGACGCAGTTCGCCTGGGCGGAGTCAAAAAGAGCCGCCGGTAATTCACTGCCGGCGCATGTGGGCAAGCCGTCCACGCGGTAAATGTCCTTGACACCCAGCGGGATACCAAAAAGGGGTGGTCGAGTGTTCGGCCTGGGCCAGCGTACCAAAAGCGCCTCCGCCGCGCGCTTGAACCGTTCGCTGCGTCCCGCTTCCGGCAGAAATGCCTGAAGTTGTGGCTCCAGGGCGTCCAGTCTGTTCAGGATCTTCCCGGTGAAAGCGGCCAGATCAATTTTGTCCTGACGCAAGCGCATGGCGCTTTGCGCCAGGGGCAAGGGCTGTTGCATACAACACCTTTCCACAGAATCTGAACAATTGTATCGTGTCAGCAATTCCTGCCAGAATACTGGCGGGATTCCGGCAAAGGGAGTTTGCCTTGGCAAAACGCGGCACCTGTCTGTTGCTCGCTGTGGCGGCGGTCCTGCTTGTGCTCGTCGCGCTGTCCCTGCCCGTACTGCTGTCCGGCAATGCCGGCGGCATTGGCGGCTTGCTGCGACGCGGTCTGACCCGCGTGACCTTGCTTTCTCGCAGCGACGAATTGGCGCGCGCCATCGGCAGCGACTCGACGCCTGTTCGCTTCGAGGTACAACATGGCGACAGCGCTGCATCTGTCGCGCAGCAGCTTCACGGCGCCGGGTTGATCCTGGACGAACAACTTTTCGTCGACTATGCCTTCGCCAATGGACTGGACGTCCAGTTACGGGCGGGCGTTTACTTCCTCAACCAGGCCCAGACCATCCCCGCTATTGCGCAGCAACTGGCCGATGCCTTTGGCGGCGCGCTGCGCCTGCGAATTTTCCCTGGCTGGCGCGTGGAACAGGTGGCCGCCGCCATTGACAACCACAGACGTCTGGAATTTGGCGGCGCGGAATTCCTGCAACTGGTTGGCCCGAATTCCTGGCTGGACCCGGCGCAGGCGGCGCTTACCGGCCTTCCGCCAGGCGCCTCGCTGGAGGGCTATCTCTTCCCGGACGATTACAACCTGCCGCCCAATCTGACGGCACTCGGCCTGCGCCAGGCCCTGATCCAGCAATTGCTCGCCCGGGTGACGCCGCAAATGCTGACCGACGCAGCCGCCCAGGGCTTCACCCTGCATGAAGTGCTGACCCTGGCGTCAATCGTGGAACGCGAATCGTTGCGTGAGGACGAGGACCCGCGCATCGCCGGCGTCTATCGACGCCGCCTGGCGATCGGCATGAAACTGGAAGCCGACCCCACCGTGCAGTATGGTCTGGCCCCACAAGGAGGCAACTGGTGGCCGCAGATTACCCAGGCCCATTACCGTTCTGTGGATTCGCCCTGGAACACCTATCTGCATGGCGGGCTTCCCCCCGGGCCAATCGCCAGCCCAGGCCTGTCCGCCATCCACGCGGCAATCTATCCCGCCGAAAGCGATTCCCTCTTCTTCCGCGCTGCCTGCGACGGCAGCGGTTATCACAACTTCGCGCGCAGCTTCGAGGAGCATCTCGCCAACGCCTGCCCGTCCTGATGGCTCAGGGCGACGGTGCGCCCCGCGGCTGTCTACGACCGTGAATGGCATCAAAAACCAGTGGCAATGGCGCGACTTCTTCGTCGACCAGCGGGATGAGGCCATCCAGCTCCGCCCGACAGCGCGCAAGGCTTTCCTCGCTATTGGCGTGAATGGTCACGAGGGGTTCACCTTCCGCCACGCGCTGGCCCACCTTGACCTGCAGCCACAGACCGGTGCCGTGGTCAAGAGCATCGCCCTTTGCTTCCCGGCCAACGCCCAGGGCAAAGGCCGCGTGGATCACGCCGCGCGCCGGGACGGACTGCACCACGCCCGCCCGGTCGGCCGCCAGCGTTTCGACAAGGCGGGCACCCGGCAAACGATCGGGCTCATCCACCATGCGCGCATCACCGTCCTGGGCGACCACCATGTCCCGAAACAATTGCAACGCCGCACCGGAATCCAGACTCTCAAGCAATGCTGAACGAGTCTCGCCAGGATCGACCCAACGCTTCCCCTGCCCCGCCAGACTCAGCATGTGGCCGGCGATAATCAGGCAGTGCTCGCGCAGGTCCTCGGGCCCGCCACCGCGCAAGGTGTCCAGCGCTTCCCTCACCTCCAGGGCGTTACCGACAGCGCCGCCCAGTGGCTGGTTCATGTTGGAAATCACGGCGATGACGTCGCGCCCGGCATCCTCCCCGATACGCACCATCTGTTGCGCCAGTTCGCGCCCCAGGTCCAGTTCTGTCATGAAAGCGCCTTCGCCCACCTTGACGTCCAGCACGATGCCGTCCGCGCCGGCGGCAATCTTTTTGCTCATGATACTGCTCGCGATGAGTGGAATGCTTGGCACGGTGGCCGTGACATCGCGCAGGGCGTAAATCAGTCCATCCGCCGGCGCCAGTTCCTCGCTTTGCCCGGCAATCACGAGTCCGACTTCACGCGCCTGACGGGCGATACGTTCTGTGGCCAACGTGACATTGAAACCCGCGATGGACTCCAGTTTGTCCAGCGTGCCACCGGTGTAACCCAGCGCCCGACCGCTCATTTTGGCCACCGGAACCCCGCAGGCGGCCACCATCGGCAACACCACCAGCGAGGTCTTGTCGCCGACGCCGCCAGATGAATGCTTGTCCACCGCATAGCTGCCCAGCATATCCCGCAGGCGCAACTCGCTGCCGGAGCGGACCATGGCCTGGGTAAGTTGCGATATTTCGGCACGCGTCATCCCTCGCAACAGAATGGCCATCAACAACGCAGACATCTGGTAATCGGGCAGGCTGCCGTCTGTATAGGCCTCGATGACCCAGTCGATTTCAGCTTTCGTCAGTTCAGCGCCATCACGTTTGCATTCCAGAATATCGATCATTCGCATGTTGCTGTCTCCCTGAGGCTGCGCCGACTCTGGCGCAACGCGCGGCGACACGCAAGACTCTGCTATACTGCCGCGAATCCCGGTCAGGGGTATGCCATGTCTGTAGAGAAGCGCCCGATCACCGCCAGCGACCTGTATCGCATCGTCCTGGTTGAAGAGCCACGTATCAGTCCGGATGGCCAACATGTGGCCTGGGTGCGACAGCAGGCCCGGAAATTCAGCAATGATTACCGCCGCGAAGTCTGGTTGTCTTCCAGGGATGGCGCTTCCAGCATACAGTTGACTCGCGGCGGCGCGGACACCAGTCCGCGCTGGTCGCCGGATGGCAGGTCGCTC
>JAGWBD010000062.1:0-8975 GCA_021296065.1 Anaerolineae bacterium
GTCGTGTGATCCACGAGGAAACCAAAGCGGCGGAACCGGAGCAAAGCTGGGCGCTGCCAGAAGCGCGGCGCACGGGCATTTTCCGCATTTTTGTGCTGGGGCGAACGTTGACACCGGCAGCCGGGTCTGCGCTCATTCTGCACCAGGTCTCCATCTTCAACAATCTCGGCCATGATGCGGCCCTGGCGGCGCAGTCCTTTGGCATGATTGCAGTCGTGGCAGGAGGCCTTTCCCTGTTTGGCGGCGTGCTCGTTGACCGGCTGCGGCCCAACCACCTGATGGTCATTCAGATCTGCACCTCGCTTGCCGTCCTGGTGCTCTCCGCCACGATGACAACGCCCCTGCTGCTGTTGCTTTACATTTTGGCATTTGGCAGCAACATCACGCTGGGTAGCCTGTTTGACAACACAGTGTGGGCCAATCTGTTTGGCAGGGAGCACCTGGGCGAGATTCGTGGCTACGTCGCCATCCTGATGTCCGCCGGCGTGGCGATCGGCCCGGTGCTGTTTGGCTGGAGCTTCGATACCTTCGGCGATTACAACGTGATGGTGGTGGTCTTTGTCGTTTTGATGCTGGCGCAAATGGTCATCGCCTGGATGGCGCCCATGCCGCGACGCGAGACGCAAACCGGCGAAAAAGCCCCTACAACGCTTCAGCCTGCCAGCGCTTGACCAGCGCCTGCGTTGGCAGAAAAGCCAGCGGCGGCAATTGATTGCGGCGGAACCAGGCGACGGCGTCCGCGTCATCGCCCGCCAGCAAGTTCCCGCCTGTGATGGTGGCCTCGTAGACCAGGACCAGGTTGGCGAGGCCGCCGTCGGCGGGCGTATGGAACAATTGCAGCAATTCTTGCACCCGCACCTGCAAGCCGGTTTCTTCAAGCACCTCGCGCCGCAAGGCGGCTTCGGGGTGCTCGTCATACTCCATGAAACCGGCGGGCATGGCCCAGTAGCCGGCCAGGGGGTCGCCACGGCGTCGCACCAGCAGCAGGCGATTGTCCTGCAGGATCCAGGCGGCGATGGCCACCTTGGGGTCGAAAAAGACCACGTGGTCACAGGCGTTACAGACGGGACGCAGCGCGCCAAGGCGTTGTTGCCAGACAAGCGCCTGCCCGCAGGCCGGACAGTAGCGGGCGATTCGACTCATGGCCGGTCGCCTTGTGTCCCTGACTGCGGCCAGTGGATTGAAATCATTGACAGTTCCAACCTGGCTTTCTATCATCAGGTCAGCGCCGATGTGGCGGAACAGGCAGACGCACGCGACTCAAAATCGCGCGCCCGTGAGGGCATGTGGGTTCGACTCCCACCATCGGCACAAAACGGGATGCTATCTTTCGGGTCGGCCGCCGTCAATTCGCTGCGACGCCTGCTATACTGCCAGCCATGATGGTGTGGCGCGTGGCAAGGAATTCCCTGCCCATGCTGCTGGCAGGTCTGCTTGCGGGTTCCCTGGCGGGCTGGTTGCTCGGGCAACTGGCAAGCGGCGGTGCATTGGGGGGGGGTCGAATCGACCCCCAAAGCCAGCAGTTTCGTGACGATTTGCTGGTGATGATCGCCACGACCTACAGCGACGATCGCAATCTTCCGACTGCTTGGCGTCGTATGCGCCAGGTGGCCGGTAACAGCAGCGTTGCCATGTTGCATGCTACAATCGAACGCTTCATCGCAAACTCGCGAAACGTGCAGGACATTCGCCATCTCGTCGCTCTTGCAGAGGGACTGGGACGGTTGACACCTGCCATGCAACCATTTCTCCTGCCTGTCCCGGCTGACGCCGGTCCGTGAGGCGCTCCGTTGCGCGCAGAAGCCGGCGCAGGGCGCGGGTCCCGACACCGGTAATCCTTTTGGCCAGTACGCTGGTCGGGCTTTGCCTGGGGTTGATTGTCGCCTGGGGTTCCCTGCCAGAAACATCCCCGGGCGCAGCAGCTGTCCTGCGCGATATGCGGTCGGAAGAATACGCGGCGCTGGTGGCTCAGGCCTGGTCGGTAGACGGCGATCGGGCCCGGGCCAGGGAGCGTCTCGCGGCGGCGATTCCCACAGGCATCGACGCGGCGCGCCACATGGCGGAAATGGCTTGCCGACTTGCTTCTACGGATTACGTCAACGACCCGGGCGATTTACGGATCTTGCGCAGCATGCAAAACTTCTATCAGATGGAAGGCCAGCGCAGTTGCGCCGATACCCTTTTGCCAGCCCTGGACAACGAAGCGGTCCTGCTGCTTGACAGCAGCCCGTCGCCCCGACCCAGCGCCACGCCGGTGCCCCCACCAAGCAAGACTCCCTTGCCGACCCTGACACTTGCGACAAGGTCCGCATCGACCTCGCAACCAACGCCAGGGGAAACGAGCGTGCGACGTTTCGAGCTGGCAGGTCTGGGGGTCTTTTGCGACGCGGACCGGCCGGCCAAACTGGCGGTCTACGTGCAGGAACGCGACGGTCGCGGGATTGCGGCCATGGCCCTGCGCGTGCGCTGGCAGGGAGGCGAGGACCGCTTTTTCAGTGGGCTCAGACCGGAGCGCGGCCAGGGATTCGCGGACTTCACCATCGAGCCGGGCGTACAATACGTCCTCGACATGCCGGGGCTCTCCGATGACTCTCCCGCATTCGGCAGCGCAGAGTGTGTGGATGCAGGAGTACGGACGATGCGCTCCTGGCGCGCCCTGTTTCGCCCGGTGAACTGAGCTCAAATGGCCGCGGCATTGCCGCGCGAGAAGCAATTGCCCGACAATCGTGAAATCGTTATTCTTGAATCAGTCTCACGAGCGCCAGGCAGGACTGCCGTGCAAATCGATGTATTGACTCTTTTCCCTCAGATGTTTGAGGGACCGATGGGTCTGAGCATGATGTGGAAGGCGCAGGAACGCGGCCTGCTGCACTTGCGTTTGCATGATCTGCGCAACTGGGGTGAAGGGCGCCGGCGCCAGGTGGTCGATACGCCCTGTGGCGGCGGTGGCGGCATGATTCTGCGGGCGGACGTGCTGGTACGGGCGATTGAGGAAGTCCGGTCGGACAGTACGCAGCCTGTGATTTTGCTCACGCCCCAGGGCCGGGTATTCAACCAGCAGGTGGCCGGTGAGTTGGCGCAGGAGGAGCGATTGTTGCTGGTTTGCGGCCACTATGAAGGCGTCGACGAAAGGGTGCGGCAGCTGGCCATCAGCGACGAAATCAGCATCGGAGACTACGTGCTGACCGGCGGCGAGCTGGCGGCCATGGTCGTCATTGACGCGACCGTACGTCAATTGCCAGGCGTGCTGGGCGCAGACGATGCTGCGGCGCGAGACAGCCATGCCGACGGATTGCTGGAAGGGCCGCATTACACGCGTCCAACCGACTTTCGCGGTCTGCAGGTGCCGGAATTGCTGCTGAGCGGCGACCACGGGCGCATATCGACCTGGCGCCGGCGGCAGTCCCTGCTGCGAACCATGCAGCGCCGCCCCGACCTGTTTGCCGCGGCGCATCCCGGTGATGAGGAGTTGGACTGGCTGGCACGGCACAGGGCCGACGGGCAACTTCCAGACACATGAGGCTTTTGCGCCACCTGCTGCCGGCAGCTGCCATTCTGTTGCTGGCAAACGGCCTGCGTCTCCACCAAATTGACAGCCAAAGTCTCTGGTTTGATGAAGGCTGGTCCGCCTGGGCAGCCATACAGCCCACATTGGCGGAGGCCGCGCTCGCCGATGACACCAACCCGCCGCTCTACTACGTTCTACTGAACATCAGTACCCGTTTCCTGGGTGACAGCGAATTCAGTTTGCGCCTGCCTTCCCTGTGGCTGGTGCTGATTGCCATTGCGCTGACATGGCAATTGGCCCGGCGCAATTTCGGCAGGCAGTCCGCCTGGCTGGCCCTGTGGCTGGCTGCCTGTTCCGCACCGCTTTGGTGGGCGGCGCAGGAAGCGCGCATGTACGCCTTGCTGGCCTTGCTGCTGCCGGTACTGCTGCTCGCGTGGCAGGAGCTTTTGCGTCGCCCGCAGCGACGCCAGTGGCTGCTGCTGGTGATCCTCGAAACGCTCATTCTCTACACGCACAATACCGCGCCGGTCTTTGTGCTCTGGATCAATTTGGCCATGGCGCTCCACTGGCTGTCCCGTCGCAGCTTGCGGCAACCCGACTGGCGTCTGTGGTTGGTAAGTCAGGTGGCAGTTGTCCTGTTGTGGCTGCCCTGGCTATCTGCCTATTTCATCGACGTGGCGGCTGCCAACAGCACCCTGCGGGACGGGCCGCAAGCGGGGTTGACGCTTGTCGGCCAAATGTGGGCTGCACTCTGGCTGGCGCCATGGGAACTCGTTTTGCAGACGCCGCTGACAGGCGTCGTGGTCCCGGTGGCCTTCGCGCTGCTCCTGTTGCTGCCGTGGCGCCGTTCCGGCACGCGTTGGCTGGCCCTGCACGTGATGTTGATGGCCTTCCTGCTTGCCCTGGGGCTGGGAATTATTGGTAACAACATGCACGGTCGTTATCTGGTACCGCTCGCGCCCTTGCACTGCATACTGCTGGGCTCCTGTGTTGTGGGAAAGTCAGGCGGTGGCCGCCGCCACTTGCTGGTCATGCTATTTTCGGGCGCGCTGCTGCTCAACCTGCAGCTGGCGGCCGATCCGGCCCTGCGACACGACGATGCCCGCGGCATGGTCCGGTATTACCAGGAGTCCCTGTCCTGGGCGGACAGCGTACTCGCCTGGTCCTATGCCGAGCGCTACGAACTGGCCTATTACTGGCGCCGGTTTGGGCTGCCGACGCAACTGATCACCTTGCCGGAAGGCGAAGGGCTGAATGCCATTGCGGGTTTGTTGCCGCGTCAGGGCAGGGTGGCGCTGAACCAATGGTACACGCAACGCGCCGACTACCGCGGCATGACTCCCTGTTTGCTGGCGCATGGCAGCACAAGACTGCCCGAGGTGTATTCGGTTTATGGTATGAGCAACCTGCTCTTTGACGCCCCGCCGTCCTTAACTCCCCAACTTCAGCCCCTGGCGCAGGCCATCACTGTGGATGGCGCGAATCGGGCGATCGTAACCACGCATGGAACCTTGCCAGAGTTTCTGGCAAGTCAGGTATTGTGCCTGCCGGTTTTGCTTGAGGCCGGACCAGAGCTGAGGACCGAGCTTCAGGCATCGATTGTCATTCGAAATCGCCTTGGCCAGGTGGTCAGCAAAGACAGCGCGATCTTCGCCACCGATGACCAGCGTAGCGGCTTGCAGGTACGTCCCGGCGACGTGCTCAGCGCATGGCCCACACTTCGCCTGCCCTTTGGCGCGCCACCAGACAACTATGAGATCTGGCTGCGAGTCTTTGACGAGGTGCAGGCGCTGGACGGCCATGAACTGCGCCGGGCGGATGGCGCCCCTGTGGGACGTGACCTGAAGTTGGGGACCTGGGGAATCTCGCCTGGCGCTGACTGGGAACTGACGGGTCGGGAGACAGGGCTGCCAGTTCGAAACCTGGTGCAAGTCGGAGACGATTTGCAACTGCTGGCCGACAATCTTGCCGGTGGAAATTTGCAACCCGGTCAGACCCTGACGACCAGCCTGCTGTGGCGGGGAGGCGATGCGTTGCCCGACCTGACCCTGGCAGCGGTGGACGGCAGCTGGGCACGAGTGCTTCCCCCCACGGCCGGGCCACGTGACCGGGTCACACTGGACTGGCGCGAGGTGACCGTGCCCGCCACGGCAGGCGCAGGCGACGTCCACTTGCTGCTGCCCGATGGCAGGGCGTTGGCTCGCTGGTCACTGGACGTGTTGCCAAGACTGGACGTCAGGCCTGAATACACCGTGGCAGTTGGAGAGAACCTGGGAACATTGGGCCGACTGGCCGGCTACACCCTGGCGGAGGTTTCCCCGGGGCTGGATGGTCCGCTTGAGGTCACGCTGGTCTGGCAGGCACGTTCTGTCGGCACGGAAACGGGTTATACGGTCTTTGTACATCTGGTCAATGACCGGGGCCAGATCATCGCGCAAAGCGACAGCGTGCCAGCGCAGGGCAGGCGACCCACGAGCGGCTGGCGCAGGGAAGAATTCATCCTTGACCGGCATGATCTTCGCTTCAACGCCCTGGCGCGGGCCGGTCCGGCGCGGCTGCTGGTCGGCATGTATGATGCCCGCAGCGGCCAGCGCCTGGCGCAGTGGAGTGCTGGCGCCGATCATGTCGCGCTACCGGGTGACATCCTGTTGCGCTAACTCGCTGGTCCCCGAAAAACACCGGAATCTTAGCGCTGCCGTCGCCAAACCGAATGCTGTTTCAGCGGTGTTGCAGGTCGCCAAAGCCACGCGGGGGCGATTGACTCAAAGAACGCTACAATGCCTGCACCAATCGCAGGAAAGGAGCGCAACATGGAATATCGAATGCTGGGTCGCACGGGTGTCCCGGTCAGCGCACTGTGTCTGGGCTGCATGAATTTCGGCAATTCAACGCCGGAAGACGAATCGATCCGCATGATGCACCATGCCATGGACCAGGGCATCAACTTTTTTGATACGGCCAACGTTTACTCCCTGGGGGTGAGCGAGACGGTCGTTGGCAAGGCCCTGCAAGGCGGCCGACGGGACAAGGTGGTGCTGGCAACCAAGGTGCGGGGCGCCATGAGCAAGGAGGTGCTGGACGTGGGCAACAACCGACGGCACATCATCCAGCAATGCGAGGCATCGCTTAAACGGCTCAACACGGACTGGATTGATCTGTATCAGATTCATCGCCCGCAGAGCGATCTGGCGGCGGACGAAACGGTGCGGGCGCTTGATGACCTGGTGCGGGCCGGCAAGGTGCGTTACCTGGGCACGAGTAGCTGGACGGCCTGGCAGGTGCTGGAAGCGCTGTGGATCGCGAAGGAACTTGGCGCCAATCGCATAGTCTGCGAGCAGCCGCCCTACCACATGCTGGACCGCAGCATAGAGCGCGAACTGGTCCCGATGGCGCAGACCTATGGCATAGCGCTCATCCCCTGGTCGCCGCTGGCCCGCGGATTCCTGAGTGGCAAATATGAAAGTGTGGAGGCGGTGCCGGAAGATTCCCGCTTTGCGTCCGACCGTCGCCTGAAGGCCGGCCACATGCAGGACCGCTGGCACCGGCATTTCGGTGAACGCGCCACGGACATGGTGTCGCTGGTCAGGACCCTGGCGGAAGAGAAAGAGGTGACGATGGCGCAGATTGCCATGGCCTGGGTGACCCGCCAGCCAGGCGTGACCAGCCCGATCATCGGGCCGCGAACCATGGCGCACCTGGACGACAATCTGGGATCCCTGGCGGTTGAATTCAGCGAGGACGACTACGCTCGCATTGACGCGGTCTGTGCGCCTGAAGAGGCGATCGTCTCCTATTACAATGGACAAGCGATGGACTTTGCGCCGGCGCAATACCGCTGGTAGTCGCGCAGCGCCTCAGTCCTTCGCGCCGATCGGCTCCAGCGATTCCCTTTCGTTGGCAACATCGTCGAATCCCGGGTTGTCCGCGACGGCCCAGTTCACGGCGTTGGAAATCACACGCAGAATCTGCTCGTTGTGAAAGTGCGGGAAACTTTCGTGGCCCGGCCGGAAGTAGAAAATCCGGCCGCGGCCGCGGTTCCAGCAGCAGCCGCTGCGAAACACGTTGCCGCCCTCGAACCAACTGATGAAGACCAGGGTGTCCGGCGCCGGAATGTCAAATCGCTCGCCGTACATTTCGACGCGGTCCAGCTCGATGAAGCGGTCGATGCCGGCGGCGATGGGATGGCCAGGCTCGACAACCCAGATGCGTTCGCGTTCATCGGCCTCGCGCCACTTCAGGTGACCGGTGGTGCCCATCAGACGCCTGAAAATCTTTGAGTGGTGGCCCGAATGCAGGACGACCAGTCCCATGCCGGAGAGTACACGCAGCTGGACGCGGTCGACGATCTCGTCACAGACTTCGCCATGGGCGAGGTGGCCCCACCAGATGAGCACGTCGGTCTTGTCCAGCAGCTCCTGGGTCAGGCCATGTTCGGGCTCGTCCAGGGTCGCCGTGGCGACGTCCATGCCCTGTTGCCGCAGCCAGCCGGCGATGGGCGCGTGCATGCCATCCGGGTAAATTTGACTGGCAGCATGGCTGCTGTCCTTCTCGTGTCGAAACTCGTTCCATACCGTAACTCGAACTGGCTTGGACATGGATTCTCCTTGAAGTGTCAAAGTTTCACCAGGGCACCGCCCTGGGCAGAAGATTCTGTGATGGCGTCCCACAAACGCGCCATACGCAGGCCAACTTCCGGCGGACAGGGATTCTCAATGCGGCCGTCACGGACGGCCAGAAACTGTTGCCAGGTGCCCAGGGTTTGCGGCACCGGCACGGCCTTCAGTTCCTGCTCGTTGCCGCGGGCCATTTCCAGGCGCCTGCCCCAGACGCAGGTACGAATCAGACCCTCCGTGCCATAGACGCGCACGTCGGAATCGATGAAGCCCGGCGCGCTGCGCCCGCAGCCGTGCAGGGTGACCAGCACGCCGGAGGCCAACCGCCCCATCACCACGCCCAGCAGATCAACGGGGCCGCCCAGATTGTCCAGCCAGGCGCCAACTTCCACGAATCTCTCGCCGGCCAGATCCACGACCGTGTTGAGCATGTGCGCGCCGGTGTCGAAGAGAAAACCGCCGCCGGAGACTTTCGGTTGCTGGCGCCAGGTGTCGACGGTGATGCGGTCCCAATCCTGCCACACAGTGGCGGTGATGGACTGGACGCGACCCAGGCGGCCGCTGCGCAGGATTTCCACGGCCCTGCGTACATTTGGTGACATGCTGCCGTTGAAGGCAACCACCAGCAGCTGGCCCGAGCGGTCTCGCGTTTCGATCAGGCGAAGCGCTTCGTCCCCATTCATGACCATGGGTTTCTCGAGCAGGACGTCCAGGCCGGCTTCCAGGCACATGGAGGCCTGCTGGTAGTGCAGGTTGTGCGGCGTGACGATGAAGGCGGCCTGAAGCGCTTCGCCGTGTTCATCCAGCAGGGTCTCAAGGTCGGGTTCGTTGGGCGGCGGCCGGAGCCCCTCTTC
>JAGWBD010000062.1:9023-19694 GCA_021296065.1 Anaerolineae bacterium
GTGGGTGGTATCCCTTTGCTGCAACATGCCCCGTATGTGATTGCGTGACATGTTCCCGGTTCCGATAACGGCAGTCTGCAGGGGGCTGGCCATGGTGCCTCCGGCTAGGCTGGGGTGGACGCGCGAATTTTACCCGTCTACATCGGTCAGGCAACAAATTGGCCGGACAAGGCCGGCAAGCCGGTGCTTCGCTTGCCGTTACAGGCTGGATGTGCATAATCGGCGCTTCAGGCAGGAGGGATTAATGAACAAGATTCAGGAACTGGGTCAGCTTGGCCAGTCTGTCTGGCTGGACTACATCCGGCGCGCCTTCGTCACCTCCGGAGAAATGCAGGCGTTGATCGACCAGGGTGTGCGGGGCGTGACATCCAACCCGGCCATTTTCGAGAAGGCCATCGCCCAAAGCAATGACTACGACGATCAATTGCAGGAACTGGTGGTGGGCGGCGCCAGTGTCAACGAGGCTTATGAAGCCCTGGCGCTCAGGGATATTCACATGGCGACCGGGCTTTTCCTGCCGGTCTACGAAGAGAGCGAAGGCGAAGACGGATACGTCAGTCTGGAAGTCAATCCCAACCTGGCCTTTGACACCGATGGCACGGTGGCAGAGGCGCGACGTTACTTTCAGGAACTGGAGCGACCCAACCTGATGATCAAGGTGCCGGCCACGCAGGAGGGCATCCCGGCGGTCGAGCAACTGATCGCCGAAGGCATCAACGTCAACATCACCCTGATGTTTTCGATGGCGCACTACGAAGCCGTCGCCAATGCCTATATTCGCGGTCTGGAGCGACTGGCGGCCAGTGGCGGTGACCTGAGCAAGGTGGGGTCAGTGGCTTCCTTCTTTGTCAGCCGCGTGGACGTCAAGCTGGAAGGCCCGCTGGCCGAGGCCGGCGCGCCGGAAATGCAGGCCAAAATCGCTATCGACAACTCGAAACTGGTCTACCAACGCTTCAGGGAGCTTTTTTCCGGTGAGCGCTGGCAGAGACTGGCGCAGCAGGGTGCGCGTGTGCAGCGTCCCTTGTGGGCCAGCACGAGCACCAAGGACCCCGCGCTGCCGGATACCCTCTATGTCGATACGCTGATCGGCCCGGACACCGTTAACACCCTGCCACCGGAAACGCTGGAGGCCTATCTCGACCACGGCACGGTCGCCCTGACGGTTGAGAATGACCTTGATGGAAGTCGCGCAAGAATCGAACGCCTTGCGTCACTCGGCATCGACCTGGACCTGGCCGGCGAGGAACTGCAGGCCGAGGGCGTGGACAAGTTCATCGCGCCCTTTGAAGACCTGCTGGGCACGATCGCCGCCCGCCGAGATCAGATCCGGGCGGAAACGCAACACGTGACGTCGCAGTTGCATCGCCATCAAAGTCTGGTGGATGCAACCCTGGCAGACATGGCCGCGCAGGACATCGTGGCGCGCATCTGGCGCCGCGACCACAGGGTCTGGCGGCCAGAGCCGACAGAAATCACCGACCGTCTGGGCTGGCTGGATTGCGCGCAAACCATGCTGGACAGCTTCGAGCCAAACGCTCAGGTTGCGGCGGGCCAGATTCATGCCTGGGGCTCTTCCGGCAGCATCCAGTCCCTGGTCGATACTGTTCGCGATGAGGGCTACACTGACGTTCTGCTGCTCGGTATGGGCGGTTCCAGCCTGGCGCCGGAACTCTTCGGCAAGCTTTGGGGGCCGGATGCAGGAGGCCTGAAGTTGACCGTGCTGGACAGCACCAGTCCCGACGCCATTCGTGCGGCGACAGACGGTCTGGACCCTGCGCGGACCCTCTATGTGGTCTCCACCAAATCGGGCGGCACCATTGAGACGCGGACGCTCTTTCAGCACTGCCACGGGCAGGCGAATTTGACTTTGTGCGGGACGGAAGTAGGCAAACACTTCGTCGCTATCACGGACCCGGGCAGTACACTGGTCGAGTTGGCACAACAGCATGACTTCCGCGCAATTTTCCTGAACGATCCGAACATCGGTGGCAGGTATTCCGCGCTCTCGTACTTCGGCCTGGTGCCGGCGGCACTGGCCGGCGTCGACGTACCCTTGTTGTTGCAGCGTGCACTGGCGATGGCCAGTGGCTGTCAACTGGAGCCCGGACAAAACCCGGGCGCCTGGCTGGGGGCCGTTCTGGGCAGTCTGGCGCGCATCGGGCGGGACAAGCTGACGCTCGATTGTTCAGCGGGGCTTGAACCTTTTGGCGACTGGGTTGAGCAACTTGTCGCTGAAAGCACGGGCAAGGAAGGCAGCGGCATCCTGCCGGTTGTGGGAGAGCCATTGGCGACGGTGGACAACTATGGCGAGGACCGGCTCTTCGTGCAGTTGAAGCTGGAAGGCGAAGACAGCCAGGATGCGGCTCTCGGCGCGCTGGAGGAAGCCGGCCATCCGGTGCTGCGGCTGACGCTCAGGGACCGTTACGACCTTGGCGCGCAGTTCTTCCTTTGGGAATACGCCGTGGCGGTGGCCGGCTGGCGCATGGACATCCAGCCCTTCGATCAGCCAAATGTCGAGAGCGCCAAGGTGCAGGCGCGCCAGATGGTCGCCGCCTGGCAGGCCAGTGGCGCGTTGCCGCAACCCGAGCCGGCATTCAGCGAAGCGGGCATTCGGGTTTATGGCGAGACGGGTGCGGACAGCCTCACCGCCGCGCTGGCCAGCTTTCTGGGTCAGGCCGGCCCTGGCGATTACATCGGGCTGCATGCCTGGTTCGGCCCGGATGACAGCGCGCGGGCTGCGCTGCGTTCGCTAAGGGAGCAGTTGCGTTCTGCCACGGGCCTGGCCACGACACTCGGCTACGGACCGCGTTTCCTGCATTCCACCGGTCAGTTGCACAAAGGTGATTCCGGAACGGGCCTTTTCATTCAACTCACCGCAGATTCCGGGAAACCACTGTCGATTCCAGGCGAAGGCGGTCTGGATTTCAATGTGCTCATTCAGGCACAGGAACTGGGTGACCGTGAAGCACTGCTGGCCCAGGGCCGTCGAGTGCTGCGCCTGCACCTGGGCGGACATGCAAACGAAGGCTTGCGCGTCATCGCCAACGCCATTCAAAAGCTGCCCTGAGCAGGGCGCCCATGGCAGCAATAGACCAACAGGAAAGGCTCAAGCATCTCGCCGCGGCCAAGGCGATGGAATTCATCGAGTCCGGCATGGTGCTGGGGCTGGGCGAGGGCAGCACGACGCTATTGGCAGTGCGTCGGCTTGGTGCCTTGCTGGCTGACGGCGAATTGCGCGATATCGTGGGTGTGCCGGCATCGCCGCGCATGGCGCGGGAAGCGCGCGCGCTGGGTATTCCTTTGACCACGCTGGAAGAGCAACCCTGCATCGACCTGACAATTGACGGCGCGGATGAGGTCGACCCGCAACTGGACCTCATCAAGGGCGGCGGTGGCGCCCTGCTGCGAGAGAAAATAATCGCCCGGGCTACGTGCCGTGAACTGATTATTGTGGACGACAGCAAGCTGGTGCCCCGGCTAGGCAGCCGCTGGGCGATCCCGGTCGAGGTCGTGCCCTTTGGTTACAGCACGCGCCTGGCCTGGTTGCGTTCGCTCGGGTCCGGGCCGGCGTTGCGCATGCGGGACGGTCAACCCTTTCGCAGTGACAACGGCAATTTTATCGTAGATTGCAACTTCGGCCCCCTTAAGGACGCCGCCGGGCTGGCACAGCAAATCAAGGCGGAGACCGGCATCGTAGAGCATGGTCTTTTTTTGGGCCTGGCCACTGACGTCATTGTGGCCGGAGCGGATGGCATTCGCCATTTGCAGGCGACTCGCCGCCCGGATCAGAAACAGGGAAGGGTGCAGGATGGGTGAAGCGACCAGCATCGTTATTTTCGGTGCCTCTGGCGACCTGGCCCGGCGCAAGTTGTTGCCGGCCCTCTACAATCTTTATCTGAAAGGCCGACTGACGGAGCCGCTCAACATCGTCGGCATCTCGCGAACGCCCTTTTCGCACACGGAGTGGCGCGAGCGCCTGTCGGCCGGGGTTCTGGAGCACTCGCCCCTTTCCTGGGACCGGTCCCGCTGGGAGGAATTTGCCCACCACATCTGGTACGTGCCCGGCAACGCCAGCATTCCCGAAGACATGCAAAGGCTCAACAACTTTCTGGCCGGGCGCGAGCTGGGCACGGGCAGGAGGCTTTACTATCTGTCGGTGGCGCCGCCGCTATACGTGCCGATAGTTCACAACCTTGGCGCGCTGGGAATGCATCAGGAAACGCAGGGCTGGCGGCGAGCCATATTCGAAAAACCCTTTGGCACGGACCTGGTATCCGCCCGGGCCCTGAACGAGGAAATCCACAGCTATTTTGACGAGAGTCAGGTCTTTCGCATTGACCACTACCTGGGTAAGGAGACCATCCAGAACATCATTTACCTGCGTTTCGCCAACGCCATCTTTGAGCCGATGTGGAACCGGGAACACGTCGATAACGTGCAAATCAGCGCGCTGGAAGCCGTGGACGTCGGCACGCGCGGCGGTTACTATGACGATTTTGGTGTATTTCGCGACATGTTTCAGAACCACATGTTACAGATGATGATGCTGACGGCCATCGAACCGCCCGAATACTTTGACGCCGATCTGATTCGTGACGAAAAAGTCCGTCTGCTCAATTCGGTGCGCCCGATTCAGCCGCAGGACGTGATTTGCGGCCAGTACGGTGGATACAACCCGGCGGACGACAGTGACAGCAGCGTGCGCACCGCCACCTATGCCGCCATGCGCATATGGGTCGACAATGAGCGTTGGCGCGGCGTACCTTTCTACCTGCGTTCCGGCAAGGCGCTCGCGCGCAAACGCACCGACATCATCATCAATTTCCGACGTACGCCGCAGCGCATGCTGGGCGGGCGGCAGTCCATTCCCAATGCGCTCTCCATTTGCCTGCAGCCGGACGAAGGCGTGCAACTGGCGATAGACGCCAAGGTGCCGGACACCGCCAGCGATACGCGCAGGGTGCATATGGGCTTTCGCTACGATCATGCCTTCGCCGCCACGCCGATCCCGGAAGCCTACGAACGCTTGCTGCATGACGTGATGCAGGGCGATGCCTCGCTATTTGCCCGCAGTGACGGCATTGAGGCTGCCTGGCAACTGATGGACCCTGTCATACGCCAAAGTGAGCAGGGGATGCCGCTGCTTTACACGCCCGGCGGCCAGGGGCCACCGGCAGCGGACGCCTTGTTGACCAGGGCCGGACATGTCTGGGATGATGGCTGTGGCGGCAGCTGATTAGCGCATTCCATCAACCTTTTGGTGATTGAACCATGGCAACCTGGCGGCAATTCGAGCGGCAGGCCCTTGAACTCGTCGCAGAGATTCCGCCAGGCAGGGTGAGCAGCTACGGGCGAATCGCGGCCTGCATCCCGCCGCCGCCAGGCATGGACCCCAATGGCTACCGTCGCATTGCCGCCCGCAAGGTTGGCAGCGCCCTGCGCAATCTTGGCCGGCAAATTGCCAGGGAGCAATCACCAGAGTTGCAGTCCGTCCCGTGGCACCGTGTCCTGAATCATCGCGGTTGCAGCAGCCTCGACGGACAGGCGGCCGATCTGCAACGGGTGCTGCTCGAGGCCGAAGGTGTGCTCCTTGACGAGCGCGGTTGCGTGGATATGGTGCGCTACGCGTGGAACTTCAGTGACGGGGCTCAGGGCAGCGGCTGAGGACTCGTAGCGTCTCCAGTGCCTGCCGGGCGTTCCCGGTTGATGTCGTCACGCAGAGTTCTGGCCGCCTCAGCGGGATCCGGCGCGTAAAGGATGCTGCGCGCGGCATTGATGAGCAATCCGCCACCCTGTGAATCCAGTCCGGCGCGCGTAACTGCTGCAACGTCGCCACCCTGGGCACCAACACCGGGCACCAGGATGGGCATGTCACCCACGATCTGACGGGCTTGCGCCAGTTCAGCGGGACTCGTCGCGCCCATGACCAGCATGCAGTTGTTGCGGTCATTCCAGCGCAGCGAGACCGCCCTGGCGACTTGTTGCCACAGAGGTCGACCTTTTGCCTCCAGGTCCTGAAACTCGCCGGCGCCGGGATTCGAAGTGCGGCAAAGGATTATGCAGGCCTTGTCGTCACGCCCGAGGAAGGGCTCCAGCGCGTCACGGCCCAGCCAGGGATTGAGCGTGACGGCGTCAAAGCCCAGGTTATTGAAGATGGCGCAGGCATAGGCTTCGCTGGTGCTGCCAATGTCAGCGCGTTTGGCGTCGCAAATCGTGAACAGGTCCGGCTGAGTCTCGCGCAGCCACTCCATGGTGAGTCGCAGACTGCGCAGACCCGCTTCGCCGGCGGCTTCGTAAAAGGCGATGTTGGGTTTGACGGCGCAAATGGACTCATGGGTGCGCTGGATGACATGTTGATTGAAGGCGAAGAGTGGATTGGCTTGCTGCAGAAATTGTGGAGGCAGGCGTTCAGGGCGGCTGTCCAGCCCCAGACAGAGCAGCGAATTGACCTGTTTCGCCCGCCGACGATACTTCGCGATGGCCTTCATGTAACATGCCCTCCACACCATTCACGCGGATTGCGTTGCCACTGCCCGATTTGCGCGCGGGCAGTGTCGTCCAGCAGGCCGCGCGCCACGGCAGCCGAGAGCAAGGCATTGAAACTCACAAGCGGCCACAACTGGACCTTCTGGTTGCCAAAGGCCTGCTGCGCCTCTTCCAGATCGTAGGAAGTGATGGACAGGCAGTCCGTGACTGTGGCGCCGGCGGCCCGCAGGGCTGCCACGCCGGAAAGGCTGCTACCGCCGGTGGTGATCATGTCCTCGATCAGCAGCACCTGCCTGCCGTCAACCGCGCCGCCGTCGATACGACCTTGCAAGCCGTGCCCCTTGGCTTCCTTGCGCACGAACACGGATGGAACGCCGAGGGCGTAGGCCAGGGCCGAACTGTGGGGGATGCCGCCGACCGCGATGCCGGCGATGACGTCGAAGCGCAGGCCGGATTCGGCAATGCGCGCCCGCATGCCGTCAACGACGCAGCGCCACTGCGCCGGATGGTGTATCAGGCGACGATTGTCGATATAGACAGGAGATTGGATCCCGGAACGGAAAGTTACCGGACTATCCGGCGTGTGATGAAAGGCCTTCGTTTCGAGCAATGCGATGGCCAGCGCATCCTCAGTGATCGTGGTCATTTCGTCCCTCGCGCAGAATGAGCGCCGCCGCCAGTGGTCCACGCCACACCAGGGCAGACCAGTATTGACCAGCCCTCGTATCGCAGGCGCGCCAGCTCGCGCCGTCCAATATACCGCCACAGGCGATCAGGTCGACGCTGCCCTCGTTCCCGAGCAAGTGACCCTGCAATAATTCCTGCGCCTGTCGGGCGTGCGGGAAGAGTCCTGCGCCACCCAGACCGGCCTGCTGCCGGGGATTCTCCGGCGACGCCTGGCCCAGGGTGTTGGTGGCGATGATTGCGCGCACGCCGGAACTGGCGCAAGCGCATGGCAACGCCCGATATTGTTCAGGGCCAAGGTCGGGCGCGACCTTGATCCAGATCGGCGTCGGCCGCGCAAGCTGAACTGCCGGCTCGCAGAGCGTTTGCACCAGCGCAGCGCTGTCACTGCCGCGCGGGTCATCGCCGGTGTTGGGGCAGCTGATGTTCAAAGTGAACCAGGCGGGCCGCACGCCCGCATCCAGAAAGAAAGCGATCGACTCAAGCAGTTCATCGCCCTGCCGCCGAAGATCATCCACGCCGGGGCTGGTCGCAACGTTTATTCCCCAGATTGCCGGCAGTTTCTCGTGTCGCATCTCCAGGAAACTGGCAGCTGCGCGAGCGCCAGGGTTACGCAACCCCACGCGATTGTGCGTCGAGCGCGAAAGTGAATCGCGCCAAAGTACAACGCCGTCATTGCCCATTCTTGGCCAGCGTGTGAAAGAACCGAACTCCACCGGGCCGAGCAGTGCCGGCAGGCTGCGCCAGCCGGGGAGTATGTTGTGCCCCGCGGTCACTGCCTTCAAGGCATCCTGCTCGGTCTCAAAACCGGTGCCCTTGACCATGCCGGCGGCCAGGATCAGCGCTTGCGACAAGCGGACGCCTCCCACCTCCGCGGGACGATCACCTGCAGGCGGAAAGCAGCTCCGATGAATCCTGGAGAAAAAAGAAGTTGCCAGGTCTGAACCGTCCAGTTCGGACAGCAGGACCAGCACACGGTCGTGCGCGCGTTGGGGAGAATTGAGAAAGAACAGCGGGCGCATGGCGCGCCACAAGACGAGGTAAAGGCGCAGAGTCAGGTCAGGCATCTACGCGCGGGATGCATTGAGTCAGCGGCAGACCGCTGCCAGGCGCGGCGCAGACCTGCTCGCCATCGAAAACCTGTTTGCCACGCAAGGTCACCTGGCGCACGACACCGTGCACCCGCATGCCGCTGAAGGGCGACCAGCCACAGAGCGTGCGCAAGCCGCCGTCGTCCAGCACCTGGCGGTCTTTCAGGTCCAGTTCCGTCCAGCTGTCGGCCGGAACGGGGTAGCCGAAGAGACGGCGCGGGCTGGTCGACACGAGTTCAACGATTCTGTCCGGCTCGAGCCAGCCTTCGTGGGCGGCCTGGCCGAGCAGCGGCAGGGTGGTCTCCAGACCGGGCACGCCATGGGCAGGTTCATCGCTGAGCTTTTCTGCCAACGTATGGGGCGCGTGGTCCGATTCGACGACGTCAACCAGTCCGGAAGCCAGCGCCTGGCGCAGGGCATCGCGATCCATGGCGGTCTTCAGTTCCGGTTTCATCAGGCCGAGCGGACCCAGGGCGCGGAGGTCGTCGCGCGTCAGGAACAGATGGTGTGGGCAAACGCCGATACTGAGCGGCAGCCCTTCTTCCCTTGCGTCAGCCAACAACCCCAGTTCACGGGCGCTGCTGATATGGCAAAAGTGGACGTGTTTCCGGTAGCGCCTGACCAGTTGCAGTATGTCGGCAACGGTGTCTCCTTCGGCATGCACGGCAAGGGGTTTGCCGGTCGGCCAGGCGGCGAAGATGCGGTCCCGCAGCTCCTGGTCCTCGATCAGCAGGTCGCCGGTGGTCTCGTTGTTGTAGATCTTCAGGCCGCAGACACGATGCTGCACGTCGCCATAGCATTCCTGATTGCCGGGTTGTGCGGCGCCGAACCAGAGGCCCCAGTCGCAGCGGGCCGTTTTTTGGAAACGGCCCCGTTTCGCATCCAGGGCGGCGGGGCTGGTTGTCGCCGGCGGGGTATTGGGCATGTCCAGCAGGGCCGTGTAGCCACCGGCCAGGGCCGCGGCCGTTTCGCTGGCGACTGTGCCCTTGTGCGACCAGTCCAGGTCTCGCAGGTGAACGTGGGGGTCGAAAGGTGCGGGGATGCGCAGGCGCATCAGACGTAGACTCCGCGCAACACCTTGGCCAGCAGGGCCATGCGCACGAACATGCCATTTTCCATTTGCTGAAAGTAGATTGAACGCGGGTCTTCATCAAGAATGTCGTGCGATTCCGGCGGCCCCATTTCGTGCTTGCGGGGCAGGGGATGCATAAGAATGGCATCCTTGCGGGCGCGTTGCAGCAATTCCGGCGTCATGATGAAGCCATCCTGGATGGCATCATAGTCCGCGCGCTCGGCAAAACGCTCCTCCTGCACACGGGTCCAGTAGATGACCTCGCTATTGCCCAACACCTCGTCGAGGTCGTCGGTCTCAACCACGGGAATTTGGCCCTCCTGCATTTGGTCCATCACTTCCGCCGGCATGCGCAGGGAAGGGGGAGACACACAGTTTACGGTAACGCCCTTTCCTTTCAGTCTGGCCACCAGTTTTGCCAGTGAGTGAACGGTCCGCCCGTGGCGC
Source organism: Anaerolineae bacterium (assembly GCA_021296065.1). GTDB lineage: Bacteria > Chloroflexota > Anaerolineae > Aggregatilineales > Phototrophicaceae > JAGWBD01. The sequence continues at coordinate 18,804 of JAGWBD010000062.1, forward strand.
AGATCACCCACCATGGTGATTTGCAGGCCATCGATGCTGCCTTTTTGGTCAAGGATGGTAAAGAGATCGAGCAGGGCCTGACTGGGGTGCTCGCCGATGCCGTCGCCGCCGCCGATGAGGACCGGACGGCGTCCGATTTTCACTTCCAGTTTGTCCAGATACCAGGCGGCTTCCAGTGAGGAGGCGACTTCCGGGTGGCGCAAGACAATGACGTCGGCGTAGCAACCGGCGGCGCGCACGGTGTCCGCCAGGTTTTCGCCCTTGTAGACGGAGGAAAATCGCACACCGTTGCTGGCGCCGACGACTTCGCCCCCCAGACGGCGCATGGCCGCCTGAAAAGACATGTCCGTACGTGTGCTGGCCTCAAAAAACAGGGTTGCCATAATTTTGCCGCTGCAAATTTCGGTTAGTCCGCGATCATGCTGGCGCGAACGCTTCTTGAGCGAGGCGCTGGCGTCAAAGAGGATCCGCAGGTCCTGGCGCGAAAACTGCTCCACGGACAATATGTGCTTACCGGTAAACTCACCTTCTATTCGCGGCGGGACGTAAAGACTGGCGAAATCGATGGCGTGCCGCGTATCGGCCTGCTGCGCAAATGTCTCCATTTATCCTCCCGTTTCCAAAAACAAGTCACCGGCGGCGGTGACTAGCGTCCTTGCAACTATTCGCTTCACCCTGTGGCCGCACGGCCGTCGGGTGTCATGTTGAGGGTTCGGAATCGGCACAGTCACTCCCTGTAGTGCGCAATTGCCTGCCCGATTCATGGCCGTTCAGTGCTCCCGGGCGCAAACGGCCAGCACGCGTCGGGACATGGCCCGGGCGCGCTGCGGCGCGTCTCCGACGTAGTCCTGCGCGCGCATCAGTTCGCGGATACGCGCTTCAGACAAGAGA
>JAGWBD010000063.1 GCA_021296065.1 Anaerolineae bacterium
CAGGCTGTCGCGCAATATGACGACGCGTTGTTCCTCAGCCATACACATCCTCCTTCTTTGCGGAGACCGGCCAGGAACCCGCTCGCTGTTCACAGCCTACATCGGTGGTTCCGGTCCGGCGCGCATCCGCGTCGGATTCATGTTTCGGGTTTTCCCAGCAGCAATCTTCGGCGGTCCGCCTCGCCCAGTTTCACGGACAGTGCCCGGGCCAGGGCCGTCCCGTTGGCGGCGCCTTCCCAGCAAGCTGACTGCTGGCACAGGTAGGCGCCCCGTCCCTCTGCCTTGCCCCCCGGATCAATCAACAAACCTTCAGAGCGCTTCACAATGCGCGTCAGAGATCGCTTGTCCTGCTTTCGGCGGCACACGACACAACTGCGTTGCGGCCGGTGCCGCGCGCGCCCACCCTTGCGGACGGCCATCGCCGGTTCACCTAGTCCAGAAAGTCATCCCACTCTTCGCGCTCGCGACCCTTCTTGCGCCTGCGAACGGCCACTACTTCGCCCAGGTCTTCATCAAAGACCAACTGACGCCGCTTTCTCCTGCTTTCCTGGCGCTTGCGTTCCTCGTCCTGTTCGTTCGTTACTTCATCCAGTTCGCCTTCAGGTTCCTCAAGGTCTTCCTCGAATTCCGGTTCCGGGCGGACCTTGCGGAAAACCCGGCGGGCGGGCGCCCGGGGTTCCGGCTGCGGCACCGCTACCTGGTCATCGGCAAACACGGCTTCGGTCAGATCCACTTCTTCCGGCGCAGCAGCGGTGGCTTCGCTATCCTCGTCCAGCTCTGCCGCCGGCGACGCGCCGTCATCGGCTTCCGCTTCGAGCGCGACCCCGGTTTCGTCTTCCGCTTCCGCCAGTGACGCTGCAGCATCCTCGGTCTGAACCACCTCATAGGCGGAGAGAATCTGCACCAGTGCCGCCTCGGGCGTCTCAAACCGACGCAGCAGCGAGGCATCGCGCAGCAAACAACGCCACATGACTTCGCCCACAGTCTCGAAGGGCTGCAGCGCTTCCTGAATGTCATCCGGCAAATCGAAGGCATCGACCGAAATCTGAAACATTTCTTCCGGCAAGGTTTCCCGGGCGGCATTGATCTCTGCCATCCGTTCGGCCCGTTTCTCCTCCCGCATGACAAGCAACCGGCTTTCCACCATGTCCGCAAAGCGGCCCATGGAGGCATACTCCTCCGGCATAATCATGCGACCCTCGTTCTTGCGCGCAATGATGCGCGTCGCTTCTTCGAACAAGTCCGCATGCCGGGTCGCCAGTTCGGCCAGCGGCTGCTGGCCCACACGGTCCAGCGCATCCGCCACCGATTCGGACACACTCTTGATATCGATGCGCCAGCCGGTCAGCTTGGCCGCCAGGCGGGCGTTTTGACCCTCGCGCCCGATCGCCAGCGACAACTGGTCATCCGGCACGATGACCAGCGCCGTTCGGCCAGTATCGATGTCATCGTCCAGATAAACGCCATTGACGCGCGCCGGGCTAAGGGCCTTGGCGATGAAGTCCCGCTGTTCCGGCACCCATTCTATGACGTCAATCTTCTCTTCATGAAGTTCCCGCACAATGTTTTGAATACGCATGCCGCGCATGCCGACGCAGGCGCCAACTGGATCGATGCCATCCTGCAGGGCCGCCACGGCGACCTTCGAGCGGTAGCCGGCCTCGCGCGCAATGGTCTTGATCTCTACCTGTCCGTTGTAGATCTCGGGCACTTCGTATTCCAGCAGGCGTCGCAGCATGTTGCGGTGGCCCCTGCTCACGATGATCTGTGGGCCACTGTTGCTGCGTCGCACTTCCAGCACGTAGGTGCGCACCTTGTCGTGCGGTCGATAGCGTTCGCCGGGAATCTGTTGCGAACGGGGCATGATGGCCTCACCGCGCCCCAGACTCAGGGTAATCATATGGGCATTGGTGCTCTGCACCGTGCCGGTGATGAGATCGCCCTCGCGTTCCAGATACTCCTCATAGAGGAGGTTGCGTTCGGCCTCGCGGATCTTCTGCAGAATCACCTGCTTGGCCGTCATGGCCGCGATGCGGCCGAAATTTCGGGTCGTGCGTTGCACCTTGACCATGACGGTGTCGCCTTCCACCGCCTCGGGCTCAAAGAAACGCGCGCTTTCAAGATTAACTTCGGTGGCGTCGATCAGGACCGAATCGACCACTTCTTTCTCTACAAAAATTCGCGGTCGCCCGGTTTTGGGGTCGATGTCCGCCTCGACCAACTGGGCTTCGCTGGCGCCGGTATCCCGTCGATAGGCCAGCACCAGGGCCGATTGCAAGGCTTCCAGCACCACGTCCTGGGGCAATTCACGCAGTTCCGTGATTTCGTTAAAGGCAACTTCAAATTCGCTTCTCATGGCCCGTTTCCTGACCTGTTGGCCCTCTTGCCAGCGCGGCGCCCGGGCTGGGCTGCCGGCATCAACATCTGGCTTCTACCCGATTATAACAACAGAAGTGGGGGCGCGTCCCCACTCCGAGCGCAAATTTACCACATTCCTGCACGCAGCACAAGACAGGTTTCAACGGCCATCACCGCGAAACGGCCCCTTCCTGCAAATCCTCCTCGTCCGCGACCGCTTTCAAGGGGAAGGCAGGAAAACCCAGGACGCGACCGCTGGCGGCGTCCGCCAGCCAGATGTCGCCTTGCGAGTCAACGACCATGCCGGCGACCGTCCCGATTCTGCTGCCTGTCGGATTGTCACCTCCTGGCTCGCCGAAGGACCCCAGGCAATTGCCTTCGCCGTCCATCACCAGCACGCGCCCGGCATCCGGATCTCCCACGTACAACAGGTCGCGGTTGGCATCCAGCGCCAGATAGGGCCGGTTGCCCTCGTCCGCATACCAGCCCCGGACAGGGAAATGCTTCACATAGGCACCGTCGCTCTGAAACACTGAAATGCGCCGGTTCCAGAATTCCGCAATGAAAAGACGACCGTCCGGGTGCAGGGCAAGGCCGCTGGGTTCATCCAGCTGGCCCGCGCCACTGCCCCCCTGCCCGATATCCAGCAACCAGTCGCCCCCGGCCGTGTACACACGAACCCGCTTGTTGCCGGTGTCCGCCACATAGACCCTGCCGTCGGCGTCCAGCGCCAGATCGCGCGGCCCCCAGAACCCGCCTGGCGGCAAGGCGCTGGCGCCAAGGCCGAAGAGCGCCGGCTCCCCCCAGAAGTGGTCCAGTGCGCCCGCCTGCGACAGGACCTGGACACGATAGTTCCAGGTGTCGGCGACGTACAGACGACCATCCCCGGCAAAACGCAGTCCGCCCGGCCGTTCAAGGCCGCCAGCTGCGAGGTCAACTGGAAGTTGCCCGCGGAATTCACCTTCGCGCGTGAAGAGCGACACGCGATTGTTGCCTTCCTCGCTGACAGCCAGTAGACCGTCGGCGTTGATGGCAAGGCCAACCGGACGCAGCAACTGGCCGGCCCCGCTGCCGGCGCTGCCAAAGATGGTGTGCGCCGACAGGTTCTGCCAGTTGTCAAGGCACAGGTTGCGTGGCAACTCGTCCAGCGGGTTGCCCACCTGCCCGCCTCCGCTTCCCAGGTCCCAGATGCGGGCGGCGGTGTCCTTGCGCACAAACAGGACCATGCGGTCTGCGACCGGCCAGTGCGCCAGTTCAAAATTGCGACCGGTCTCCCTTGCGTAGGCGCGATAATCGCGCGCCCACCAGATGTCGAACACCGCCTGGCGCATGGCGGCCGAACCCGTGTTGGAGGGGCTGAAATCCAGAAAGTTGGCCAGGCGGGCGGGCGTCATGCCGAAATAGTCCTGCATCGGCCACCACATGCGAATGTAGTCAAAGCGGTGGAAGCGGTCCTCCAGCAAGGGCTCAAAAGTGCCCAGGTTGCCGGTCCCCAACACCACGGCCTGGGCATCCTGCAGCGTTTCCGGCGTGGGGTTTTCTCCCACGTAACGCGCGTTGCTGAAATCGCGGAAATACCAGCTGTAGGGCCAGGAGACGAGATTGTCGTAGACGAGCACCATGCCTTTTCCGTCAGCCACGCGGCGGCTGGTCTCTTCCAGCTGGTCCAGCACCGTCTTTACGCCCGGCGCCGCATGGGCGTAGACCAGATACTCGCTCGCCAGGTCATGGTTGACGAAAGACGCACGCAACGCCGCCCGCCCGGTCAAGAGGGCCAGCAGACCAAGGCAGACGATGGCCAGCAAATGCCTCAAATGTCGCCAGCCATGGCGTTGACCAAGCTGATACAGGCCGGCCAGCACGATTCCGCTGATGGCGAGCAGGCCCAGCCAGCGTCCGCTGCGCGCCAGTTGCTCCTGTTCCAGCCCGGAAAACACCATGCCGCCGGCCCACAGCGGTTGCAGCACCTGGAAAAGCGTCAGCGCCAGCAGCGGCAGCAGCAACAGCGCTGGCCAGCTGCCGCGACGCAAGGGTCCGGCGTCAAGCGCATTGAGAATGCGTCCAAAGTACCAGGCCGAAAGAAATATCAGCGGCAGGGTCAAATGTGTCGTCAACCAGGGCATCTTTTCGCCGGCGATGGTGTAGCCGAAAAGCGCGAGCACCGCCCACCAGGCCAGCAGCAAGAGAAAGGGCAGGCGCTGCAAGGGCAAGGGGGCCGGAGCCGGCCCGGTATCCGCTTCGGCTGCAGGCGCCGATGACCGAAGTTGCTGCTGACGTCGGCGCCAGAACAGGCCCAGCCCGGTCGTCATCGCCAGCGCGCTGCCCAGCATGGGCAGAAATTCGTAGACCGGCAGCAGCAGGCCAACGTAATAGTATTGCGGCTGGCTGCCGCGACGGACGCCCTGCTGCTCGAGCCAGTAGCCGAGACTGCCGACCAGACCCGTCGCCAGGCCGTTCAGATTGGTGAACATCGTCGTAAAGAAGAAGGCGAACACGGCGTAAAACAGCAGCGCGCAGGGAATCCAGCGGCGCCAGTTCCACACCAGCCCCAGACCGAGAGAGATGGCCGCCAGCGGCGCCAGCGCCAGCGCGGCACGGGTAATCCCTTCCGGCGAATAATCCGTTGCCCTCGCGCCCGTCAGGGCGATCAACAGGGGCGCCGCCCAGGGGAGAATCAGGCTGCCAATGACTACGATCAGGTCCAGTTCCGGATAGCGTTGCAGGCGTCGCCACCAGTCCCGCCGTTGCCCGACCAGCAAGACCAACAGCAGCAACGCGGCCAGGATCCAGGCGATAATCAAAGGCAGTTGACCCACCGCCGAAACCGCTTCCGGCAGGATTTCCTCCGGTACCTGCGGATCGGACACCTGTTCCCGGAATGGCGTGGCCTTGTGGGATACCGACTCGACCAGCAGCAAGGCGCCGCAGGCGAGCAAGGCCAGGGCAGCGATGACAGCCAGGTCTCGCAAACGCAGGCGTTTGAAAACGCGGGACATCGGCCAAAGCAGGACGGCCAGCAGAACGCCAATCAGCAGCGCGAGACCCGGCAACAGGACCCGCATCTCGACGGCATTCCACCAGCCTGCCTGCGCTGCGGCAGCCAGCGCCGCCTCCGGCGCTGAAATCGTAAACAGGACGACCAGGCCCAGGGCCGCCAGCCCCCCCAGTAGCAGGGACAGGATCAGGAAGTTGAAGACCACAGGGCCCGGCAGTTGCCAACGGCCCTGGGCCAGTCGCACCAGCCAGTAAAGAAACAGGAAACTGCCGAGGATGGCGATATAGATGAAGGCCGTTTCCTTGGATCCGAGGTTGCCAATCAGGGCCAGTGACAACAGCAGCAACCAGCGCTGACGTCGACGCGCGCCCGGCGGGCCGTTGAGATACATCAGCACGGCGTAGATAAGCAGCAGCGCGAAGAAAATGGAGGGCGTGTCGTGACGAATGTAGCGGTGATAGTAGAGCGTGACGGGGGAGATGAGCAGAATCAAGGAGGCCAGCAACGAGCCGTTGCGCCCCAGCCAGGGCCGGAACAGCGCCGGCATGAGGACGATCATCACACCCAGCAGCGAGGTATAGATACGCGCGCTGAAATCACTGTCACCGAACAGGAAATAGAAGAAGGCCGTCGCGTGAAACAGAATCGGCCCGTGCATCAGGGGCGTGGGCTGGAAGTTGCCGTCCCGGAAAAGATTGTAGGCGAACTGGGTGTGCAGGCTTTCGTCGTGACTCATCACGCGTTCGCCCAGCAACCAGAAGCGCGTGAAGACCGCCAGCAGCAGAATCAGCGCATAGAGCCAAAGCTCGCGCCGCGAAAAACCCCGCAACAGACCAGGCATCGTCATGACGAAGTCACCTGCGCTTCGCTATCTTCCGCAAAGCCTGCAAAGCGATTAAGTCGCAACCACAGCACATACCTGGTCCCCTTGCCAGACCGGCTGCCGCCGCCCAGGAAATCTCTTGCCGATCCGCCGCCAGGCCCTGCGTCCTGGTAGCGGCTCATCGCAAAGTCCTGTCCGACCCAGGCGCCGGCCCCCTCCGGCGGTTCGATTGCCTGCGGCAGCAGCAGAACGCCCGCGTCAAAAATGTCCTGCAGGCTGTCAACAAGTCGTAGTTCGCTCTGGTCCCGCAGTATCCAGCGCGGCAGGCTCGCGCCATCGTTCAGGGCAGCAATTTCAAGGTTGGAGAATCCACCACCCTCCCTGCCAGACAGGTCGCGCAGGGTGTCGCGCAACAACCACACGTCCTGCGACGTGGCAGAGCGCCGCCACAGGCCATCCGCGTCCCCGGCCCGCTCAACTGCCGTCACCCAGCCGCCGCCCAGGGAAGCGAACAAGACCAGCAACACAGCCCCTGACAACGCGGCGTGCAGCAGGGGCGGCCATGGCCGGGGCCACGCGCCCGCCAGCAGCATGAGGGGCAACAATGCGAGCCCGGCAAATGCGCTCAACTGCTCTGCCCGGTTGCGCAGCAGGAGCTGGACATAAAAACTGATTGCCGCCAACAGGGCGAAGCTGACAGCTGCGACCAACGCCAAAAGCCACGCCGGCCACTCCAGGCGAGTTTCGCCCGTTACCTGCATTTCAGGCAGCAGACCGGCGGCAAGACCTGCCAGCGGCAGCACCAGCCACAGGGCGTGCGCCGGACTGGCAGCACGCCACAGCAGCAGGGAGAGCAGGCCCGTCAGAAGCCAGAAGAGCAGGAAGCGATCGACGTCACCCGGTCTATTGTCATGTCGCAGCAACAGAAAACCGCCCGTTGCCGCAACGAGCAGAGGCTCGTAGGCAATGACCAGCTGCAATCTGGCGAGGAAGTCCCCCAGGCGTGGTGCAAATGCGGTCTGGTCTGACGCCGACCAGACATCGACCCCGGCGATTCCGCTTGTTTCTGACCACGGTGAAACAAGGCCGGACAAGGCGGCCTGCAACAGGTCGCCCACCGCCGCCAGTCCGGCAGGATGCAGCATGAACAGCGTAGCCACAAGGAATGCAATCAACAGGGCCAGCGGCAAGGCTGTGGCGTATGGCCACCGCCGCAGCGATTCGCGCAGGGTTGCCAGGTTAGCGCGCGGACTTCGGTTTCGATGTCGGCTCCAGTATGTCAGCAACAGGGCCAGGCCGACCTGTACGGCCAAAACCGGCCCGCCCGCTTCGGCGAGCAGCAGCAAGGCAAGCAGCGCCACGCTCGCGCCGATGGCAGCCGCGTGCTCGCCCGTCTGCCGGTAGCGTCGCGCGCCCCACAGCGCACCCGCGAGCAGCAACAGGGAAAGGATGACAGGCCCGGACTGGCGCGAGGCCATGAGCAGCACCGGTGACACGGCCAGCAGCAGGCACAGGGTCAGGCTGCGGCCCCATCCCAGGGCATCGCGAAACACAATCGGCGCAAGGGGTAGCAGCGCGCCGGCAAGGGCAACCGGCAGGCGCGCCGTCACTTCGCTCGCGCCGAACAGGCTGAACAGCAGCGCCTGCGCGGCGAACATCAGGGGACTTTCCGCCGCAAGCGAGGCAACAGCCTGCCGCGGATGCAAAAGGTCCCAGGCCGCCAGGGCCTGGCGTGCTTCCGTTTCCCCCAGAGGGATGCGGTCCAACTCCGCCAGGCGCAGGAACAGTCCCAGGACAAACAACGCCAACAACCCCATGGCTGCAGGCGACGCCTTCAGGGTGACGGCCCTGCGCTCCGCGGCGGCCGTTCTCACCTGCATCAATCCCCCGGCCGTCACGGGTTTCTCAATTCTGCGCCGGACATCCGGGCCACGCGGTAAAAGCGACTCTCACCCGATTGGCACATGGTCTCGAAATGGTCGCGAAACAGCGCTTCGCCAGCGTTTCCGTAGCGTCGGCGTTCGCTGTCCCCGTAAAACACGAAGTCGATTTCATAAAGTTCGATGATGTCGGTCACTTCCGCCACGCTGTCCGAGCGATAAAGCCGGTCCAGGTCTTCGGGGCGACTGCCACGCAAGTCGTCCCAGTTGGCGCCACGCCACTGACGTTGGTGCCCTTCCCAGTTTAGCACCACCGGGATGCCGGTCAGTGTGCCGGTTCGGCCGAAGTACTGGTTGTATTGTGGCCCCGAAGCCTCAGCCGCCACCGCTTGCCTGTCGCCCACCACAGTCTCCAGACAGCGAATCGCCGCATAATCATCCGTCCCGATGAAACCCGGGCCGCCATCCAGAGTCAATGGGAGCGGCCGGCCTGCATTCAATCGCCCGTTTTCGACCAGCGCACGCGAATAGACGCCAGCCAGGGGAAACAGCAAACCGGGCAGGATGGCGACCGCCGTCAACACAGCCAGGGCACGACCGAGACGTTCATCCGCCACGTCCAGTTGCAAGGACCCGGCCGCCCAGGCCAGCGCCACGCTGAACAGCAACCATGCGTGATAGTAAAGCTTGAAAATCGTATTGGAACGCGAATTGAACACATCGCGCAAAAAAGCAAATTCGGGAATTAGCAGCAGTAACAGGCCGATGGCAAGCAGCAGCATCGAAAATGCGGCGCCAGGCGAAGGTTGCGAGTCTGAGGGTGCATCCCGTGATGTTGCGGCCGGAAAGAGCCTCGCCAACGCAAGTCCGATGCCGGCGCACAGGACCAGCAGAACGGGCAGGCCGGCGATACGCCGCTGCAGCAAGGGCGAAACCAGGGAATCCGTGGAGGCGCTGCCCTGCAGATAGCCCTGCAGCAGGTCTGCAGTGTCTGGCAGCCGGGATCCGACCAGCGCCATGACGGCAATCAGGGCCACAATCGCAAGCGGCGCCAGCAACGTAACGCGTACCAGCAAACGCCGGTTCAGCGTCGGCCCGGCCCGCCGGGCTTCCAGCAACAGCCAGGCGCCCAGGACGATGGCGAAGAGAGCGAACACAAGGAAAAGTTGCCGCAGGCTGGTCGCGTGTTGCAGGTTGGGCAGAACTCCACCTGCCTGGGATCGAAAGCTCAGGAAGAAGGGGAAATACAGCAACAGGGCGAGCAGGCCGATACGCAGGCCGAACGTGAGCGTAGCCAACAATTGATTCTGCGTTAGCCGACCCGCTTCACTCTCCCGCAAACGCCGCAAGCCCTCCGCGCTGGTCAGAAGCAGCAGGCAGATCGGCCCGTCCCAGGCATTGAGGAACATCACGCCGCCGACGGCGACCGCATTGAGCATCAGTCTTGCCCGATCCGGCGGACGGCGTGCGAGCACGATACTCAAGGCAAGGCCCATTACCAGCAGGACGAAGGGCAGCGCCAGTACGTGCGGATGCAGGTCGGCCAGCAGGTAGCTGAATGCCGGGAATTCAGTGATGACGTCGATCGGCGCGATGCTGCCGTCCAGGTTGCGGTCCGTCAGCACCCGGCTTGATTTCCACCACCACCAGAACGACCAGTCCGACAACCCAACCGGTGTTTGAGTCCCGGCGGGCATTACATTTGCCGCCAGGCGATCATGCTGGCCCCAAAAGGCAAACCAGGCGTTGGACCCCAGACCGCCCTGCCAGGGCAATTCGACTAGCGGCAGTTGCCAGTTGCCCAGCACTGTGACGCAGGCGGCGCTGAGCAGACCGCTGCGCCAGCCCGCGCTGCCCGTTCGGCTGCGCGCGAGATTGCCCGCCACCCCATAGGCGGTCAGCGCGCCCAGCGCGAAGAGCAGCGCGATGCCCATGTTAAAGGCCATGGTGCTGCCAATACCGCTCAGGGATGCCAGCATCGCCAGCAACACATAGCCGAAGTAGTAGTAGCTGATCGCATAACCGGAGAACCAGGGGTCCGCCGGCGGGAAGACCTCGCTGCGCAACGCTGAGCCCAGAAAAGCCAGCTCCATCGGCTTTTCCGTGCCGACCAGGCTGTTGTTGTGCGCCCGCAGTGCGACCATGGCCAGCAAGGCAAGCAGAAAGAGCAACTCGGCAACCAGCACGAAGCGGCGGTTTCTACGCCACCATTGCCGCAGACGCGTTGTCTGGCCGCCGCGCCGATACAAGGCCAGCGCGCCACCTGCCAGCAAGGTCCAGGCCAGCAGGATGCTGCCCGGCGAATTGCGCAGGAATCCGAGGCTGACGCCCAGCCAGAAAAGGAAGCCGGTGAGCAAAAGACCCAGGGCCCGCGCCAGCGTGTAGCCCTGGTCCGGCAAGGCCTTTAGCAGACTGAAGCACAGGGGCAGCGCCGCCAGGCCCGCCAGGCTGGTCAGCAGCCACCAGCTGTGGATGGTCCATCGCTCGCGCGCCAACCAGTGCAGCATCATGCTGCGGCAAGCGGGACTTGGTATATGCTTGGCTGGGCCTGTTCAACCCTGCCCGACCATCTCATCAAACTTGGCCAGCCCCTCCGCGGGGTACCAGGCGCGCTCCAGGCCGCCAACGATCACGTAGCGCACGTCGTAAAACTGCAACATCTCCCAGGCGACGTCGCTGTCAACGGTGCTGTACAGACCATTAATGTTGGCGCGTCGTTGATCGATAAACAGGCTCTGCTGCGGCAGGCTGCGTTGCTGTGTCTGATGAAAGCGCCAGCCCAGCACGGACGGCAGGCCGGTATAGATGGAGACGCGACCTCCCCAGCGGTACTCGCTGCCATGGGCCTCAAGGACCACCGGCGCGCCTTCCACTTCCTCCTGCAGCCAGCGGATCAGGGCGTAATCGTCCGCAAGCACCAGTTCATGGCCATTGTCCTCGTGCAGGGCCGTGCGCATGAAGGCCATGCCATCCAGAGTCCAGCCGGTGTCAGGCGCCATCCGGTCCAGCGCGCGCGCCGGGGTCGATAGCAGCGGATAGAGCGCGGCCAAAAACAGCAGGAGCGCGCCCGGCACGACCCAGATGAGACGCAACAGGCCCGGCCAGCGTGGCATGGCCTCCAGCAAACAGGCGAAAGCGACGCCTCCCGCCACGCTCAACAGCAACCAGGCCTGAATGTAAAACTTGAAGACCGTGTTCTGGCGGCCGATGTCGCCATCCAGCACCAGAAACTCGACGCCCAGGGTCAGCGCCAGCGCCAGCACCGCCAGGCCAAAAGCCACGCGCAGCGCCATTGCCTGACCGGGTCGCAGCATGAGCAGAACGCACCACAACATCAATGGCAGGACCGGCAACGCCACCTGCCAGCCTGCCATGGCCAGCGCCAGGGCCAGCGCAAGCATGACCAGAACCAGCAGTCCGGCGCCGACAAGCTGGCGGCCCTTGCCGCGCAACTGCCCCACCTGCGTCCTGCGCATCCAGCGCGCCGTATCCCACAGCAGCAGGGACAGCAGCAGAAAGACGAAGAGACCATGGATGTCCAGCCAGGCCCAGAGCGGCGTGCGCCCCCCCTGCCACAGGCGTAAACTGTTGAAACCCGTCGCGTACCAGTGGGTGAAGGGTATGGCGAAAAGAAAACCTGCGAGCAGAAAAATGCCTGCGCGTTTCAGCAAGGCCCGGATCGGCAGGGCGTCATCCTGACGCCTCTCCAGCCACCATGCACCGGATACGCCTGCTACGCACAGCGCCATGAAGGTCGGCCAGTCCCAGGTGTTGGTGGCGCGCAACATACCGGCGGCCAACGCGCCCGCAATCAGGGCCGGCCAGCGAAGCGCCCGCCTGCGATTTCCCTCCTTGACCGCCACAAATTCATGCACGACGAATAGCATCACCAGCAGTTGCAATGGCATGGCAATCATGTGCGCATGCAAATCGCCATACAGAAAAGTGAACCACGGCATTTCCGTAATGGCGTTGCCGCCCGTTCCCGGCGTCTCCGCCAGAATTCGCGTCGGGGCCCAGTACCAGCGGTGGCTGGCGATCGGCAGCGGGTCACCTTCCAGCCAGCGATTCGCGCCCTGCAATATGCCGGTCCAGAGGTCCCGGCCATGTTGCCATTCATAGCGCAACCGATCGCCGAAATGGTTGGCCTGCGCCCTCTCCAGCAGTTGCTGGCGCTCGATGGACAGGGGCTGTGTGCCGTTCTCGAGCGCGAATTCATGTTCCAGGTAATCAACCATCCCCTGTGGTTGCGTGTAGCCGCCCAGCCGGGCCAGGCCTTTGCCGAAGACGCGCAAGGTGTCGAGATTGCCCAGCACGACCGCCAGCATCAAGGCAGCGGCGCCCGCCACCCAGGGGTTGACTGCGCGTTTTTGCGCCTTTGCCGTTGCCAGCCCCTGCTCTTTCCGGCGCGGGCCGACCAGGTTGCTGGCAACGCTGAAAGCGCCCATGCCAGTGAGGGCAAAGAGCGTCGGCAACACCAGGTTGTAGGCGATGGAAGGTTGTATGCCGCTGAGCAGGGCCGGCGCGCCGACCAGCACGAATCCGAAGTAGTAGTAGTTGATGAAACCGCCGGCATACCACGGATCGTAGGGCGGGAAGATGCTGCTGCGCAGGGTGGCGTTGAAATAGGCGAAGTCCATTGGCTTTTCGCCGCCGAAATGCGTATGCCACAGGTCCGGGTTGCTGCCGCGCACCAGCAGAAAGCCCAGAAAGAGCAGCAGGAACAAGGCTTCGAGGGCCAGCAATCGGCGCCAGCTCCAGGAAGCGCGGCCCGTCGTATCGCGGCCCGCACGTCGAAGAACGAACAGGCCGCTGACAAATACGCAAAGGAGCAAGAGCGCGATTGCACTGCCATTCCAGAGCGGCAGACCCAGGCTGCTGCCCGCCCAGGCCAGCCAGGCGACCAGCAACAGCCCGGCAATGCGGGCGCAAGCCAGACCACGGTCCGCCAGCGCCGGAAAGGCCAGCGACAGCCAGGGCCAGGCTGCCAGACCGAAGGCGCTGACGGCCAGCCACCAGCCCGCAACCGTGACCAGCGCTTCCCGATTCAGAGGGCTGGCGCTGTTGAAGCGGTCGCTCCAGCTGCCGCCCGCTGTCTGGATCTGCTGACGCCCTTCATCCAGCAGCAGCCAGGCGGGACTGCCGTCCGCAGAGAGCGTGTCACGGCGCAGGGTGTCCACCAGCGTCGTGTCGCAACCGCCGCCGCCTGGGTTGAGATACATCTGCGGGCAATTCTCCACGGGCGCCTGGCCGCGTTCGCCCAGGGTGTTCAGGGGCGGCACCCGCAGGATCGATTCCGTTTGCGCCGGGTTGTAGTTTCCCTCTTTGGCAAAAACGAAGACTGCCGGGTGGTCGTAAACGTGGAAGGCCTCTTCAGGCTCCAGTTCATTCAGCCAGGCGGGTCCGGCGTGCGTCGGCAAATGCTGGTCCGAAAGCCGCAGCGGGCCCAGTTCGAAACTTTCCTCGAATTGCGCCACCAGGTTGAATCCCAACTCTCCCGAAAATAGGGCCTCGTAGTAGCGCTCCGCCAATGGCCAGCGAAGCGGATTGCGCAGCTTTGTATCGTAAAAGCGGTTACTGCTAATGCTTATATAGTCGCTGATGTGCAGGCTTTCGATCAGACGCGAGCGCATGGACTCGTCGTCCTCTCCGGACAGGCCCAGGTCCACACCCAACAGGAGCCCGCTCCATGCGTTGCGCCCGTTGCATTGACGGGAATTCAGCAGGCCAGGCGGCGGGTCATCCGCCAGCGTGACGCCCGGCGGCAGGGTGCAGACAAGGTAGGGAATGGCATCTTCCCAGGGCCCCTCCTGCGCCACGATGGAACCGCCGGTTGTGACCGGCCCGCCAACCAGCACCTCGAAAGTAAAGAGCAGTTCCTGACCGCTCGTCACCTGTAGTGCGGGCTCCAGCGCTACGTTCCTTGCGTCCCCCAGAATGTGATCTGACGGCGCCAGGTCTTCATCAAGGCGGCCTTCCGCCAGCGTAACCCCGCTGACAGGATCGACCAGAACAAGGCGCAAAGACTCATTACCAGGGTCCGCCAACGGGTCCCCCAGATGCGGCACGTGAACGGAACGGACCATTCCGTCCGCCGGTGCACGGATGTACTGGCTGATGGGCCGACCGGTTTCGTGTCGGCTGGCGCGCACAGACAGGTCACCGTGGCTGCCGCGGTTGGCCACCGGGATGTTGATGAGCGGCGCCCCGCCCTCTGCGCTTTCGACGGGTATGGCGAAGTCACCCGGCACCCGTTCCCAGAACCAGTGGCTGGCCTGCACCCGCGTCAACTGGTGGCGATATATGTTGCTGAACATCAGGGCCCAAAGCAGGGTGAAGGCAGGCACAACAACGATGACCACAAGGGCCAGGTAACGACGCCACCCGACACTGGCCTGAACCAGGCGCAGCAAAGCCCACGCCGCCAGCAGCGTCAGGGCCTGATAAAGCGCCAGGAAGTAGCGCATGCTGGCGACGTGGCCGCCGCCCAATAGTGCGAAATAGCCCAGTGCCCAGACCAGCGGCAGCAGCAGGCGAGTGGCATCACGTCGGCGTTGCAGCAGGCGCAGCAGGGCCCACAACGTGCCGGCCGCGGCGGCCAGCCCGAGCGCCGGGCCCAGGCCCCAAAGCAGGATGTTGTTGAGCGGGAACAGCCATGGCGCGCGACCCAGCCATTGCCAGTTCGGCGGGATGTCGATCAATCCACTGACCAGATTGCGCGCTTCAACGAGGTCCTCAAGCCAGTGCAGATTGGGCGTCAGGCCAAAGAAGCCGGGCCCGCTGAAGGCATAAGGATTGAGGACCCTGAAGGTCAGCAAGGTCAGCACACCGGCCGTCACCAGACCAGAACCAACCTTGCGCGCCAGGTCCCTGATTGAAGAACCGCTGCGCCAGTGGCCCACCAGGGTCGGCAGCGGCGCCAGCAGGACAAGACCCGCCAGCGGCGCGACGTTGATGCGGCAGGCAAGGGCGCAACCACAGAAGAGACCGAAGAGCGCGTAGTCCACCATCCCCCCCGCTATCCAGACGCGCACGGCAAACAGCAGAGCCAGCGCGCAGCAGAGATTGGTGATGGCGTCCACGGTGCCAAAATGCGCCTGCTGAATGGAGAACACCACAATGCTGTAAAGCGCCGCCGCCAGCAACGCTGCCCGCCTGTCCAGCAGGGTCACGCCGATGAAGAAAACCACCAGAATGATGGCCGTCTCCGCCAGCGCCGACAGGGCGCGCCAGACCAGATGAAGACCGTAAAAGCTGCTGTGGGAAGAGTCGCCGGTGATCTGCGTCAGCTGGTCGCCCGTCGCCCGCGCAAGAAACAAAGGCAGCGTGCCATAGACATAGATGCCCTTGCCCACATTGTGCGGGTTGAGGGTCGAACACTCCGTATCAAAATAAGACCCGGCCCCGGCGCTCTCCGGATAGCGTTCCATGCATCTGGCAATATGCCCGTTGCGCAGTTCTTCCGTCGCCTCGGTCGACCGCAGACCACCGCCAATGGAAGACACCACGTCCGTCAGGAAGCGTTCGTCCGGGTGCAGGAAGGTGAAGTCGTCCCAGTTGAGCCCGGTGTAGCGCAAGGCGCCGCCTGCCCGCCGCAGCAACAGCAACCGCGCGCCCGTCAGCACCGTGTTGCGCCGGACAGATCCGGCGACCCAGCTCCTCACTGCCCTTGTCGACCCTGCCTGAACTCGCCTGCGACCGAACGCATTCTACACGACAGGACGACTGCTTCAGGGCTTCTCATTCAGCAGGTGTTGCCGTGTCGCTTCGTCCAGCGGCGGCACACGATTTAGCAGGAATTCGAATCGCTCCAAATCACTTTGTCGATGTTCCAGCAGGCCGGACGGAAACAGATTTTGCAGTATCCCGAGGGACGCTTCGTCTTCGGGAGACAGGAAAAACAACAGGCCGGCTTCAGCATTGAACTGGTACGGACCTTCTCGCCTGATGGCTGCGGCCAGGGCATCCTGCAGTCTGTCGCCGCTGAGAAGGCCGTTGGGCCAATCCATCAAACCCGCCTCGATACCGACCGCGCGATGGTCCCACCAGAAGGGCCAGGCGACAACGAAAGCATTGCCTGGTGCGTTGTTGACGTCGACGAAAGACGCCAGCACCTGCCCCGCCGTCGAATAGGGAAAAGTGGCCAAATCCCAGGCGCGACGGTACTCAACGTAAAAGCGACGTTGGCTCGCATTCAGACCGCCGCCCACAAACAGCAGGACCCGCCCGGCAGCGCAGATTTGTCCCAGTCGGCCATGCAGTTGTTGCCGTAACATCCCGGTCAGTTGGGCCAGCGGTAAAGCTGCGATCAGGAAAACGGCGGGCAAGGCGCCGCTGGCGCGCGTATGGCTGGGATTTTCGTGTGGGAAATTGAGGGCCAAGGCGGAAGGCAACAACATGACCAGCAGCATAAGGGGCACCATCAGCGAGAGTACACTGCGCTCACGCTGGATTCGCCTGCCCCAGGCCACGAGTCCGACGAGAAAGAGCGCGCCTGTCCACGGGTCAAGTGACGGGCGACCAGGGGCGCCATTGAACCAGGAGAAGTCACCTTTCCAATTAAACATCAGCAGGGCATTGCGTATATTTTCGAGTAGTTGGCCGAGGGCTACCGGTACGTCGGCCAGCAAGGCCTGCAATTCGTTTTCTGCACCAGTCCCGGCAGCTTCATCACCCAGTATCCGACTGGTGGTCCGATGCCAGAATTCCTGTGGCGCCTCTAGCGCGTAACTGCCCAGCGGAACGAATACAGCGAAGGCGACGATAACCAGAGCGGCAAGGTTTCGCAGGAGCGACAATCGTTGGCCGGAGGCTGAAAACAACAGGATCGGCGTGGCAGCGGCGATCACGACCGCTGGCAACATGCGTGTCGCCTGATAGGTGTAAAAGCCGAATCCAGTCACCAGGCCGACGGCCAGAAAATCCTGACGTCGTTTGTCCCGCAGTGCCCGCCACAGAAATCCCATCGCCAGGGCCGCCACCGCAGTGGTCAGAACGATGCGCAATCCCATTCGACTGAGAATCACGTGCCAATAGCTTGTAGCGACCAGAGCCCCTGCAAGCCATCCCGCCCTGTTGCCGACTACGGTCCGCGTGGCCCAAACGATTAGCAGCACGGCGACGATGCCTTCCAGGGCCGTCAACAGCTTCAGGGTGTAGAAATCGAAGCCGAGCCCCGGCCCTTGTGCCAGCAAGGCCATCGCGTACATTTGAAAGGGTTCACGACCGCCAATGTTGGCGAAGAACACATTGTAGTTGCCCTGGCTGACGCGCCAGGCGTCCCGAATTTTTTCGACGTGGTCACTGGTCATCTCTGGCATGAATTCGTCAAGCTGGAACAGCCGTATGCCGCTGGCCAGCAGCAAAACAAGGCACAGGGCCGGCAGATCAACGCTCTGCCAGTGTCTTCCGCGCACAATGCGCCTGAGCTTGCGCCAGCATTCCCGTACCGGGAGACTCGCCGGCATCAACGCGTAATGCCACAGTGCAATGCTCCCGACCCAGGCAAACAATCCGACCAGGGTGAAGGTGTTCCCCGCCGTATAGCGCCACGCCAGCAAGCTGCACAGGACGGCCAGCACCGTGGCTGATTTTCTTCTGGCGTGCGCAAGACAGCGGGTACCGGACTGTAAAACGGCGTCCGGCGATTTTTCTCCAGGGGCCGGTTGCGGCCAGGGACTCAGGAGGTCCGCAACCAGCCACAGAACCAGGCCAGGCAGCAGAATTTGCGCGGCCCTTGCCAGCGCGGCGTTGTCTCTGGGCAGGTCAACCGGCACCAGCTCGTGACTGCCCCACAGAATCAGCGCAAGTGCCAGCAATTTAAGGATCAGCGCAACCCCGACGCTGTTCAGACCGACCGAAATGTTCCGCGTAGACCGCATCTTTTCGGGGGCCTTGACCTGTATCGCCTCAGGAGGCACCTCGGGGCTCTCTGTGACGATCAGACGTAGACCGGCGAGCGTTCTGCGCGGATGGCGCAGCAGTCGGCGGCAAAGTTGGGCCAGTGTCAAAGACTCCAGCGCGACCGGTTCCCTCATCTGTTCGCCTTCGTTCATCCTGGCTTGACCGCCTTGACAGCCAGGTTCACAGTTGCCTTGCCTGGCGCTTCGTTCGGCCGGTTACGACGATCAAACCACTCCAGCACGCGCAGCGCCATGCGCAGGGGATTAAGCGGGCTGCCATCCTCCCTGGCAAAGCGGGAGCGATCCGCCACGTCGGCCAGGGCCTCTGGCAACATGCCGGCCTGCAGCAAGGGTTTGCCAAGGCCATACACCAGATTGTGACTGAAAGGGAAGGCATGATGCAGCAGGGAACGCGCTTCTTCCACCTGCAGACCGGCGGCAAGGACGCGTTCGCGCAATTTATCCGGCGTATACAAACGAAGGTGATTGGCCCAGAATCCCGCCAACGGGCCATGTCCGATGTGAACGCCAAACAAACTTTCGAGGGTCTTGTTGATCGGGTCCCAGGCCATCGGATAGTTGGCATGCGGCACGGTGATCGCCATGACGCCGCCTGGCTTCAGGACCCGTTGACATTCCCGTAGCACAGCCACATCGTCCCGCACGTGCTCCAGCAGTTCCGAGAGGATGATGGCGTCGACACTCCCGGAAGGGAGCGGCAGGGCCAGCGCGTCGGCCTGCCCCGGCAACAGGCCCGGCATCGCCCCGAGGTTGCTGCGCGCCTCCCTTAGCACGCCGGCGTCCAGGTCCAGACCCAGCAAACGGCAATCGCTGACGTGACGCA